>NZ_JAAGMD010000098.1 GCF_010548465.1 Streptomyces sp. SID14436 | reverse complement strand
CTGCGCGGTCGGCGCCGCCGCGGAGTGGCCGCCCGCGCACACGGCGCTGCTCGTCCTGACCGTCCCCGCCGCCGCGGCCCTGCTGGCCGCACGGGTCCCGCGCGCCGCCGTCCCGGTCGAGGCCACGGGTGCCTGCGCGGCCTTCCTGGCCGTCGGGCTGGCCGTCACCGACCCGCCGGTGCTGGCGCTCGTCCTGGCCCTGTGCGCAGTGATCGCCGCAGGGACCGCCGTACGCGCGGACCGACGCCAGGCCGGGTACGTGGCCGCCGCGCTGTTCCTGCTGGCCACCTGGGTGCGGCTCGGGTCGTGGGTTGTGAGCACCCCGGAGGCGTACACCCTGCCGGTGACCGTCCCGGCGCTGGTCGTGGGCTTCCTGCGGCGCCGCCGGGACCCGCGGGCCTCGTCGTGGTCGGCCTACGGTCCCGGCCTCTCGGCGACGCTCGTGCCGAGCCTGCTCGCCGCGTGGGCCGACGCGGACTGGCAACGCCCCCTGCTGCTCGGCACGGCGGCCCTCGCCGTCACCCTGCTCGGCGCGCGCCACCGCCTCCAGGCCCCGCTCGTCCTCGGCGGCGGCGTGCTCGTGCTGGACGCCCTGCACGAACTCGCCCCCTACCTGGTCCAACTGGCCGGCGTCCTCCCCCGCTGGCTGCCGCCCGCGCTCGCCGGACTGCTGCTGCTCGTCGTGGGCGCGACCTACGAACAGCGCATCCGGGACGCCCGGCGCGCACGGGAGGCACTGGGACGGATGGGCTGAGGAACGGCCACGGCGGTGGGGGCGGTCACAGCGGACGCGGAGGCCGGTACCGACCGACGGATCGGAGGCCGACCGACCGACGGATCGGAGGCCGGTCCCGACCGAGGGAGGCGGGCCGCTCACGCCCCGTCCGTCCCCCCCCGGGCCTCTCGGCGGGGCCGGACGGACCGGTCAGCGCAGTCCGGCGAAGAGGTCGTTCTCGGGCATGGGGGCGCCGGTCGGGTCCTGGACCCGCACGAAGGTCTCCACGCCCATCAACTCGGTGAACCGCTCCTTGCCCATCTTGAGGAAGAAGATGTTCTCGCCCTGACTGGCGTGCGCGGCCAGCGCGTCGAACTTCCGGCCGCTGAACGCCGTGGTGTCCACCCAGGTGGTGACCTCGTCGTCGGGCAGCCCGATGTCGGCCATGGCGTCGGCCTCGGCGGGATCCGGCTCCGGCAGGTCCTCCTGGAACTCGCGCATCGCCTCACCGAACCGCCGCAGCCCCGAGTGGGGCATCGTGGTCCAGTACACCTTCGGCGTCAGCCCGGTCATCTCCAGCGCCGCCATCGTGATGCGGTGGGCCTGGATGTGGTCCGGGTGACCGTAGAAGCCGTTCTCGTCGTAGGTGACGACCACATCGGGCCGGTAGTGCCGCATGAGGTCCGCGAGCCGGGCGGCGCCCTCCTCCACCGGGGTCCGCCAGAAGGACCCGGGGGCGTCGTTGCTCGGCCAGCCCATCATCCCGGAGTCGGCGTACCCCAGCATCTCCAGCTCGCCGACCCCCAGGACGTCGCAGCTCGCCTCCAACTCCCGGCGGCGCATCGCGGCGACCGCTGCCGGATCGTGCCCGGGATCACCCGGCTTCACGCCCCCCGGCCCGTCACCGCAACCGCCGTCGGTACAGGTGACCAGAACCGTGCGGACGCCTTCCGCCGCGTACCGGGCGAGGACCCCTCCGGTCCCGGTGGCCTCGTCGTCGGGATGGGCGTGCACTGCCATGAGCGTCAAGGGCCGGTCAGCCATGGGAACAGTCCTCCTGCGAAGTTGCTAAGTCCTGGTTGATAAGTCCTGGTCGAGCAGCGTGGCGGGCGTACCACCGTCTGCGCCCCGGATCCGGGTGGGGCGGACGATCCGGAGATCTCCACGCGTCCACGCCCGCACGGCTCCGGCACCTCGGTCGATGCAACAGCACTGCCCGGACCGGCTGTTCCCGGCCTGCGCCGTTCGGCCCATGGGGGGCCCTCCCACGACGAGCGGGACACGGACGCGACGCGCTCGCTCCGCGTCGGACAGGACCGACAACCCGGGACTCCCGCGGGGGCACTTCTGAGGCCGGCAGTTGCCTGCCATCTCAAGGAAACGCCTTCCACGATCCGGGGCAGTGCGGCACCATGAAACTGCTCCCATCGACGGGGGATGGGGCGCCGCGCACGCCTGCCGTGGACCCGCCATCCTGGCGCGTGCGATCACCGGTGTCCCATGAATGACGGCCAGTCCTGTGGCCGTAAAAACGCGTGGGTGTCGGGTCGGAGCCCGAAGCTCCGTCGACAGGAAGGGATCCGGCGCATGGCGAGCGCTATCGACCCGTGAGGGCGGGGCCGCTGCTCGGCCTGGTGTCAGGGTCTCCTGGTACCCGTCACAGTGGCCTGTCCATGGATCGGCGTGATCGTCGTCCTCACTCCCCTCACTCTCTTGTGCTGCGTAGTCATGCCCGGCGTGTGGTCCGCGAGCCCGTCTCGCCGGCGTGACGCCCGGGTCATGGTCGAGCTGTTGCTCGGCTCACCCAGGCGGGAGCGGCGGTGAACGGCATTCGATGGGGCCGGGCGCCTCCACGACGCCGGTGAAGCGGCGCAGGAGCAGGCACGGACTCAGCACGTACGCACGGGACTTCGGCACGCGCGTGACGACGAGGACCGTGCCTGCCGTGTGCTCGGATCGAGTCGGGCTTTCCACCGTGGACTCGTTCGGCCACCCGGCCTGAGCACCGCACTAACAGTCGCCTCAGGTTCGCTCGCTAGGAAGTCGGCGTCCAGAAAAGCGAGCGACCCGTATGCAGGAGGCTAGTGATGGCAGTCGACGCGGTGCCGTCCGGGAGAACGCCGGGCGGCCGGTTGGCAGGCCGGTGGGTGCCATGGTTGGTGATCGGCTTGTGGCTGGTGCTGGCGGCGGGCATGGTGCCGCTGAGCGCGAAGTTGAGCTCGGTCACCACCGACAGTGCCGTGGACACCTTGCCGGCCAGTGCGGAGTCCACCAAGGTGGCGGTGCTGGAGGACAGTCTCCCCGGCGGTGAGGACAGCACGTTCGTCTTCGTGTACCACCGCGACGACGGCCTGACCGACGCCGACCGCGCGACGGTCGAGCGCCACTACGACACCCTGGCCGAGCAGTACCCGCCGAAGGCGACGGCGGCGTCCGGCGAGACCGGCACGAACGATGAGGCCGCCAAGAACGACGAGGACGGCGAGGACGGCGAGGACGGCGAGAGCTCACCGGCGCAACTGTCCACCGACGGCAAGGCGATGGTGTTCACCCTCGACGTGAGCAAGGAGTACGGCCCACCGGAGGAGATCGTCGGCCCGCTGCGGGACGCCGCGAAGGACCGCCCCGCCGGCCTGGAACTCGACGTGACCGGCCCGGGCGCGATCGACGGCGACATGGATGCCGTGTTCGACGGCATCGACGAGCAGGTCCTCCTCACCACCCTCGCCGTCGTCACGCTCCTGCTCATCCTCACCTACCGCAGCCCGGTGCTGTGGATCATCCCGCTGGTGGCCGTCGGCGCGGCCGCACTGACCTCGATGGGGACCGTCTACCTCCTCGTCAAGGGCTTCGGCATCGTCGTCAACGACCAGAACTCGGCGCTGCTGACGATCCTGGTGTTCGGCGTCGGCACGGACTACGCGCTGCTGCTCATCGCCCGGTACCGGGAGGCGCTGCACCAGCACGAGAACGTCCGGGTCGCGATGGTCCACGCGCTGCGCGGCGCCGCGCCGGCCATCGTCGCGTCGGCGGCCACCGTGGTCGCCGGCCTGCTGTGCCTGCTCGTCGCGGACCTGAACAGCACCAGCGGCCTGGGCCCGATCGGCGCGGCCGGCATCCTGTGCGCGCTGGTGGCCATGCTGACGCTCTTCCCGGCGGTGCTCGTCGTCCTCGGCAGGCGGATCTTCTGGCCGGCCGTCCCGCGGTTCAGCACGACCGTGGAGGAGAAGCGGGGGCTGTGGGGTCGGCTCGGCACCGCCATCAGCCGCCGCCGGTGGGTGGCGACGCTCGGCTCGCTCGGCGTCCTCGGCGTGCTCGCCCTCGGACTGGCGGGCAACACCGGCGCCCTGCGGGAGCAGGACCAGTTCCTGTCCCCGCCGGAGTCGGTCACCGGCTTCACCGTTCTCCGCGAGCACTTCCCGGAGCTCGGCGGCCAGCCGATGACGGTCTTCGCGCGGCCGGCGCACCAGAAGCAGGTGCTCGACGTCGTCAAGGACACTCCCGGTGTGGCCATGGCCGTCCCGGAGCAGACCACCGGTGACTGGGCCGGCATCTCCGTGTTCCCGGAGGACGCGCCGGACACCCCCGCGGAGTACGACACCATCAAGCGGGTGCGGACCGCCGTGCACGCGGTGAGCGGGGCGGAGGCGATCGTCGGCGGGCCGAGTGCGGAGAACCTCGACACCGAGGTGACCACCCGGCACGACGAGAAGCTGGTGATCCCGCTGGTGCTCGTCGTCGTCCTGATCATCCTCGGGCTGCTGCTGCGCGCGGTCCTGGCCCCGCTGGTCCTGATGGCCACCGTCATCGTCTCGTTCGCCGCGGCCTTCGGCGGCAGCGTGTTCGTCTTCGACACGCTCCTCGGCTTCAAGGGGATCGACCACTCGGTGCCGCTGCTGGCCTTCCTGTTCCTGGTGGCGCTCGGCATCGACTACAACATCTTCCTGGCCAGCCGGGCCCGGGAGGAGACCGTGCGGCTCGGCACCAGAGAGGGCATGCTCAAGGCCCTCTCGGCCACCGGTGGCGTCATCACCTCGGCGGGCCTGGTCCTGGCGGCCACGTTCGCGGTCCTCGTCACCCTTCCGCTGGTGATGATGATCGAGCTCGGGTTCCTGGTCGCCTTCGGCGTGCTCCTCGACGCCCTGCTGGTGCGGTCGGTCCTGGTGCCCGCCCTCACCCTGCTGATCGGCGAGCGGATGTGGTGGCCGAGCCGGCTGTCCCGCCCGGCGGCGGAGCCGCCGGCCGGCCACCAGCCCCGACAACAGCCCCGACAACCCCTCGCCGACGACGAGGAGTCCGCGCTGCAACGGTGAGTGCGGCGGCACGGACGAGATCCGGGACGGGGCCACAGCCCCGTCCCGGATCTCTTGCATACGGCTGAGGGCGCCGCCCTACTGGGCTCAGGCGCCGCACCACCGGGGCGGGTCAGCGCGTACGGAGCGGCGAACGTCGGTCAGCGAGTGCCGGTGTCCTCCCCGGAGGCGGCGGGCGCGACCGGGGCAGGCGGGTCCGCGGCCGGCAGGTCGAGCCGAAGCAGCGCGCCACCGCGGGCGGAGCGGGCGACGGTGGCCCGGCCGCCATGGGCGTCGACGACCCGCTGCACGATCGACAGCCCCAGACCGGACCCCGGCAACGCGCGAGCGCTGTCGGCACGGTAGAACCGGTCGAACACCCGCGGTACGTCGGCCGCGTCGATGCCCGGCCCGGCGTCGTCGACCTCGAGCACCGCCGACGCGCCCTCGGCACGGAGCCGGACCCGGACCGGCTGGTCCGCGGGGGACCACTTGCCGGCGTTGTCGATGAGGTTGAGCACCGCTCGCTCCAGCGCGGCGGGACGCCCGCTGACCCACACGGAGGTCACGTCGAGCGCGACCTCGATGTCGGGCACGCGGGAACGCGCCCGGGCCGCGGCGGCGGCCACCACGTCGGCGAGGTCGAGCAGCTCGGTGCTCTCGTCGCTGACGTCACCACGCGCCAGGTCGGTCAGCTCGGCGACGAGGGTGCTCAACTCGGCCACCTGGGCGCCGAGATCGTTGAGCACCCGGGTTCGGCTCTCCGCCGGCAGGGCGCTGTCCAGGGTGCCGCGACGGTCGAGCCGCATCAGCAGCTCGACGTTGAGGCGCAGGCTGGTGAGCGGGGTCTTCAGCTCGTGGGCGGCGTCCTCGGCGAGCAGCCGCTGTGCCCGCCGGGACTCCCGGAGCGCGGCGAGCATGTCGTTGATCGACTGGATCAGCCGCCGGATCTCCCCACCGCCCTCGTCCGGGATGTCGGCGTCCAGCTCCCGGGTGTGCGCGACACGCACCGCGGCGGCGGTCAGCCGGTCGATCGGTGCCAGCCCGGTCCGCGCCACGGCCCGCCCGACAAGGCCGCCGCCGGCCGCGCAGAACAGCCCGATCAGCAGCATGCCGAACCCGAACCGGTTGACCGGGCCGTCGTCGACGGCGCGGGCCACCTGGACCGCGCCGTCGCCCGCCCGCAGCGTGTAGATGCGGTAGCCGTCCTCGTCGCTGTCGTCCGACTCCATCAGGTCGGCCGACGCGCCCTCCGCCACGCGCTCGGCGTCTTCGCTGACCGGGGGAAGCGAGGGCTGGCCGGCAGGCGTCCGGACCGATCCGTCGGGCAGGACGACCCGCACCAGCCGACCGGATCCGGGATACGGCGACAGCTGGACCTGCGCCGGCCCCTCGCGCTCCGCGTTCGCCGCCAGGACGCGGGAGTCGGCGCGCAGCTGGTTCTCGGCGGTGTCCCGCAGCTCCCAGTCCAGGAGCTCGCTGGCCACCTGGAAGGCCCCGAACACGCTGACCGCGATGGCGGTCGCCGCGATCACCGTCAGCCTGGTCCGCAGGGACCGCCGGCGCCACCATCGGGTCAGCCGGCGCGGTTCCCGGCCGGCGGCGGACCTGCTCATGGAGGAGTCTCCCGGAGCGTGTATCCCAGGCCGCGCAGCGTGTAGATCAGTCGCGGCTCCCCCTCGGCCTCCATCTTGCGACGCAGGTAACTCACGTACACCTGGAGGTTGTTGGCGGTGGAGCTCATGCCGAAGCCCCACATCGCCTCGAACAGCGCGTCGCGGGTCAGGACCCGGGTCGCGTTGCACACCAGCACCTCGAGGAGGGAGAACTCGGTCCGGGTCAGGTGCAGCGGCCGGTCACCCCGCCACGCCTCGAACCGGTCGGGATCGAGCCGGACGTCGGCGTACGACAGGATCTGCGACGCCTCTTCGGTCGGCGTGCGCCGACGCAGCAGGGCCCGCACCCGGGCCAGCAACTCCTCGGTGGCGAACGGCTTGGGCAGGTAGTCGTCGGCGCCCGCGTCCAGCCCCGCGACCCGGTCGGAGACCTGGTCACGGGCGGTCAGCATCAGCACCGGCAGATCCCGGCCCGCGGCCCGCAATCGCCGGCAGGTCTCCAGCCCGCCGAGGCGCGGCATCATCACGTCGAGGAGCAGCAGATCCAGCGTGTCACCGCCGGCCCCACCGGCCCCACCGAACTCGTCGAGCACGGCGAGACCGTTGGAGACGGTGCTGGTGTCGTACCCCTCGACCTGGAGCACCCGCTCCAGCGAGTCACGGATGGCCGGGTCATCATCCGCGATCAGTATCCGCACGCCGGCCCGCCCCCCTTCCAGTCCCAGTCGAGGTTTTTGCCGCTCAGTGTCCCCGGTCAACCTGAGGCCAGGCTTAGAGCGTCGCAGAGCGTCGCTGGTGACGGCGCTCTCACGGATTCCCGAGAAACGGCGCCTAGCCGTTCCGGCCGCCCTGGTCGGGGACGGAACCCACGGACGACGCGGCAGGCGGGGACGGCGGAGACGTCGGGGACGTCGGGGACGTCGGGGACGGCGGAGACGTCGGGGACGTCGGGGGCGGCGGAGACGGCGGAGACGTCGGGGACGGCGCGGCAGCAGACAGCGCGCCGAGCACATGCGGCAGATCCTCGCTGCCGGCCCCGATCAGGATGCGCGCGCCGGGCACCGGCCCGTCCAGCGCCTCGCACTCGGCGACGAGCCCGGGTCGTCATGCCCGAGGTCACCGAGCACCACCTGGGCGCCGCTCAGTCCGTCCGCGTCCGCTACAGGTCCCTCGAGCTGGACCTCACCGACGCAGTGAACGTGGCCCTCGCAGCCGACTACGACACCGACGCGATCCTCACCCTCGACCGACGCGACTTCCGTGCCGTACGCCCTCTGGGCCGTCACAAGTCGTTCCGGGTCCTCCCCGACGACCTGCCGCTCTGACACCGCTGCCGAATCCCAGGTCCGCGGCCCTGCGTTGCCGTCGGCAGCCGGTGGTGAGAAGCCGTGGGCACGTCCGTCCGGGACTCCGGCACCGTGATCCGTCGCCCTACGAGCCGGGGCGGGGTGGTGAGCGGAAGGTGCGGCGGTAGGTGTCCGGAGGCACGCCGACCGTGCGGTTGAAATGCCGGCGCAGGGTCGTGGCGGTGCCCATGCCGGTGGCCGCCGCGATGGCGTCGACACCTTCGTCGCTGGTCTCCAGCAACTCCTGGGCGCGGCGGATCCGCTGCGTCAGCAGCCACTGCAGCGGAGTCGTGCCGGTCACCGCCCGGAAGTGCCGGCCCAGGTTGCGCGAGCTCATGCGCGCCCGGCGTGCCAGATCCTCCACGGTGAGCGGCTGGTCGAGCCGTTCCATCACCCAGGGGAACAGCGCGGTCAGGGGGTGGTCGTCCCGAACGGGCACCGGGGACGGCACGAACTGGGCCTGGCCGCCGTCCCGGTGCGGCGGCACGACCAGGCGCCGGGCGACGGCGTTGGCCACGCCCGAACCGTGGTCGAGCCGGACGAGGTGCAGGCACAGGTCCATCGCGGCGGCCTTGCCGGCGGAGGTGAGCACACTGCCGTTGTCCACGTAGAGCGCCGGGTTTCGGCCCGTACCACTGGAGCGCCTGGCCTGTGGCGGCGGCGATGCACTCGAAGTCACGGTCACGGTGAAGGAGGGTCAGTCCCTGCAACTCGGCCGTGGCCGCCACCACGAGGTCGACGGCTCCGGCACTGCGGTGCTGTCCGCGCTGGGTGAGGATCTCCTGGACCTGCCAGGCGCGGTCGTAGGCGCGGTCGTCGACCGGCACCCAGCCGAAGAGGAGACGCAGATCCGCGATGTCCTGTGCACCGACGACTCAGGGAAGCAGGGCGGTGGTTCGGGCCTGCCTGAGACGAACGAGCCGCGAGCGCAGGGATTGCAGCGATCTTCTCCGCGGTCAGGGTCGACCAGTCGGTCCAGGAGGGCGTGGACTGTGGTGACGACGACGGTTGCCGGCGTCACCAGATCGGCCTCGGTGAGCAGGGTGAACTCGACGTCGCGGTAACCGGCGCCCTTGCCGATGCGGGTGCCGTCGCGGTTGAAGGCAACGCTGCCAAGGACGATCGCCGACGCACACAGCGAGTGACGCGTGGACCAGCGAATGTTGGTGACGTATTCCTCTATGTACATCACCAACATCGTTTGCCTCGGAGGTGCGGCATGTCCGTGACGCAGATCGACATCGATGACGATGCCCTGGAGCGCGCCATGGCTCTGGCCCGTGTCCGGACCAAGAAGGAGGCGGTCAATCTCGCTCTGAACTTCTACGCCGAGCAGCAGGAGCGTGCGGCGCGCATCAGCCGGCACTTCGAGCGTGCTCGTGAGTGGGGTGCCGTCGAGGACGCCGAGCGTCTGCACAGGGCGGAGAAGCACAGCCGGTGATCTACCTGCTCGACACGTCCGGCCTGGTCCGGCTGCTCCGCGATCCGAAACTGCAATCGGCCTGGCACGACGCGATCGATGCCGGGGCCATCGCATCCTGCTACGTGCAACGCACCGAGTTCCTGTACAACGCCCGGAACCGCCGTGAGTACGACGAGATCGCGGAAATGTTCTCCGACCTCTATCCCGATGCGGCGGTGCCGAAGAACGCAGGGCGTTGGGTCAGCGCGGTGCAACACCGTATGGCTCAGGCCGGGGAGCACCGCAGGGCCTCGGCAGTGCACCTTGTCATCGCAGCCACCGCCGCCCATCACGGCCTGACTGTCCTCCACGACGATGCCGACTACAGCACTGTCGCCCGGCACGCGTCCGACCTGAACGAGCACAACATCCACGACGTTGTCTGACGTGCCATGCCGCGTGGTGGGTGGTGCGTGCCGAGGGGTGAGGGGCTGACGTAGGACGGGTGAATCCGCCGGGCAGCCGCTTCGGCAGGAGTGCGAGCCGTGGCGAGGGCGGCGGTGGAGCGGCTGGTGAGAGGCCATTGCCGGGCCACGCGGAGGATCCGCCGGCGGTGGTGCGCCGGCCGCTGACTCCGGTGATCGGCGCTCTGACTCGCCACGGCCGAGCGTGCGAAGCACCACATCGACGACCGCGCGCACCACAGGGAGGAGCCACCGGCGGGCTGGTGGTGCGGTTGTGATGCGGCACCCGCTCACCGGTCTGGACAACAAAGAACCCCCGGGTCACTGACCTGGGGGTTCGCATGGAGCGGGTGACGAGAATCGAACTCGCGCTCTCAGCTTGGGAAGCGAGGGCGCTTCACGGGTGAGACCACCTCTCACCTGCGGCTACGTATTCTGGAGCGCGCTTTCGGCTACCTGTTCCGCGCCGCTGTTTACCGTTGTTGTCCGGTCGTATGGGCACGCTGTGGGCACGAGGCTGGTCGGCGCTGCTTCGCGGAGGGCCGCTGGGCACTTGGCGATGAGGAATGCCTGGCGGGGGAGCACCGCTGCCACGGTGACTTGCGTGTGCACACTCCTAACCGAGGATGCCAAGATCACAAAAAGCGTCTCTTTGGGTACAGACTTCGATCTTCGCCGCAGGCAGCCTGGGGTTCTGGGCGAGGAGGCGGCCGATGTGGTGGATCGGGATGGGGCTCGGAGGCGTCGCGGGTGTTGTGGTCCTGCGCGTTCTGCTCCGGCAGGTCCGGGGGCTGTTGCTGGACTTCGGCGACGTGACGCGAGCCTGGACCGAGGTTTTGTCGAGTATCGGTGGTGGGGAAGGCCGACGGGTTGGTTGCTGCGCTGCGCGCTATCGGTGCCCCGGGGCCGTGGATGCTCCGAGGTGTGTACGCCGGCTCAAGTAGGCGATCTGTCGTGAGGCCATGGTCGATCCGAGTGCGGGCTGCGGGCGTTGCTCATGACTGCGGCTCTGGCGCGATCTCCTTGATCAGGCCCTCGACCAGCACCTTGATCTCGTCGCGGATCGGGCGGACGGCCTCGACGCCCTGGCCGGCCGGGTCCTCCAACTGCCAGTCCAAGTAGCGCTTGCCCGGGAAGAACGGGCATGTGTCGCCACAGCCCATGGTGATGCAGACGTCGGACTCCTTGACCGCGTCCACGGTCAGCATCTTTGGCACCTCGGCGGAGATGTCGACACCGACCTCGCGCATCGCCTCGACGGCGGCCGGGTTGACGTTCTCGCCCGGGTTGGATCCGGCGGAACGGACCTCGACGCGATCCCCGGCCAGGTGGGTCAGCCACGCGGCTGCCATCTGCGAGCGGCCGGCGTTGTGGACGCAGACGAACAGCACGGAAGGCTTGTCGGGCATCAGGAGGTCTCTCTTGTCTTGAGACGGCATCAGGCGCGCATGGCATCAGCGCCCGATGGTGTCAGTCACCACTGATGTGAGAGTATCAGTGCATGATGACGTCAGTCGACACTGACCTGATCCGGGTCCTGGCGGACCCGCTCAGGCTGCGGATCGTGACCCTGCTCGCCAAAGAGACGCTGTGCACCACCCACCTCGTGGAGGAGACCGGTGCCCGGCAGACCAACCTCTCCAACCACCTGAGAGTGCTGCGCGAGGCCGGCGTCGTCGAAACCGAGCCGTGCGGCCGCTACACGTACTACAGGCTCCGCCCGGACGTCATCGCCTCGCTCGCCGGTCAGTTCGCCGACCTGGCCGACTCCGCACGCAACGCCGTCGACAACAAGAGGGCCTGTCCGTGACCCGCACCGAAGCCCCCGCGACGACCGCCGAGGAGCCCTCCGTCGTCGCGAAGCTGTCGACGCTCGACCGCTTCCTCGCCGTCTGGATCCTCATCGCCATGGCCGTCGGCCTCGGCCTGGGCCGAGCCATCCCGGGCCTGAACGACGCCCTCGCCAAGGTCGAGATCGGCGGCATCTCCCTGCCGATCGCCATCGGCCTGCTGATCATGATGTATCCGGTCCTGGCCAAGGTCCGCTACGACAGGCTCGACGCCGTCACCGGCGATCGCAGGCTCATGGCCTCGTCGTTGGTGATCAACTGGATCGTCGGCCCGGCGGTGATGTTCGCGCTCGCCTGGATCTTCCTGCCGGACCTGCCCGAGTACCGCACCGGCCTGATCATCGTCGGCCTGGCCCGCTGCATCGCCATGGTCATCATCTGGAACGACCTCGCCTGCGGCGACCGCGAGGCCGCGGCCGTGCTCGTCGCGCTGAACTCGGTCTTTCAGGTCCTGGCGTTCGGCCTGCTGGGCTGGTTCTACCTCGATCTGCTGCCCGGCCGGCTGGGCCTGGGCGACGGCGAACACCTGGACATCTCCATGTGGAAGATCGCCCTGAACGTCGTCATCTTCCTCGGCGTTCCACTGCTCGCGGGCTTCCTCACCCGCCGCATCGGCGAGAAGAGGCTCGGCCGCGAGAAGTACGAGTCCCGCTTCCTGCCGAGGATCGGTCCGTGGGCGCTCCACGGCCTGCTGTTCACGATCGTCATCCTGTTCGCCCTGCAGGGCAGGACCATCACCTCGCAGCCGCTGGACGTGGTCCGCATCGCGCTGCCGCTGCTGGTGTACTTCGCGGTCATGTTCTTCGGCACCTTCCTGCTGGGCAAGGCGATCGGCCTCGCCTACGACCGGACGGCCACCCTCGCCTTCACCGCCGCCGGCAACAACTTCGAGCTGGCCATCGCCGTCGCCATCGCCACCTTCGGCGTCACCTCCGGCCAGGCCCTGTCCGGCGTGGTGGGACCGCTCATCGAGGTGCCCGTCCTGATTGGCCTCGTCTATGTTTCGCTGGCCTGGCGCAAGAAGTTCACCCCGTCCGCTCCGACCACCGAGGGCAGAGGCTACTGATGCATTGCCTCACGGCCCGCACCGTCCGGTCCACCACGTGCGCGGCGGCGCAGGCGGCATGACACAGCACTCCGACGTGGTGGTGATCGGCGGAGGCCAGGCAGGGCTCGCCGCCGGCTACCACCTGCGCCGCCTGGGCCTCAACTTCGTCGTCCTCGACGCCCAGGCCACGCCGGGCGGGGCCTGGCAGCACACCTGGGACTCGCTCCACCTGTTCTCCCCGGCCGCCTTCTCCTCGCTCCCCGGTCGCCTCATGCCGCCGCAGCCGGGCCAGGAGTACCCGGACGCCGGGCACGTGGTGGCCTACCTGAGCGACTACGAGAAGCGATACGACCTCCCGGTGCAGCGACCGGTCCGGGTGATCGGCGTGCACGCCGACAGCCGGCTGCTGCGAGTGGAGACCGACTCCGGCCCGTGGTACACACGCGCGGTGATCAGCGCGACCGGCACTTGGTGGCGTCCCTTCCTCCCCGCCGTCCCCGGCCGCGGCGACTTCCAGGGCAGGCAACTGCACACCGTCTCCTACCGCGGACCGCGGGACTTCGCGGGCCAACGCGTGATCGTCGTCGGGGGCGGCAACTCCGGCGCGCAGATCGCCGCCGACCTCGCCCACGACACCGAACTGACCTGGGTGACCCGGCGTCCGCCCCGGTACCTCGCCGACGACATCGACGGCCGCGCCCTGTTCGACGCGGCCACCGCCCGACGTCGCGCCCTCGACGAGGGCCGCACCGACACCGGAGGCGTCGCCTCGCTGGGGGACGTCGTCGCCGTACCGCCCGTGCGCGAGGCCCGGGACGCCGGGCGGCTCAAAGCGTCACCCATGTTCGCCCGCCTCGACCGCGACGGCGTCGCCTGGGTCGACGGCACGCGAGCGCCCGCCGACGTGGTGATCTGGTGCACCGGCTTCCGGCCTGCCCTCTCCCACCTGTCACCCCTGGGCCCGCGCGGCCCGCGTGGCCACATCCCCACCCAGGGCACGCGTGCAGTGGCGGACCCCCGGCTGCACCTCCTCGGATACGGAGACTGGACGGGCCCCGCCTCCGCCACGCTCATCGGCGTCGGACGGCCGGCCCGCGACGCAGCGCGGGAGATCGCCGGGCTTCTCGAAGGAGCAAGGTGATCCGCGTGCGCTACCGAACGGCCAGCAGTTGTCCCATCGCCGCCAGTACCGACGGCTCGACCCGGTAGTAGACCCAGGTGCCGCGCCGCTCGGACGTGAGCAGGCCGGCCTCCTTGAGTTTCTTGAGGTGGTGGGAGACGGTCGGCTGCGAGACACCGACGTCGGAGATGTCGCACACGCACGCCTCGCCGCCCTCGTGCGAGGCGACGGCCGAGAACAGCCGCAGCCGCACGGGGTCGCCGAGCGCCTTGAACATACGGGCGGTGCGCTCGGCCTCCTCGGCGGTGAAGGGACGCTCGCTCAACGGCGGGCAGCACGGCACCGCGGCGACGGGGGCCTCGGATCGTTCCAGCAGCGGCAGTGCCTTGACATTCGACATACGTCTATGTTGACACATGTCGAACTAGGCTGCCCAGAGTCAGCGGGCGTCGAGATGGGCGACAAGGCGCCGTACGACGAGGGCGGCGTCCCTGCCGACCCCGCGCAGGGAGTTCGAGGAGAGGCTGCGCTGCCATTCCAGGCCGACGTACGCCAGTCCGGGATGGGTGGTCGACAGGCCCTCCCGGTGGCGCGGGTGGCCGTCGCAGTCGAGGGCGCCGAGCGGGCGCAGATAGCCGAGGTCGGGTCGGTACCCGGTGGCCAGGACGATCGTGTCGATCTCCTCGGTGGCGCCGTCGGTCCATGTCGCCTTCGTGCCGTCGATCGCGCTGAACACCGGGCGCAAGTCCGGGGCGCCGGCTGCAACCGCGGCGCGGTAGCGGCCGTCGTCGATCACCAACTGTGTCGGCGGCGTGCGCAGGAACCTGCCCACCGGCAGGGTGTCGAGCCCTGTCCGCTGTAGCCACCAGTGCAGGTCCCGGCCCAGCGGGCGCTGCCGGGCGAACCGCACCGGATGCCGCGCCGCGAGCGTCACCCGGGTATGTGTGGCCAGCTCGGCGGCGATCTGCACCGCCGAGTTGCCGGCCCCGACGACCACGACCCTCCCCCAGCCTCCGGCCGGGGAGCCCCCCAGCCCGGCGAGTGGTTCCGGCCCCCGGTACTCGGCCGCGTGCAGCACGGTGCCCGTGAAGTCGTCCAACCCTGGGAGGGCGGGCCGGTGAGGCCGGCCGAAGGTTCCAGAGGCCGCCACGATGCCCCGGGCCGTCATGCGTTCTCCGGTTTCCAGGGTGAGGACGAAGGCTTCGTCGCTCATACGCACCTCCTGCACACGCATACCGGTGCGGACGTCGGCGTCCAGGCGCTCGGCGTAACGCAGCAGGTAGGAGACGACCTCGTCCCGGTGCGGGTAGCGGTCCGGATCGCCGCCGAACGGCAGGCCCGGAAGGGAGCTGCGGGCCGCGGGGGAGAAGAGGGTGAGGCTGTCGTAGTAGCGGGGCCATGACCCCGCCGGCTGCCCGGACGCTTCCAGGATCACCGGTGCCAGACCCTGCTTGCGCAGGGCGTGTGCGGTGGCCAGTCCGGACTGGCCACCACCGATGACCGCCACGTCGACGTGTTCCATGCCCGCTCCCTCGGATCGCTCAAGTACTACGGCTTCGATAAGTGTCTATGTTGACGCTCATCGAAGCAGGTGCCATCCTGGTCTCGCAAGGGATCGACAGATGTCGAAGCAAAAGGGAGTGTCGTCGCCGTGTCCAACACCAGCGTGTCCACCACCGACCACCAGCAGCCCGTTGTGGTCATCGGCGCCGGCCCCGTCGGCCTGGCCGCAGCCGCACACCTCGTCGAGCGCGGCGCGGAGCCCCTGGTGCTGGAGGCCGGCCAGTCCGCTGCCACTGCGGTGCGCGAATGGGCGCACGTCCGCCTGTTCTCGCCCTGGGCCGAGGTCACCGACCCGGCCGCCGAGAAGCTGCTCGCTTCAACCGGCTGGGTCCGCCCCGACGGGACGACGTACCCGACCGGCGGCGACTGGGTCGAGCGGTACCTCCAGCCGCTCGCGGACGTCCTCGGCGACCAGGTCCGCTACGGAGTGACGGTCACCGGCGTGGCCCGCGCCGGCCGGGACCGGATCGTCGACTCCGGCCGTGAGGAGCAGCCCTTCGCCGTGCACATCGTGACGGCGGACGGCGGCGAGGAGCGGATCACCGCTCGCGCGGTCATCGACGCCTCCGGCACCTGGTCCGTGCCCAGCCCGATGGGTGCGAACGGAATCCCCGCCCTCGGCGAGAAGAGGACGGCCGAGCACATCACCTACCGCGTCCCCGACCTGAAGGACCCGGTTGTCCGAGCCCGCTACGTCGGCAAGCGCACGGCGGTCGTCGGTTCCGGCGCCTCCGCGTTCACCGCTCTCGCCCTGCTCGCCGACCTGGCCGGGGAAGAGGCGGACACGCACGCGGTCTGGATCCTGCGCCGCAGCATCGGCGACGCCACGTACGGTGGCGGCGAGGCCGACCAGCTCCCGGCCCGCGGCGCCCTCGGCCTGCGTGCCAAGGCGGCGGTGGAGCAGGGGCACGCGAGCGCCGTCACCGGGTTCCGTACGGAAGCGGTCGAGCGTGACGGCGACCGGCTGGTCCTGGTCGCCGAGGACGGCCGCCGCCTGGACGCGGTCGACGAGGTCGTCGTCCTGACCGGCTTCCGCCCCGACCTCAGCTTCCTCTCCGAGCTCCGCCTCGGCCTCGACGAACGCCTCCAGGCCCCGACCGCGCTGGCTCCGCTGATCGACCCGAACGTCCACTCCTGCGGCACGGTCTACCCGCACGGCGTGAAGGAGCTGTCCCACCCGGAGCAGGGCGTCTACCTGGCCGGCATGAAGTCCTACGGCCGCGCCCCCACCTTCCTCGCCATGACCGGCTACGAGCAGGTCCGCTCCATCACGGCCGCACTCGCCGGTGACCACGAGGCGGCCGAACGCGTCGAGCTGACCCTGCCGGAGACCGGTGTGTGTGGCGGCGCGGGTCTGTTCGACGAGCCCGACGCCGCGCGGAGCGGCGAAGGCGGAGGTTGCTGCGCGGCCCCTGCCACGCTGCAGATCGGCATCGGCGCACCGGCCGCCTCCGGCGGCTGCTGACAGACCGACACCGCGGGCGCTGGCGCGTTCCTTGCGTTGGCGGCGAGTACGTCGGGGTGACGGGCCTTGGTGCCGCCCAGAAGCGCAGGTCGAGGGAAGCACACCTCGACCTTGTTCTTCATCGCGTGCGGCGATGACGGTGAGTAGCCCGGTGATCGTGGAATCCCGGCCGTCGTCGGCCGAGGAGTACCGTGAAACCAGGAGACTTTCGGTTTGCCGTCCCCGGTAGGCAGGCGAGTGCGATGTCCGACCCCGACCCCCCGCGGGTGAGCAGGCTCCTGCCCGACGCTGTGCATCAGGCGGTTTCGCGACCTGGAACCGCGGTGGTGCGGCTTGAGACGACGCATGACCGGAAGGGTGCGCTCGACGGGGCGTGGTGGCCCCGCTCCCGCGACATCGCCGGTGAACTGCCCGGCCTCGTCTCCGCGCTGTCCGAGTACCTCGGGCCGATCACACGTGTCGGTCTGGACACCGACGCCTGGGACGAGCTGCCGACGCGGCTGACGATCGACGGTCGTGTCGTCCGCATCGACTCCTTCCCGGTCGGAGACGACACCGTTCTCATCACCCGGGGCAGCAATGATCTCTTTTCGCTGCTGGTGGTTCCGCCGCACACCGCGGCCGACGCGGCCCGCGCGGCCATGGCCGCGGCCGTGCGCGCCGGCAGTCAGACGTCGGCGGAACAGATCCTCATCGACACCGGCACGGAGCGTGTGGGTCCGGGGCATGCACGCGCCGCTGCGCTACGCCACGGCCGCCATGAGCCGGGCTGCTGACGACGCGCTCGTCGGGGGCGGCACCACGAGGAGATCCCAGCGGCCCGCGGTGTAGGACTGCAGCAGGATCCTGTGCGGGTTGAGCACCTCGGTGAATCGGTCGACCGCCACCTCGTAGCCGTTGACGACGACCAGGCCGTGCGGGAGAGGCTGCCAGTGGCGGGGATTGACGGCCACGTGGGTGAGCCGGCCCCACAGCGGATCGATCACGTCGGCCAGTTCGCCGAGTTCTCGTGCCAGGTCGCGGGTCCGTGGCCACCAAGCGCCGTCCGGACGGCCGAAACGGCTGGCGGATCCGAGGACGAGGCGCGCGGCACGTGAGCGGAACGGTGCCGCGTGCGGACGCAGCTGAGTGGAGTTCATGATCATGAGGAAGAAGCCTGACTGCGGGCCTGCGCTGGCTGACGGAGCGCCCGGTGGTTGGGTGACCGAGGACGGGACCGGCGGCGCCGGTGCACGAAAGCCCTCGAAGTCCTCAGGCTACTCCTCGACGAGCCCCGACGAGAGGCTTCGGCCTCATCGGGTGGGCTGCTCCCGGCGTACGGCCTGCTCGGGCGCCGCGAAGAGTAGGCTGGAGGTACCGGGAACACTCCGCGCACGGACATTTCGCGTCTGTGCCGTTTTCGGTGATCGAATACGCCGGGTCGGCTCAGGCCCGCCCGGGGCAGGGTTCGCGTCATGACTGCGACCGTCTCCCCTCCGACGACGTCCGAAGACCGGCGTCCCATGTCCCCCGTACGCCTCTCGCTCGCTCCCGCCGGTTCGGCACCGCTTCTGCTGGACGGCGCCTGGTGGCCACGCTCGCGTGATCTCGCCGCCGAACTGCCTGCCCTGGCGTCTGTTCTCGATCCGCTGTGGGGGCGGGTCACCCGGGTCACGGTGAACCCCGCCCAGTGGCCGGTCGTCCCGCGCAAGGTGCCTGTCGCCGGGCACGTGGTGAAGGTGGGCTGGTTCCGCTTCGAGCAGGACGAGCACGAGTTGCTGCTGCTCTCCTACCACGTGGGCCGCTGGAACCTGCTGGTCGTTCCCCCGCAGACGCCTCCGGCCGCGGCCGCCTGGCTGATGGCCGCTGCGAGCGACCCGCGCCGGATAGCGACCGCGAGCAGCCTGCTGGCGGATGCCGCGCGTCTGACGGTGACCGCCGAGGCCGACCGCACCAGGGAAGCGGTGTGGGAGTCCGAAGGAGGACATGGAGCCGGTGCTTCCGTCACTTCTCCATGGCTTCGAGTCGCCGTCGCCACACCGGAGGACCGGCCGGAAAGGGTGTGAGGGCCATGGACATCCTGGTGACGGTGTTCGTGCTGCTGGCGGTGATCGCGGCAGGCGCGTTCCTCATCCACTGGCTGAACTCTCAGCACGGGGACAGAAGCGCCGCCTTCCACTACGGCCGCAGCGGTGTCGTCGCACCAGACCGGAAGACCGACGAAGGGCCGGCGGTACGCCGACGGTCCCCGGTTGCCAACGACGGCGGCGAGCGCCGGGGCTCCTGGTACGGCGGACGCGGACGGCTGCGTCCTGGACGCCGCCGTACCCACGGCGGCGTCTCGCCCCGCTAGGTGGGGACGCGGGTCCGTCGGAGCGGGGCGCCGGCGTCGTGGAGGCTGGTGAGTGCCAACCGGTAGGAGGCGACCAGGCCCGTTTCCGCGTAGTCGACGCCCAGGTCCCGGCAGTACCGCCGGACGATGGCGCGGGCCTTGCGCAGGTTGGGGCTGGGCATGCTCGGGAACAGGTGGTGCTCGATCTGGTGGTTCAGGCCGCCGAGCGCCAGGTCGGTGAACCGGCCGCCGTTGACGTTGCGTGAGGTCAGCACCTGGCGGCGGAGGAAGTCGGGGCGGTCGTCGGCCGTCAGGATCGGCATCCCCTTGTGGTTGGGTGCGAAGGCCGAACCGAGGTAGACGCCGAACAGGCACTGGTGGACGGCGAGGAAGGCGATCGCCATCCCGGGCGGCAGGACCCAGAACAGGGCGGCCAGGTAGACGGCGCAGTGCCCCAGGAGCAGAGCGCCGTCGACCGCCCGGCGTTTGAGCCGGCGGTTGGCCATGGCCCTGCAGCTCGCCACGTGCAGGTTGAAGCCCTCCAGCGTGAGCAGGGGAAAGAAGAGGAACGCCTGCCAGCGGCCGAGCAGGCGGGGCAGTCCGGTGGCGGCGCGGGCCTGGTCCGGGGACCAGACGAGCAGGTCGGGTCCGATGTCGGGGTCGAGGTTCTCGGTGTTGGGGTTGGCGTGGTGACGGGTGTGCTTGTCCTGCCACCAGCCGTAGCTCATGCCGATCGACGCGCCGGCGATCCGTCCGGACAACTCGCTGGCCCGGCGGCGGCGGAACACCTGCCGGTGGGCCATGTCATGGGCGACCAGGGCGACTTGCCCGTACATCACGGCCAGGAACGCGGCGATCGCCAGTGTCCACCAGGAGGCGCCGACGAGGATGAACGCGGCCCATCCGGCGGCGTAGAGCCCGGTCACGGCGGTGATGCGTAACGTGTAGTAGCCGGGGCGGCGCCCCAGCAGTCCGGCGTCCGCGATCTTCTTCGACAGCCGGGCGAAGTCGCTGCCGGGAGTGTCGGAGCGCGTGGCGGTGGTGGTGGCCATGGTCATGAGGACGTCTCTCTCAGAAGCGGGCGGATGACTCGGGGCGGCCCCAGGGCGAGTTGGGCGCGGGGAGCGGGTGCGTACATGGACGTGCCCGCGGCGGCTCCTACCACCGAGGTGCCCGGGTGCCCCGCCCGGTGGGTCCCACACGGCCGTGGGGACCTGCCGCCGCCGTCGGGGTCGGGGGCCGGGCTTCTCCGTCGGCGCCGGGCCGCCGGTCGTCCAGGGCGGCGGCCGTGAGGAGAGCGGCTGCTTCCTCCGTCGCGTCCGGCGGGATCACCTGCAGATCCCAACGGCCGAGCCCGGGGGAGAGCAGGACGACCCGGTCCGGAGCGTGCGGAGAGGCGGGGGCCTTGTGCAGGCGGACGACCTGGTTGGCGACGAACATGCGCCCCGGTGCCGCCGACCAGGCCGCGGCGTCCACGGTGACGCCGGTGATGTCGCCCCACGCTCTCGGCAGCGCGGCGAGCATCTTCGGGAGCTGTGTCAGAAGATCGCGGGAGTACGGCCACCACACCCCGTCGATCCGGCGCGGCAGCGCGCCGTGTGGCGCGAGACGCAGGCGGACGAGGGGCAGGGGCGGGGGCGGAGGCGGGGTGGACGGTGCGGTGGGGACTGTGGTGATCACGTGGGTTCTTTCTGACGAGGTGGGTGCCGGCCGGTTCGGCAGGGCACGGCGGCCGACGGTCCGCGGGCTGTCGGGCAGCGCCGGACGTGGCCGGTGGATCCGGGTGCTGGAGGTCGTGCCTGGCCGCTCTTGCCGGAGGAAAACGCCGACGACCGCCGCGAGTTCGCGGGAAGGGAGTCGGCGGGCGTATGCGGGGTGAAGGGGGAGACCCTTCCGCGTGACGAACGCCGGTGGATACCGGGGTGGAGCCGGTCCGCCACCGGCGTGCCTGATGCCCTCGGTCTCCTCAGACTACTCCTCGGCGCGTAAAGGCGGCGTGACAGCAGGTCATCAGTGGCGTGGCAGATGGTGGGCGCCTCCGCGGCACCGGCCCGGTCCGACGGCCACCACGTCTCATGGCGGCGGTACACGCAGGGCGAGCAGAGCCACGTCGTCGGTGCTGCCGGGCGGCAGGTGGGCGAGGACCTTTCCGCACAGCCTGTCCAGCGGTTCGTGGACGAGAGTGAGGGCGTGCCGGAGCAGCCGGTCCAGGCCCGTGTCGAGGTCGCTGCCCGGTGTCTCGACGAGCCCGTCCGTGTACAGCAGCAGGGTGGAGCCGGGCTTCAGGGGATGCGTGGCGTCCGGTCGGTCCGCGTCGCCGACGGATCCGGTGCCGAGGAGCAGCCCCTGGCCGGCTTCAAGAAAGCATGCGGTGCCGTCCGGGGAGAGGAGCAGCGGGGGCGGGTGCCCCGCGCTGGTCCAGCGGAGCGTCCACGGTCCCGTGTCCGGGTCGCCCTCGACGCGGGCGAGGATCAGGGTGGCCAGCGGGACGGTGGTGATGACCGGCATGGCGGCGTCGAGGCGGTCGACGACGGCGCCGGGCGGTCCCGTGTGGTCCCAGGCCAGCGAACGCAGAATGCCGTGCAGTTGGGCCATACCGGCCGCCGCGGTCAGGTCGTGGCCCACGACGTCACCGATGACCAGGGCGAGCGCGCCGTCCTTCAGGATGAAGGCGTCGTACCAGTCCCCACCGACCTGCGAGCCCGCAGGTGCGGGCTGGTAGCGGGCGGCCAGCCGGAGATGGCCGTGCTGCGGCAGCGGGGCGAGCAGGTTGCGCTGCATCGCCTCGGCGACGGCGCGCTGACGGCCGTAGCGGCGGGTGCTGTCGATGACCACGCCGACCCGGCGGCCGACGTCACTCACTGCCGCCAGGTCGTCCTCGTCGAAGGGATGCGCCGGGTCGGTGCGCACCACCGTCAGCGCCCCGGTGATCCGGTCCCGGGCGCCGAGCGGCACCGTGATGGCGGAGCGCGCACCCACCGCGGCCAGGAAGCCACTGTGGAGAGCCACCAGAGGCGGATGTGCGGCGGCCGGGGTGACGGCAGCCACCCGCTCCTGGAGCACGGATTCGCCCCCGGTCAGCGCACGGCCCAGCGGCGAGTCCTCCCCCTCACCGGCTCCCTCCGCGCCGAGTACGCTCCGGCCCTGGAATCCGGCGTCCCGTCCCTCCGGACCGGTCACCGTCACCCGGTGGACCTCGCCGGAACCGGTCCGCAGGTCCACCGCGGCCCAGTCGGCCAGACGGGGCACGAGCAGCCGCACCAGGCGGGCCAGCGCCTCGTCGGTCTCCAGAGTCTGCCCCAGGACGTCCGTGATCTCCGCGACCAGGGACAGCCGCTCGTTGAGGTCCTCCAAGGCGCGCGTGCGCGCCGTTCGCTCCCGATGGACGCGGCGGTCCCCCGTGGCGTCCGTGAACAGCAATGCCATGCCTTGCACGGAGCCGTCCTCCGTCAAGGGGGACGCGGACCAGGAGACAGCCAGCAGACGACCGTCACCGCGCAGATACGTGCCGCCCTCCCCTCGCGCCCCCTGCCCCTCGGCCAGCGCGTGGAGCAGTGGGCACCGGTCTCGCGGCACCTTGTTGCCGTCCGCGTCCCGGTGCAGCAGATCGTGTGCGTCGGCGCCCCGCATCGCGGCGGCGGTGCGGCCCAGCAGCCGCTCGGCCGCCGGGTTCGCGGCGATCACCCGTCCGGCTGTGTCCAGCACCAGCACCGCCGTGCCCAGCCGCTCGACGACCTGCCGCCAGAAACCCGGTTCGTCCGCCGGCCACGGCCCCACGTCATCACCCACCGCATCGCGCACGGACCCTCCAGTGGCTGCCTTCCCGTCGATGGTGCTCCGACGCGGCCCTGCTCGCACGGCACCGGGGCAGTCGGCGCACACCGCGCGGGCACGGCCCACGGGCCAGCCAGGTATGTCCGGACCAGGGGCAGTCGTCATCCCGCTGTCTGTCCAGACGCAGTGTCTCCCGGGCGGTTGGTCGGCTCGTCTCCGGCGAGCCGTACTCAGCGCCGTCCTCGCCCCGGTCCGCGAGGAGCGCAGCTCCGCCCGGGCACGGGCGTCGGATGCTCAGGACCACGGACGCGGTCAGGACCGTGACGAGGACGGCGAGGCCAGCAGGTGGCGGGATCCCCGGGATGCTGCTCGATGAAGGCGTCGTCGCCGACCGTCAGGACGGCGAGCACACTGTTTACGGCTACGACGGTGTTGCAGCGGCTGACGGGCTGGCCACGATGGTGACAGTCAAAGCCTCGGCGGTCGTGGGGGAGGAAGCCCGTCCCGAGTCGGGACAAGAGGTTTGTCCCGAGTCGGGACATGACGCCCGTCCCGAAAAGGGACAACCAGAAACCCCGCAGAACAGTTCGGAGCCGCGCGCATGCTCAGCAGGATCCGCCCGCTGTCCGGCCCCCTCGCCGCGCCGGTCCCACAGGAGCTGAACCGTGACGCGGCGGTCGGAAACGAGCCGCGAAGGGAGGGCCGATCGACGCCGTAGGAAGCCCGGCGGTTGCGCAGGCCGACTTTAATGGCAGTCCCGTGCGACTACTTCAGAGCGTCCTCGATCGCCTCGAAGATGTCCGCGTCGGTCTCCTTCTGCCAGTCGGGCAGGGCAGCCCAGTCGGCGACATAGCCCGGCTTCGGGTTCTCGAAGTGCTTGTACATCTGCGCGGTCCAGCAGGTGGCGACAAAGCGGCTCTTCTGCTCGCGGGTGAGGCGGGAGGCGTGGCGGTCGCTGAGGTCGAGGAACTGGCGCACCTGGTCGTGGACGGCGCCGGCGGCCTGGCGCTCCCACTCGGGTGTCTCTTCCCAGGGGGTGACGTAACCGGGCTTGGGCTCGCCGGGGAAGTGCTTGCGCACTCCGGTGATCCAAGCCTCGCGGAACAGTCGGGCGCCCTCGGACTGCGACATGCCTTCCCCTCTCGTCACGTCGTGCACAGTGCGTCGATCTCGGCGCCCAGCTCCGCCACACGAGCGTCGCGGGTGAGCGGGCCGAGGTCGGTTCGTAACCCCAGAAGCTTACGGGCGACGTAACCCGAGGAGGTCGTGCGGGCGAGTCGCAGCGCCTCCCCGCCGTAGGCGATTACTTGGTCGGGGTCCTGGCGCCGGGCGCCGACGGCCGCGAGGTCGGTCAGGACCGCACCGCGTCGGCGGAAGGACTGGCTGGAAGCGAGGATGTCCTGGCTGAGCGCGCTGCTGAGTGCCTTCTCGGCGAGGTCGAGGCGACCGAGCTGGAGGTAGCGCGCGCCACGCTCTTCTGCGCCTGGGCACCCGAATGGCGCTGGTGTGGCGGCCTGGACTCGACTTAGGGCACGCCGAGGGCACGCCGCCCCCTGATTGGACTAGACAACAAGTAAGGCCCAGATCGGTGATCTGGGCCTTCTTCGTGGAGCGGGTGACGAGAATCGAACTCGCGCTCTCAGCTTGGGAAGCTGATGTTCTACCATTAAACTACACCCGCGTAAGTCGCCTGAACGCCGTCGAAGTGATCGGTGTCCGGACGCTTGCTCACTGTACCCCATGTCAGGCCCCCGGTGTTCGAGACCCGGGGGCCTGATGGTGTTTCAGGGGATGGATGCGGCTGCGGGGGGCACACGTTGGGGCGTACGGTGGAGGGGTCGGGGAGGCGTCGCGGGGGTGCGGAGTGCCGCCTGGAGGGTGGTCCCTTTGATCCCGTAACGTGGCTTTTGGCGTCCAGGGCAGCAAGCCGGACGCGCCTCTTGGGGAAGGGACTCTGGGACTTGATGGAGCGCACCGTCGTCCGCTGTGCCGATGGGCACGTGTTCACCGCCGCCTCGTTTCCGATGCAGCAGGCCGAGCGGCTCGGCCCCGGTCGGCTTCTGCGCTGTCCGCGCTGTGCGCGGCTCCGCAGTGTCGTGCCGGTGACGCTGCAGAAGCGGTAGAAAACGACACATACCGGCTGAGGTGGAGCCGGGGCGTGGGCGCGTGGGACGGCGATGGTGGCCGGTCCGCGCGCCTTGCGTATTCTCGGGGCGTGCTTCTCTCTGACAAGGACCTCCGGGCCGAGATCGACGCCGGGCGGGTGCGCATCGATCCCTTCGACGATTCCATGGTGCAGCCGTCCAGCATCGACGTGCGTCTCGACCGCTTCTTCCGGGTGTTCGAGAATCACCGGTACCCCCACATCGACCCCTCCATCGAGCAGCCGGATCTGACCCGCCTCGTGGAGCCCGAGGGGGACGAGCCGTTCATCCTGCACCCCGGTGAGTTCGTGCTGGCCAGTACGTTCGAGGTGATCTCGTTGCCCGACGACCTCGCCTCGCGGCTCGAGGGCAAGAGCTCGCTCGGGCGGCTCGGGCTCGTCACGCACTCCACCGCCGGCTTCATCGACCCCGGGTTCTCCGGGCACGTCACCCTGGAGCTGTCCAACCTGGCCACGCTGCCGATCAAGCTGTGGCCCGGGATGAAGATCGGCCAGCTGTGCATGTTCCGCCTGACCTCGCCCGCCGAGGCGCCGTACGGCAGTGAGCGGTACGGGTCCCGGTACCAGGGGCAGCGCGGTCCCACGGCCTCGCGGTCCTTCCTCAACTTCCACCGGACGCAGGTGTGAGCGGCGTGAGTGAGGAGAGCGGCGTGAGTGGTGGCGGTGACGTGCGGGAGAACCTGAGCTACGAGCAGTTCGGGGTGGCGGTGCGCGAGCTCGCGCAGACCATCGCCGACGACGGGTACCGGCCGGACGTCGTACTGAGCATCGCGCGCGGCGGTGTCTTCGTCGCCGGCGGGCTCGCCTACGCGCTCGACTGCAAGAACATCCACCTGGTGAACGTCGAGTTCTACACCGGGGTCGGCACGACCCTGGAGATGCCGGTCATGCTGGCTCCGGTGCCGAACCGGATCGACTTCACCGAGAAGAAGGTGCTGATCGCGGACGACGTCGCCGACACCGGCAAGACGCTCAAGCTGGTGCGCGACTTCTGCCTCGACGCGGTCGCCGAGGTGCGCAGCGCCGTCGTCTACGAGAAGACGCAGTCGCTGGTGAAGTGCGAGTACGTGTGGAAGCGGACCGACGACTGGATCAACTTCCCGTGGAGCGTTCAGCCGCCCGTCGTGCGGCGGGACGGCCAGGTGCTCGACGCCTGAGGGCGCGGGCGGCGGCCGGTACGCGCGTGAGGGGCTGCTCCCGGTCGGACGAGACCGGGGGCAGCCCCTCACACGTGTGTGAGGTGGGTCAGCGGGTCACAGGGTGCCCAGCTTGATCAGGGACAGCAGGGCGATCAGCTGGATCGCGGACGCGCCCAGGGCCTTCGGCCAGGGCAGGTCGTGGGAGCGGCTGACCATGACGGTGAGCAGCGCTCCGCCCGCGACCCAGGTGGCCCAGCCGACCATCTGGACGAAGGTCGCGTCGCCCCCGGCGAACATGGCGAGGAGCAGGCGGGGGGCGTCCGTGATCGACGTGATCAGCATGGACAGGCCGACCGTCGGCTGCCAGGCGCCGGTGCCGCCGAGCTGGCGGGCCAGGGTGTGGGTGACCACGCCCAGGATGAAGAAGCTGATGACCATCGCCACGCCCGTCATCAGCACGATCGGGACCGCGCTCGACAGGGTGGCGTTGATGGCCTCCTCGCGGGCCCCGTCGAAGCCGAAGACGGCGAGCAGGCCGTAGAGGAACGTGACGACGAGGGCCGGGCCCCACATCG
Organism: Streptomyces sp. SID14436; assembly: GCF_010548465.1. Lineage (GTDB taxonomy): Bacteria > Actinomycetota > Actinomycetes > Streptomycetales > Streptomycetaceae > Streptomyces. The sequence goes on along the minus strand of NZ_JAAGMD010000098.1, from coordinate 38,318 downwards.
CGTAGTCGCGCATCTGGAAGAACGTGCGGGACGGGGCGGTGACGATGCCCTTCAGCAGGTCCTTCCAGTGCAGGCGGGGGCCGACCGGGCCGGGGGCCGCGCCCGCCTGGTAGGTGCCGCCCTGGGTGTAGGGGTCGTCGCCGATGGCGAACGCCTGGGTGTGGCCGGGGTTGTTGGCGGCGTACGGGTCGTAGCCGCCCTGGGGGCCGTGGCCCTGCGGGTGGCCGTCGCCGAAGTACTCGGGCTCGCCGTGTCCGCCGTAGCCGCCGCCGGGGGCTCCCGGGTGGCCGCGGCGCCCCGCGTGGGGGTCGGGCCACGGGCTGCCGCCCCCACCGCCCGCGCTGCCGTACGACGGCTGCTGCGGGTACGGCGGCTGAGGCGCCTGCGGGTAGCCGTACGACGGCCCCTGCGGTGCCTGCTGCCCGTACGGGGGGTGTTGCGGTCGCGCGTGAGGAGCGCCGTTGTTGTCCCGGCCGCGTCCGATCCTGAATCCAGCCACGTCTTCGAACGTACCTGGTCCGGGCCCGGGGCGTGGCGGGCCCCGGCATTCGGGAGGGCCTTTGCGGCCGAGCTGTGACATCCCCTAAGGGGTAGTCAGCTGCGGTGTCCGTCCTGCGTAGGGGGTGTGCCCGGCGGGGTCCTCCGGGCGACGGACGGACCCCGCCGGGCGGGTGGGGAGCGGTGCGCCCGGACGGGGAGGGGAGGGAGAGGGGGACGGGGGTGAAGGGGAGGGGGAGCTACGCCGAAGGGCCGCCCGTGGCGGGCGGCCCTTCGGGGTGCTGCGTGCCGTGGCGTGGCTGCGTGCCGTGGCGTGCTCGGCCGCTCGGCCTACTTGACCGGCTCCGGTTCCGGTGCGTCCTCGGTCTCCGCCTCGCCGGCTGGGTCCAGCGGGGTCTTGACGGACTCCAGCAGGAGCTGGGAGACGTCGACGACCTGGATGGACTCCTTGGCCTTGCCGTCGTTCTTCTTGCCGTTCACGGAGTCCGTGAGCATGACGAGGCAGAACGGGCAGGCGGTGGAGACGATGTCCGGGTTGAGGGCGAGGGCCTCGTCGACGCGCTCGTTGTTGATGCGCTTGCCGATCCGCTCCTCCATCCACATCCGGGCGCCGCCGGCGCCGCAGCAGAAGCCGCGTTCCTTGTGGCGGTGCATCTCCTCGTTGCGCAGGCCCGGGACCTTGCCGATGATCTCGCGCGGGGGCGTGTAGATCTTGTTGTGGCGGCCCAGGTAGCACGGGTCGTGGTAGGTGATGAGGCCCTCGACCGGGGTGACCGGGATGAGCTTGCCCTCGTCCACCAGGTGCTGGAGCAGCTGCGTGTGGTGGATGACCTCGTAGTCGCCGCCGAGCTGCGGGTACTCGTTGGCGAGGGTGTTGAGGCAGTGCGGGCAGGTGGCGACGATCTTCTTCGCCGACGCGGGCTTCTTCGACTCGGGCGTGACGTTGCCCTCGTCGTCGATCTCCTCGCCGAAGGCCATGTTCAGCGCGGTGACGTTCTCCATGCCGAGCTCCTGGAACAGGGGCTCGTTGCCGAGGCGGCGGGCGGAGTCACCGGTGCACTTCTCGTCGCCGCCCATGATCGCGAACTTGACGCCCGCGATGTGCAGCAGCTCCGCGAAGGCCTTGGTGGTCTTCTTGGCGCGGTCCTCCAGGGCGCCGGCGCAGCCGACCCAGTAGAGGTACTCGACCTCGGAGAGGTCCTCGATGTCCTTGCCGACGACCGGGACCTCGAAGTCGACCTCCTTGAGCCACTCCAGGCGCTGCTTCTTCGCCAGGCCCCAGGGGTTGCCCTTCTTCTCCAGGTTCTTGAGCATCGTGCCCGCCTCGGAGGGGAAGGCGCTCTCGATCATGACCTGGTAGCGGCGCATGTCGACGATGTGGTCGACGTGCTCGATGTCGACGGGGCACTGCTCGACGCAGGCGCCGCAGGTGGTGCAGGACCACAGGACGTCGGGGTCGATGACGCCGTTCTCCTCGGCGGTGCCGATCAGCGGGCGCTCGGCCTCGGCGAGGGCGGCGGCGGGCACGCCGGCCAGCTGCTCCTCGGACGCCTTCTCCTCGCCCTCCATCGTCTTGCCGCCGCCGGCGAGCAGGTAGGGGGCCTTGGCGTGCGCGTGGTCGCGCAGCGACATGATCAGCAGCTTGGGGGAGAGGGGCTTGCCGGTGTTCCAGGCGGGGCACTGCGACTGGCAGCGGCCGCACTCGGTGCAGGTGGAGAAGTCCAGCAGGCCCTTCCAGGAGAACTGCTCGACCTGGGAGACGCCGAAGACGTCGTCGTCACCGGGGTCGGTGAAGTCGATCGGCTTGCCGCCGGAGGTCATCGGCTGCAGGGCGCCCAGGGCGGTGCCGCCGTCGGCCTCGCGCTTGAACCAGATGTTGGGGAACGCCAGGAAGCGGTGCCAAGCGACGCCCATGTCGGTGTTGAGCGAGACGGTGATCATCCAGATCAGCGAGGTGCTGATCTTGATCATGGCGACGAAGTAGACCAGGTTCTGCAGCACGCCGACGGACAGGCCCTTGAAGGCCAGGACCAGCGGGTACGAGGCGAAGTAGGCGGCCTCGTAGCTCTCCACGTGGTGCAGGGCGCCCTCGAGGCCGCGCAGGACGTAGATCGCCAGGCCGATGGTGAGGATGACGTACTCGACGAAGTACGCCTGCCAGGCGGTGGAGCCGGTGAAGCGGGACTTGCGGCCGGCCCGGGAGGGCAGGTTCAGCAGCCGGATCACCATGAGCACGGCGATGCCGATCACCGTCATGACACCGATGAACTCGATGTACATCTCGAACGGCAGGAAGCCGCCGAGGACCGGGAGCACCCAGTCGGCCTCGAAGAGCTGGCCGTAGGCCTGGGCGAGGGTCGGCGGCAGCGTCAGGAAGCCGATCGCGACGAACCAGTGGGCGACACCGACGATGCCCCACCTGTTCATGCGGGTGTGGCCGAGGAACTCCTTCACCAGGGTCACACTGCGCTGGTAGGGATTGTCGGTCCGGGTGCCGGCCGGGACCGGCTGGCCCAGCCTGAAGTACCGGACGAACTGGCCGATCGCGCGTGCGATGAGCGCAACGCCGACCACGGTCAGTACCAGCGACACGATGATCGCGGCGAGTTGCATGGGGGCTCCTCGGGCCTGCGAGGGGTTCGGTGAGGGTCGTCCTCAGGGTGCTCCATGACGGGCTTCCCCGAGATTACTAAGCGGTAACTTATGCAGTCCGTTTGAGACTACCCCTATCTTCAGCCGCACTGTAGCCGGGCGCGGGGTGATCTGAGTCGCTGAGGGTTGCCTGAGAGGGCACCCGGAGGGCGCCCGCGCGGGGCGGTGACCAGATCGCCGCAAAAGGGGGCATCGCCCTCTAACCTATCTCCGGAGGGCGCGCGTGCGATGTGCGGCCCCGCAGCTGTTCCGGCCCCCTCGGTGGCGCCCCTCTCCCGCGCGTGTGGCGGTTGCGCGTAAGGAACGGATAAGAGTTGAGCCCGGTCGACTCAGCTCTGTTGATTCTGCGCGGCGAGTCAGGCATGCTTGAGTCTGATCCACTCAAGTCAGCTGGAGGAATCGAAATGGCACGTGCGGTCGGCATCGACCTGGGCACGACTAACTCCGTCGTCAGCGTTCTGGAGGGCGGCGAGCCCACCGTCATCACCAACGCCGAGGGCGCCAGGACCACGCCGTCCGTCGTCGCCTTCGCCAAGAACGGTGAGGTGCTGGTCGGCGAGGTGGCCAAGCGTCAGGCGGTCACCAACGTCGACAGGACCATCCGGTCGGTCAAGCGCCACATGGGCACCGACTGGAAGATCAACCTGGACGGCAAGGACTTCAACCCGCAGCAGATGAGCGCCTTCGTGCTGCAGAAGCTGAAGCGGGACGCCGAGGCGTACCTGGGCGAGAAGGTGACCGACGCGGTCATCACCGTCCCGGCGTACTTCAACGACGCCGAGCGCCAGGCCACCAAGGAAGCCGGCGAGATCGCCGGTCTCAACGTGCTGCGGATCGTCAACGAGCCGACGGCCGCCGCCCTGGCCTACGGCCTGGACAAGGACGAGCAGGTCATCCTGGTCTTCGACCTCGGTGGCGGTACGTTCGACGTCTCCCTGCTGGAGATCGGTGACGGCGTCGTCGAGGTCAAGGCGACGAACGGCGACAACCACCTCGGTGGTGACGACTGGGACCAGCGCGTCGTCGACTACCTGGTCAAGCAGTTCCAGTCCGGCCACGGCGTGGACCTGTCCAAGGACAAGATGGCGCTGCAGCGCCTGCGTGAGGCCGCGGAGAAGGCCAAGATCGAGCTGTCCTCGTCGACCGAGACCACGATCAACCTCCCCTACATCACCGCGTCCGCCGAGGGCCCCCTGCACCTCGACGAGAAGCTCACCCGCGCGCAGTTCCAGCAGCTGACCGCGGACCTGCTGGAGCGCTGCAAGACGCCGTTCAACAACGTCGTCAAGGACGCCGGCATCCAGCTCAGCGAGATCGACCACGTCGTTCTCGTCGGTGGCTCCACCCGTATGCCCGCCGTCGCCGAGCTCGTCAAGGAGATGACCGGCGGCAAGGAGGCCAACAAGGGTGTGAACCCGGACGAGGTCGTCTCGATCGGTGCCGCGCTCCAGGCCGGCGTGCTCAAGGGCGAGGTCAAGGACGTCCTGCTGCTCGACGTCACCCCGCTGTCCCTCGGTATCGAGACCAAGGGCGGCATCATGACCAAGCTGATCGAGCGCAACACCACGATCCCGACCAAGCGCTCCGAGATCTTCACGACGGCCGAGGACAACCAGCCGTCCGTGCAGATCCAGGTCTACCAGGGCGAGCGCGAGATCGCCGCGTACAACAAGAAGCTGGGCATGTTCGAGCTGACCGGTCTGCCGCCGGCGCCCCGTGGCGTCCCGCAGATCGAGGTCTCCTTCGACATCGACGCCAACGGCATCATGCACGTCACGGCCAAGGACCTCGGCACCGGCAAGGAGCAGAAGATGACCGTCACCGGCGGCTCCTCGCTGCCGAAGGACGAGGTCGACCGGATGCGCCAGGAGGCCGAGAAGTACGCGGAGGAGGACCACGCCCGCCGCGAGGCCGCCGAGTCCCGCAACCAGGGCGAGCAGCTCGTCTACCAGACGGAGAAGTTCCTGGCCGACAACGCGGACAAGGTGCCCGGCGAGATCAAGACCGAGGTCGAGTCCGCCGTCGCCGAGCTGAAGGAGAAGCTCAAGGGCGACGACACCGCCGAGATCCGCACCGCCACCGAGAAGGTCGCGGCCGTCTCCCAGAAGCTGGGCCAGGCCATGTACGCCGACGCCCAGGGCGCGCAGGCCGCCGGTGCCTCCGCCGGAGCCGGTCCGGATGCCGGTGACGCCAAGGCGGACGACGATGTGGTCGATGCCGAGATCGTGGACGACGAACGCAAGGACGGTGCGGCGTGACGGAAGAGACTCCGGGCTTCGACGAGCAGCAGCAGCCGCAGCAGCCCGACGTTCCCGCCTCTTCCGACGACACCGAGCCGACGGCCGCCGCCACTCCCTCCTCCGAGGAGGGGGCGGCCCAGGTCGGGGACGCGGGTCAGAACGCGGCCCTGGTGGCCCAGCTGGACCAGGCGCGGACCGCGCTCAACGAGCGCACCGCCGACCTCCAGCGCCTCCAGGCCGAGTACCAGAACTACCGTCGCCGCGTGGAGCGGGACCGGGTCGCCGTGAAGGAGGCGGCGGTCGCCAACATCCTCGGCGAACTGCTGCCCGTGGTCGACGACATCGGCCGCGCGCGGGACCACGGCGAACTGGTCGGCGGGTTCAAGTCCGTCGCCGAGTCGCTGGAGGGCACGCTCGCGAAGATGGGCCTGCAGCAGTTCGGCAAGGAGGGCGAGCCCTTCGACCCGACGATCCACGAGGCCCTGATGCACTCCTACGCCCCGGACGTCACCGAGACGACGTGCGTGGCGATCCTGCAGCCCGGGTATCGCATCGGCGAGCGCACCATCCGCCCCGCGCGGGTGGCCGTCGCCGAGCCCCAGCCGGGCGCGCAGCCGGCCAAGCAGGCGGAGGAGCAGCAGGCCGAGGCGGAGGACGACAAGGAGACCGGTGGCCCGGAGGAGGGCTGACGTCACGAAGGACACGCGGAAGGAGGGACGTCGGGGATGAGCACGAAGGACTTCATCGAGAAGGACTACTACAAGGTCCTCGGCGTCCCCAAGGACGCCACCGAGGCCGAGATCAAGAAGGCGTACCGGAAGCTCGCCCGCGAGTTCCACCCGGACGCCAACAAGGGCAACGCCAAGGCGGAGGAGCGCTTCAAGGAGATCTCCGAGGCGAACGACATCCTCGGTGACCCCAAGAAGCGCAAGGAGTACGACGAGGCCCGCGCGCTGTTCGGCAGCGGCGGGTTCCGTCCCGGCCCCGGGGCGGGCGGCGGCTCCTTCAACTTCGACCTGGGCGACCTCTTCGGGGGCGCCCAGGGCGGCCAGGCCGGGGCCGGCGGCTTCGGCGGCGGCCTCGGTGACGTCTTCGGCGGCCTGTTCAACCGGGGCGGCGCGGGCACCACGCGCACCCAGCCGCGGCGCGGGCAGGACATCGAGTCCGAGGTCACCCTCAGCTTCACCGAGGCGATCGAGGGCGCGACGGTCCCGCTGCGGATGTCCTCGCAGCAGCCCTGCAAGGCCTGTTCCGGCACCGGCGACAAGAACGGCACACCGCGCGTGTGCCCGACCTGTGTCGGTACCGGGCAGGTCGCGCGGGGCAGCGGGGGCGGCTTCTCCCTGACCGACCCGTGCCCGGACTGCAAGGGCCGCGGGCTGATCGCGGAGCACGCCTGCGACGTCTGCAAGGGCAGCGGCCGGGCCAAGTCCTCGCGGACCATGCAGGTGCGCATTCCCGCGGGTGTCAGCGACGGGCAGCGCATCCGGCTGCGCGGCAAGGGCGCCCCGGGCGAGCGCGGCGGTCCGGCGGGCGACCTGTACGTCGTCGTGCACGTCGGCACCCACCCGGTGTTCGGCCGCAAGGGCGACAACCTCACCGTCACCGTGCCCGTCACCTTCGCGGAGGCGGCGCTCGGCGGCGAGGTCCGGGTCCCGACCCTGGGAGGCCCTCCGGTCACGCTGAAGCTGCCGCCGGGCACGCCCAACGGCCGCACCATGCGGGCGCGGGGCAAGGGCGCGGTCCGCAAGGACGGCACCCGCGGTGATCTGCTGGTCACCGTCGAGGTGAGTGTTCCGGGGGACCTGTCGGGGAAGGCTCGTGACGCGCTGGAGGCGTATCGCGAGGCGACCGCGGACGAGGATCCGCGGGCGGATCTGTTCCAGGCCGCGAAGGGAGCTTGATACAGATGGACGGCCGTCGACGCAACCCGTATGAACTGACCCAGGACACTCCGGTCTACGTCATCTCGGTGGCGGCCCAGCTCTCCGGTCTGCACCCGCAGACCCTGCGTCAGTACGACCGTCTGGGGCTGGTGTCCCCGGACCGCACGGCCGGCCGTGGCCGCCGCTACTCCGCCCGCGACATCGAACTGCTCCGTCAGGTGCAGCAGTTGTCGCAGACCGAGGGCATCAACCTGGCCGGTATCAAGCGCATCATCGAACTGGAGAACCATGTCGCCGCCCTCCAGGCCCGGGTGGCCGAGCTGGAGGACGCCGTGGACGGGGCCGCCGCGGCGATGCGTCAGCGGGAGGCCGCGGTGCACGCCTCCTACCGGCGTGACCTGGTGCCCTACCAGGAGGTCCAGCAGACCAGCGCGCTGGTGGTGTGGCGGCCGAAGCGGCAGCAGCAGGCCGACTGACACCGGCGGCCGGTGAAGACACGCGTGGAGCCCGGAGGTTCAGCTGCCTCCGGGCTCCCGCGCGTGTGAAGGGAGTGGCGGCACTTCCTCGACCGCCCGCGCGCATTCCGCTCACGGTTGTGCGGGACGCATGCAGGGGTGTGCGGAGAACCTCCATGCCCCCTTCGCGAGGCCCTCACGAGTTCAGCGGACCGTGATGTGTCCATCTCGTTAAGTGGTTCCACTTGACTCCGGTGGTGGCTGAAGCGTTGGCTTTCAGTCACAAGGGTCGCAAAGTTGTGCCCACGTCCCGAACGCACCCCGAAGTGAGCTGTCGCATGCGTCGCAATGCCATATCCGTCGTGGCTGTCACCTCGTTGTCCGTCGTGCTCGCCGGCTGCGGCATGCTCGACGCGACGGGCAGCAGCGACGACGCGAGTCCGGCCAAGGGCAACGACATCCGGGTCGGCCTGCTGCTCCCGGAGAAGTCCAACACCCGCTACGAGCAGTTCGACTACCCCATCTTCAAGAAGAAGGTGGACTCGCTCACCAACGGCAAGGGCAAGGTCGACTACGCCAACGCGGACGCGAGCGCGGACAAGCAGGCCGGGCAGATGCAGCGGATGATCGACGACAAGGTCGACGTCATCGTGCTCGACGCGGTCGACTCGAAGGCGATCGCCGACGGGGTGAAGCGGGCCAAGGACGCGGGCATCCCGGTCATCGCCTACGACCGGCTGGCCGAGGGCCCGATCGACGCGTACATCTCCTTCGACAACGAGCTGGTCGGCGAGGTGCAGGGACGCTCACTGCTGGAGTCGCTCGGTGAGAAGGGCGACCTCACCGACAAGATCGTGATGATGAACGGCTCGTCGACGGACCCCAACGCCAAGCAGTTCAAGGCGGGCGCCCTGTCCGAGCTCAAGGGCAAGGTGACCATCGCCAAGTCCTACGACACCAAGGACTGGAAGCCGGAGAACGCCGAGGCCAACATGGCCGAGGCGATCAACGCCATCGGCAAGGACGACATCGCCGCGGTCTACTCCGCCAACGACGGCATGGCCGGCGGCATCATCAAGGCCCTGCAGGCCGCCGGGGTGACCGACATGCCCCCGATCACCGGCCAGGACGCCGAACTCGCGGCCGTCCAGCGCATCATCAGCGGCGAGCAGTACATGAGCGTGTACAAGTCCTACCCCGAAGAGGCGGAGAGCGCCGCCGAGATGGCGGTGGCGAAGGTCCAGGGCCGGTCCATCCAGTTCGACGCGCTGACCCGGGACCGGGTGGACAGCCCCACCGACAAGAACATCCCGGCCCAGCTGGTGCCGGTGGTGGCGCTGACGCAGGACAACATCCAGGACACCGTCATCGCCGACGGCATCTACACCAAGTCGGACATCTGCACCGCCAAGTACAAGGCGGCGTGCAGCGCGATCGGCCTGAAGTAGTCCCCCGCGCGGGAAGGCGCGGCCCCGGCCGGGGGGACGGCCGGAGCCGCGCGTCTAGGGAGCGGGGGAATCGGGCGGGCAGTCCTCGCCCAGCAGCCTGAGCCACTCCCGCTCCCGGTCCGTGAGCAGACCCGGACCGGGAGCGGACACGACGCGTTCCGTGCCGTCCACCTCGGGCGGCGGAGCGGCCGACGCCGCCCGGATGCCCGGCTGTTCGGTTTCCCACCTGGTCACAGTGGTGCCTTCCCCCGTCACGCGTCGCTCCCGGGACCGCCGGCCGGCGGTCCCGGGGCGGTTTCCCCCGGTGCACCGACCTTGGCACCGGCCGTGCGCCGTCACCACCCTCATCTTGTTGCGGCCCGTCATACCTGAGAGGGGGAATACCGGACGGATGGGTACTTATCGTGACCGGCGCGTGCGGGAGTCGTGTTGCGGATCACGTTCCGTCCGCGCATAGTTGCGCTTCGGAATGCGGCGCAACCGGGGGTGGGACGGGCGATGGCCGGGCACGGGACGGACGGGCATCCGCACGGTGCTGACCGGCTGTGCGGGGCCGGGGACCGCGTCTACTCCCGCGCCGTGCGCCGCGGACGGGTGCCGCGCCGGGACGCGGAGCCCGTGCCGTGCCTGCTGGAACTGGCGCTGCTGCACCCCGATCCGGACGACATGGACTGGCTGGTGCCGACCTCCCCGCAGGAGGTCATGACCCGGCTGCTGCGCGGTATGTACGACGAGGTCAGCGAGAGCCAGCGCCGGGTCGGGGCGGCCGTGGAGGCGTTCGAGTGGTACGCCGGTCTGGGCCGTCACGTGCCGCCGGCGGTGTCGGCGGAGGGCCCCGCGATCCGGGTGCTGGACGGGCTGGCGCGTATCCAGGCCGCGATGGACGAGGCGACGCAGGCGTGCACCGCCGAGGTGCTGACCGTGCAGCCCGGCGGCATCCGGCGGGAGGCGGAGCTGTCGGAGGGCATGCACCGGGCGATGGCGCTGCGGGGCCGCGGCGTGCGCATGCGGGACCTGTACACGCACGTGGCGCGGCACGGCCACGGGCTGCTGTCCTACCTGGAGCTGATGGGCGACGCGGTGGAGGCGCGCACGCTGGACGAGGTGATCGAGCGGCTGATCCTCTTCGACCGCACGGTCGCCTTCATCCCCGCCAACTCCGAGCGCACGATGGCGCTGGAGCTGCGGCACCCGGCGCTGGTGGAGTACCTGGGCACGGTCTTCGAGCGCCTGTGGCGGCTGGCCATCCCGCTGACGGCCCCGCTGCCCGACACCGGCATCGAGGGCATCTCGCACCGCGAGCAGTCCATCGCGGCGCTGCTGGCGGAGGGCCACCAGGACGCGGTCATCGCCGAGCGGCTCGGCATAAGCGTGCGCACCTGCCGCGCGCACATCGCCCGGCTCTCCGAGACCCTGGGCGCGGCCAGCCGCACCCAGTTGGGCGTGCGCATCGCCCAGGCCGGCCTGGACGGCCCCCGGCCCCGGCCGGCGGCCCCGCTCACGCTTCCGGGTCAAGGATCCCCGAGCGTGCGATGAGGTAGCCGAGCTGCGCCCGGCTGCTGCTGCCCAGGGTCGCGGCCAGCTTGGCGATGTGGACGCGGGCGGTACGGATGTTCATGCCGAGGCGCTCGGCGATGACGGCGTCGGTGTGGCCCTCGGTGAGGAGTTGGGCGATGGCGCGCTGGCGGGGGGTGACGCCGTTGACGCTGCGCAGGTCGGCGGTCCTCAGGTACATCGGTGGGGCCAGCCGCCAGAAGCGGTCGAAGGCGGTGCAGAGGTAGGTGACGATCGCCGGGTGCCGGATCTCGATGGCCACGGAGCCGTCCTTGTCGGCGGGGAGGAACGCGACCTCCCGGTCGATGAGGATGAGGCGGTCCATGACCTCGTCCAGTGCGCGGACCTCGACGTCGCCCTGCAGCCGCTCGTGGCGGGCCGTCACGATGGGAAAGTGGCGGACCGTGGCCTGGTACAGGGTGCGGATGCGGCCGCCGCGGTCCAGGAGGCTCTGGTCCCGGGCGAACGAGACGACGTCGGCTATCTCGCCCCGGCGGCCGGTCAGGCCCGCGCGCGGCTGCACGGTGAGCACTTCGTGGCGCGCCTCGTTCATGGCTTCCGTGATGGCCTCGTTGATCCGCGTCGTCCCGCTGAGCACCCGGAGGGTCGGTGGGTCGGCGGGTGCGGCGCCGCTGTCGTCGAGGCGCAGCAGCGGCTCGAAGGTGTGGGCCAGTTGTTCTTCCTGTCGGCGTACCTGCGCGAGGCGCTCCGCAGAGACGCGCAGCAGCCGCTGCAGGGCCACCGCGGGGGCGACCGGCTGGAGGCGTTCCAGGTCGTCGACGGCCGGGTGCAGGAGGCCGGAGTCCACGAGACACGGCGCCTCCCGGGCCTCCGCGGCGGTCACCTGGCCCTCGCGCAGGGCGCGTTCGTAGAGTGCCGTACCCGCCGGGCAGAGTTCACCCGGCCCGTGCTCGGTGTGCGGCGGCGGTGTCACTTGACCGTGGCCTCCTGGTTGAGGATTCCCGACTGGGCGATCAGGTAGCCGAGTTGGGCCCGGCTGCCGCTGCCGAGGGCGGACGCCAGCTTCGCTATGTGGGCGCGGCAGGTGCGGACGTTCATGCCGAGCCGCCGTGCGATCGCCTCGTCCACGTGTCCTTCCACGAGGAGCTTGGCGATGGAGTGCTGGATCTCGGTGATGCCGTCGGGTGCCGTCTCGTAGGGGGCGCCGACGCTGAGGGGTACCGCGCGGCTCCACATGAACTCGAACACCTTGCGCAGATAGCGCACGAGGCCGGGATTGCGCAGTTCGAGGGCGACCTGCTGGTCGTCGCGGCTGGGGATGAAGGCCACGGTCTCGTCGCAGATGATGAGACGCTCGACGAGTTCGTCGATCGTCCGGTGCTCGACCTTGCCGTCGGAGAGTTTCTCTGCGTAGGCGAGCTTCTCGGGGCTGTATCGCGCGGTGTGCTGATACAGCGTTCTGATGCGCACACCGCGTTCGATGAGGGGCCGGTCCCGCTCCAGCCCCTGGATCAGGCTGCGTTCCGGCCGGTTGCCACTCGGCTGGACCGTGAGCATTTCGGTCTGGCACTCCGCCGTGGCCAGGTTGAGTGCAGCGTTGATGCGCTGACCGCCTTCGAGGACCGTGATGGAGTCGCTGGGCGTCGCTGCCTGGGCACTGAGTGCCATGAACGGGGCGAAGGTCTCCGACAGGTGCAGTGACTGGCGTCGGCGCTCGGCGATTTCGTACTCCAGCGGGTTGAGCCGCTGGGCCAGGACGATGGCCGGCGGAACGGGCAGCAGCCAGTCCGGATCGTCCGCATCGGGGTGGAGGAGGGCGAACTCGATGAGGCAAGGAGCCGCCTGGACATCCGCACGGGCTATGCGTCCGGCACGCAGTGCAGCGGTGTACAGTCGCGCCCCCTCCTTGCACAACTCCGTCACCGCATGGGGATGTGTCTCATTGGTCTGATTCGTTGGCAAATCTCCACCCCCCAGGGTCCTGAACGTGCAGGAACATGATGCATCGATCCTGTGGCCATAACGTGCCCGAATGAGCCATCGTCGTATGCGACGGGGGAAGAGGGGACCTTCAAGTGAGGACGAAGCCGACTATGCGTAACAGAATGCTTCGCTCGGTGCTTGTCGCCGCCTTCTCCGCCGTCATGGCCGTCGGAATTCTGGTCGGCCTGTCCGAGTCGAGCGGTGATGTGCAGGCTGACAGCGCTTGGCCCGCCAGGGTGACGAGTGAGATGCAGCCGGCGGACAGTGCGTGGCCGGCGCCCCAACCGATCGTGCCGTCGTTCGACGGAGCCGGGAGCTGACGTGACCACTCCACCCGACGACCGCTCCTTCCGCAGGGAGATGGCCACCGCCTACCGGTCCGGCTGGCACTTCATCGACCTGGTCACCGCCATCCCCCACAGCGGTGACTCGTTGATGGTGACGGTGTTCGGCGAACCGGTGGTGGTCACGCGGGACGAGGACGGTGACGTACGGGCGTACCGGTGTCTGCGCCGCCCCCGGGGCGCACCCCAGCCCGTGCGGTGTGCCATCCGGTACGGAATGATCTTTGTGAACCTGGACCAGCGGGACCACCAGCGGGTGGAGTCCGACTCCCCCGTGACCCGGACCATCTCGGCCACCCCCCGCAGTGCCTGACGCGATTCCCCCGTCGTAAAAGATCGCTCAGGTGCTTCCCCCCGCAGCGGCGTCACCGTGACCTGAACACGGTGACGCCGCTGCAGTTTGGGCGGACATGTGGGGCTATCGGGCGGCCCGCCCGATGGCCGGAACCGATCGGCCGTCCGTGCGGCCGCCGTCCGCCCTGCCCGACACCCCGTGCGACCCGGCCGCCCTGCGCGCGCCGGGTCCTCGTGTTTGCCTGGTGCCCGGCGAGTGGTTGTGCGGCCCCCGGTGCGTCGAGTCGCCCGGCCCCCGGCACCGTAAGAAGAGGCGGGGGTGCCCCGCTGGGGGCGGTCATGGTGTCGTGCGCGCCGGGAACTCGCCCGATGCGCTCCTCGTTCTGGCCTTGAGTGGAATAGACTCAAGTTTATGTACGTTGACCGAGTCAGCCACGAAGGCCGCTGAAGGGTCACCGCAAGGAGGAGAACGGACACGTGGACGCCGAGCTGACCAACCGGAGCCGGGACGCGATCAACGCCGCCGGCAACCGCGCCGTGACCGAGGGACACCCCGACCTCACCCCCGCCCACCTGCTGCTCGCGCTGCTCCAGGGGCAGGACAACGAGAACATCACGGACCTGCTCGCCGCGGTCGAAGCCGACCAGGCGGCCGTGCGCTCCGGGGCCGAGCGCGTCCTCGCCGGCCTGCCGAGCGTCACCGGGTCCACGGTCGCCCCGCCCCAGCCCAACCGCGAGCTGCTCGCCGTCATCGCCGACGCCCAGGCCCGCGCCCGCGACCTCGGCGACGAGTACCTGTCCACCGAGCACCTGCTGATCGGCATCGCCGCCAAGGGCGGGGCCGCCGGTGAGGTGCTGTCCCAGCAGGGCGCCACGGCGAACAAGCTGCAGGAGGCCTTCCAGCGGACGCGGGGATCCCGCCGGGTGACCACCGCCGACCCCGAGGGCCAGTACAAGGCGCTGGAGAAGTTCGGCACCGACCTCACCGCCGCCGCCCGGGAGGGCAGGCTCGATCCGGTCATCGGACGCGACCAGGAGATCCGGCGCGTCGTGCAGGTGCTGTCCCGGCGCACCAAGAACAACCCCGTCCTCATCGGTGAGCCCGGCGTCGGCAAGACCGCCGTCGTCGAGGGGCTCGCCCAGCGGATCGTCAAGGGCGACGTCCCCGAGTCGCTGAAGGACAAGCGGCTGGTCGCGCTCGACCTCGGGGCCATGGTCGCCGGGGCCAAGTACCGGGGCGAGTTCGAGGAGCGGCTGAAGACCGTCCTGGCGGAGATCAAGGAGTCCGACGGGCAGGTCGTCACCTTCATCGACGAGCTGCACACCGTCGTCGGCGCGGGCGCCGGCGGCGACTCCGCGATGGACGCGGGCAACATGCTGAAGCCGATGCTGGCCCGCGGCGAGCTGCGCATGGTCGGCGCCACCACCCTGGACGAGTACCGCGAGCGGATCGAGAAGGACCCGGCGCTGGAGCGGCGCTTCCAGCAGGTGCTGGTCGCCGAGCCGTCCGTCGAGGACTCCATCGCGATCCTGCGCGGCCTCAAGGGACGCTACGAGGCGCACCACAAGGTGCAGATCGCCGACAGCGCCCTGGTCGCCGCCGCGACCCTCTCCGACCGCTACATCACCTCCCGCTTCCTGCCCGACAAGGCCATCGACCTCGTCGACGAGGCCGCGTCCCGGCTGCGCATGGAGATCGACTCCTCGCCCCTCGAGATCGACGAACTCCAGCGCTCCGTCGACCGGCTGAAGATGGAGGAGCTGGCCATCGGCAAGGAGACCGACCCGGCCTCCCGGGAACGCCTGGAGAAGCTGCGCCGCGACCTCGCCGACAAGGAGGAGGAGCTGCGGGGCCTCACCGCCCGCTGGGAGAAGGAGAAGCAGTCCCTCAACCGGGTCGGTGAGCTGAAGGAGAAGCTGGACGAGCTGCGCGGCCAGGCCGAACGGGCCCAGCGCGACGGCGACTTCGACACCGCCTCCAAGCTGCTCTACGGCGAGATCCCCTCCCTGGAACGCGACCTGGAGGCCGCCTCGGAGGCCGAGGAGGAGGTCGCCCGGGACACCATGGTCAAGGAGGAGGTCGGCTCCGACGACATCGCCGACGTCGTCGCCTCCTGGACCGGCATCCCCGCCGGGCGGCTGCTGGAGGGCGAGACGCAGAAGCTGCTGCGCATGGAGGACGAGCTCGGCAAGCGCCTCATCGGCCAGACCGAGGCCGTGCGGGCGGTGTCGGACGCGGTCCGGCGCTCCCGGGCCGGGGTCGCCGACCCCGACCGCCCCACCGGTTCCTTCCTGTTCCTCGGCCCGACCGGTGTCGGCAAGACCGAACTGGCCAAGGCGCTCGCCGACTTCCTCTTCGACGACGAGCGGGCCATGGTCCGCGTCGACATGTCCGAGTACAGCGAGAAGCACAGCGTGGCCCGGCTGGTCGGCGCCCCGCCCGGCTACGTCGGCTACGAGGAGGGCGGCCAGCTCACCGAGGCCGTGCGGCGCCGCCCGTACAGCGTGGTGCTGCTGGACGAGGTGGAGAAGGCCCACCCGGAGGTCTTCGACATCCTGCTCCAGGTGCTGGACGACGGCCGCCTCACCGACGGCCAGGGCCGCACCGTCGACTTCCGCAACACCATCCTGGTGCTGACCTCCAACCTGGGCAGCCAGTTCCTGGTGGACCCGCTGACCAGCGAGACGGAGAAGAAGGAGCAGGTGCTGGAGGTGGTGAGGGCCTCCTTCAAGCCGGAGTTCCTCAACCGCCTCGACGACCTGGTGGTCTTCTCGGCGCTGACCAAGCCCGAGCTGGAGCGGATCGCCGCCCTCCAGATCGACCGGCTGGCCCGGCGGCTCGCCGAGCGCCGGCTCACCCTCGACGTCACCGACGAGGCACTCGCCTGGCTGGCCGACGAGGGCAACGATCCGGCCTACGGCGCCCGGCCGCTGCGCCGGCTGGTCCAGACCACGATCGGGGACCGGCTCGCGAAGGAGATCCTCTCCGGCGAGATCCGGGACGGCGACACGGTGCGCGTCGACCGCTTCGGCGACGAGCTCATCGTGGGCCCCGCCACCGGCAAGACCCTGTAGGCACCGGGCCGCCCGGGACACCGGGCCGGGCCCCGCGGCGGCACCCGCCGCAGGGCCCGGCCCGACCCGTTTCCGGCCCTGTGTTCCCGTGTGCGGTGGGTGCTCCCCTCAGGGGGTACCCGGGCCCCGGCAGGACCACAGACCGGATCATTGACCGGATCGAGTCAGCCGAGGGCTGACAGGCCCCGTCGGGGCTTGCCACGCCCCTCCCCGCATGGGAGAGGATGGCGGGATCCGTACGAAGGGAAAATCACGGTGAGCATCGACCCGTCCTCGATTCCAAGTTTCGGGGGCCAGCCCGAGCCGCAGCCCCAAGGACCGGCGGGCCCCGTCGTCCCGGATCAGGACCTCGTGAAGCAGCTCCTCGACCAGATGGAGCTGAAGTACGTCGTCGACGACGAGGGTGACCTCGCGGCGCCGTGGGAGCAGTTCCGTACCTACTTCATGTTCCGCGGTGAGGAGGACCAGCAGATCTTCTCCGTGCGGACGTTCTACGACCGCCCGCACCAGATCGACGAGAAGCCCCAGCTGCTCGAGTCCGTCGACGACTGGAACCGCCGGACCCTGTGGCCGAAGGTCTACACGCACACCCACGACGACGGCACCGTCCGTCTGATCGGTGAGGCGCAGATGCTCATCGGCATGGGCGTCAGCCTGGAGCACTTCGTGTCGTCCACGGTGAGCTGGGTGCGGGCCGCGATCGAGTTCGACAAGTGGCTCGTGGAGCAGCTCGGCCTGGAGCAGGACATCAACGAGGCGGACAAGCCCGACGACGAGTAGTCCGCCGCCCCCGGCGGCCGGCGGCACCGGCCAGGTGGACGCCGCGCGGGAGCAAGCACAGCACAGCCCGGCCCGGAGGCCGGCCGACCCGGCCGGCTGCGGGGCCGGGCTCTGTCGTGCCGGGACCGCGGCGGCCACTCCGCTCCGTCCGGCTTCGCCTCCCCGCCCGCGAATGCCCGCTCCGGGCGCCCGGAGCCGCCTAATCTTGTGGGCATGACAGCCCAGCCCCCGGAGCACCTGCCACAATCCGTCCCCCCGGGCGGTCTCCGCGCCTCCCACGACGACCGGGAAGCGGTGGTGGAGCAGTTGCGCGACGCGGCCGCCGAGGGGCGCATCGGCCTCGACGAGCTGGACGCGCGCTTGGAGCAGGCGCTGACGGCCAAGACCTACGCCGAGCTGGACGTCCTGACCGCCGACCTCCCCAAGCCGCAGTCCCCCGTCGACCAGCCACCCCTGGTACTCAAGGGCGGCCTGCACGGAGCGTCCCGAGGCCCCGGGAGCTGGGACGTCCCCGGGCACGTGATCGCCCGCGGCGGCCTGGGCGGCGTCAAGCTGGACTTCACGCGGGTCGAGTGCCGCCTGCCCGAGGTCACGGTGGAGGCGTACGGGGAGGCGGCCGGCGTCACCGTCGTCATCCCCGACGGCTGGGCCGCGGACACCGGCGCCCTGGACCCCGGCATCGGTGGCCTGAAGGACATCACCACCCCCGACCGCCTCCCCGGCACCCCCCTGATCCGGCTCACCGGGTCCGGCGGCATGGCGGGCGTGGTCGTCCGCCACCCCAACCGCTGGGAGCGGCGCAAGCTGAACAGCAATCCGGTGCGGCGTTAGCCTCGACATCGCGACCCAGTCCGGTCCGTCGGCCAAAAGGGGTGTCCTTGTGGCTTGGGGTCCGACCCACACCGTAGGGACGGCCCGGTGGGCTGATAGGCGGGGCGCTAACGAGTCGGAGCAGTTCGTCTCTCGACAGTCAGCGTGCGGTGGTCCGTGGTGGAGTATGGCATGCAGCTCGGTCTGAGGAGCAACCGTCACGCGAGGGTTACGCCACCAACCGCCGGATGCCCGGCGAGGCGCCGTCCGGCGGAGTGGAGGCGATGCCGCAGACCTCGACCTGGACACCCCACGCTTCGAGGGTCCTGGCCGTTTGTACCAGGGTGACCTGCGAGAACGGGAACAAGGTGTCGGCGGTGAGGTCGGTGCCGTCCTTCAGCAGGATCCCGAAGACGACCTTCGAAGGCCGGAAGCCTTCCGGCAGGCCGCTCCCCTTCCGGGCCGCGGCCACCTTCTCGGCGAACCGTTCCCTCCCTTCCGGGGAGTTCCGCAGCGTCTGCACGGCGACGAGCGCCTGGCTGAAGAGATGGCTCAGTGCGTCGGAGCCCTTGGCACGCTTCACCATGACCAGGACGTTGTCCGGGCTCAGCAGATCGCAGATCTCCACGCCGTTCCCGCGGTGCAGCGCGGTCCGGACGTTGTCGCGATCGAAGCAGACGTACCCGGGCCGCCGGTCCGGCACGGATTCGTTGTACGTGCGTTCCTTCTCCCCGAGCACCCACGGAGGAAGGTCGACGGACGGGGTGTCGGTGATCAGCCGTTCGACGTGCGAGCGGATCGTCCTGAGGTACTCCTGGTCGATCTCGTACCAGTGCCCGTCCATCAGGAAGAACCGGCGGGAGCCGAGGAACACCTCCGCCTCGATCCACCGGAGGGCGCTGGAGGTCCAGATCTCGTCGGCCCGGTCGGCGCGGCTGTGCCGGTAGAGGGTGACGGTTCCTTCCCGGAGCGCGGTCATACGGCTGCCCGCACGCTGCACCCGCGCCCGGCAGAGGACGTACTCGAGGTCGAAGTCGTTGGTCGACCGGCCGACCTCGGTGCTCCTGATCCTGGCCCTGAAGGCCCGGGCGGCCTCGTAGTCGTCCCAGTGGTCGGCGGGGACGGCGACGCGGATCCTCCCGTCGGGCTCCTGGCCCAGGAGGTCGTCGAGGACCGCCTCCAGGCGGGTGAGGAGGAGGGGGTCACCGACGGGCACGACGTGCTCGACGAACTCCAGCTCCGGGCTCGGCTTCTCCTCGCGCAGCACCCGGGCGATCGCACGGATGTCGGAGATCAGGTCGGTGCCCTCCACACCGAGCTGCAGACGCAGACCGGCACCGCCTTCGGCGCTGGAGATCCGCGCCGGGTTGTTCCGGGAGATGGTGAGCGGGATGTCGTCCAGGTGGCCACCGAGACGGCGCACGATCTGGGCGTGCTCCACGATGCCCAGGCTCCACACCGAGGCGCCGCCCGGGACCAGGGTGATGTCGGTGCGCCCTCCGCCCGGGGTGTGCGACACCAGGTCCCGGATCCGGCCGGGGTCCACCCGGCGGGACGCGAAGCCCAGCCCGAAGCGGTGGTCCTTCAGCCGTTCGGGCACCAGGCGGAAGCCCTGGTCGTAACCGATGGCGTACACCTCCCCGTCGACGGCGAGCATCAGCAGTCCGGCCGAGCGCTTGACCGGCAGCACCACCTCCACCCCCGTCGTACGGAAGACCTCGTCGCACCAGCTCGCGACGGGCTGCTCGAAGCTGCCGGTGACCAGGACCGCCGGTACATCGAGGCTCTCGGGGATGTCGAAGTCCGCATGGACCCGTTCCAGCTGGCCTGCGTCCAGGGCGTCGAACATCGCCTCGACGGTGGGGGCGACACCTCTGAGCCGGTACAGGGTTCGCTTGGACGTACGGGTTGTCATGGTTCCGCTCCTTGTGCGCGGGTGCGATAACGGTCGTCCCCGCGGTGTCGTTCTCACGTGTGTCTCCTTGCGGCGGCGCGCTCCGCGCCGCCGCGGGCAGGCCCCGCCTCCCGGTCACCGGGCGGGTAGGGGTCGGTGGCCGGCGGTGGTCAGGGGGCCAGCAGCGTGATGACCGCCGCGACCTCGGTGCGCCAGGCGCGCACCTGGTCCTCCGTGGGACCGATCTCGTACTGGTGGTAGTGGCAGCCCAGGCAGAGCCGGCTCCACACGGCCCTGGCCCGGCGGGCGGTCCCGGCCTCGGCGCAGCAGCGGAGCCAGAGGAGTGCGCCGCGCATGCTGCCCTCACGGATCGTGCGCGGTGCGCCGTGCGCGGTGAGACGGGCGGTGACCGCGCTCTCCAGGGCGGCCCGGAGGGCGAAGGCGGCACCGCGGCACCGGCTCGCTGTGGTGGCGGTGAGCACGGCGGCCGACGCGGGTGTGGCTGTGCCCGCCGCCGAGGTGTCCACGGGTTCGCCGTCGTCCCAGACGAGCAGGTCGGCGGTGTCGAGCAGCTGGCGGATCGTCGGGTTCACGGCGTGGCCCCCTCCGGCTCGCGTACGGTCCGGGCGACGGCCGCGACGTCCCGCACGAACCGGAGGGGATCCGGCATCGGGGTGCCGGACGGGTGCGCGCCCTTCTGGCACCGCCGGACGAGGTCCACCGCCTCGGGGCCGCACCGTCTGCGCAGCTCGCGGTAGACGTCACCCGCCGTCTTCGACGGGTCTCCGAAGAGGCCCAGGGCGGCGATGTCCAGCAGCGTGACGGCTGCCGCGACGGTCTTCTCCGCCTCGTGCTCGGGCAGTCCGGCGCGGTGCAGGCGCAGCCACGCGGCCTCGGCGAGGGCGCACTCCAGGACGGTGCGGCACAGACCGGGCAGGACGTGGGTCATGGCGGCCGGCGGGAGGTTCGGCGTACGGGCGAGGGCCCGCGCGTCGGCCAGCGCCTGCGCGACCGGATCGGTCACCCGGCGCACGCTCACCGCCGAGTTCTCCTCCCGCTCCACCTCCAGGACGGTCACGGGCAGTTCCTGACCGGTGAAGGCCCGCTGGAGCCGCGTGTCGTGGGTGAAGACCACGACCTGACGGGTCTCGCCGAGGTCGTGCAGGACCTTCGCGAGGCCGTGGACCTTCGCGGGATCCATGGACTGCACCGGGTCGTCGATGACGACGAACCCGAAGGGGCTGTCGGGAGCGGCGGCGCGCGGCAGGAAGAGCGAGAGCGCGAGGGAGTGCAGTTCGCCCTGGCTCATGACGCCGAGGGCCGCCGCCTCCGTCCCGTCCACAGACACGTCCATCACGAGCTTGCGCACGGCGGCCTTCTCGCCACCGGTCAGGCGTACGGAGCGCAGGTCGACGTTGCTCTGCTGGCGCAGTTCCTCCCAGATCCGCTGCGAGTGGTTCTCGAAGGGCCGCAGCCGTTCCTCGCGCAGCTCCGCACACGCCTCCTTGAGCCACTTGCGGGCCGCCCGGACCTGGCGCAGCCGCGGCTTGCCGGCGTGGGCGGCGCGCGCCCGGCCGAGCCAGGCGGCGAGGCGGGTGACGCAGCGCCGCCACTCCTCGTCGAGCTTCTCCAGCTCCCGGGCGGCCCCCTCCCGCAGGGCCGCGCAGGCGTCGGCGAGGACCAGCGCGGCGGTCTCGGCGCGGGTGGCGAGCCGCTCGGCGTCGTCGACCGCCCGGCAGGCCGCCCACTCCTCCCACGGGTCGACGAGTGGGGCGGGCAGCCACGCGGGGACCGGAGTGACGAGGTGGCGGACGGCGTCCTCCGCGTCCCGCAGCCCGGTGCGGGCCTGCCGCGCGGTGGCGGCCTCCTCCCGCAGGACCGCCACCTGCCCGGCGGCCCGGTCGGCCCACTCCTCGTCGAGCGGCCGGTCGGACCCGCACACCGGGCAGGTGTCCTCGTCCGTGTGCCGGCGGCTGTGCTCCAGGGCCCTGTCCAGCAGTTCGGCGCGCTGGTGGGCGTCCTCGGCACCCGAGGCGCGCACGTCGTCGAGCACGGCCACGGCCTCGCGCAGCCGGTCCACGGCCGCGCCGACCGCGTCGAGGTCGGGACCGGTCAGCCCGACGGTCGCACGCAGTTCCCGCAGACGGTCGTCGTCCGCGTCGGGCAGTCCGGTCACCAGGGCGTCCAGCCCGTCGAAGTCGGGAGTGCCCGACCCGGTGACGGCCGCGAGCGCGCGGGCCGCCCGGGGGTCGTCCAGCGCGGACAGCGCCTCGACGAGTGCGGGCAGTTCGGCCTCGGCGTCCTTCAGCGCGGAGGTGAGCGCCCTCTCGACGGCGTGGAGCCGCTCGTCCGCGGCCGTCAGTTCGCCGAGCCCGAGGATGGTGGCGACCGAGTCGTACTGCTCGCTGGGCCTGCCGCTGATGACCTTGTCGAGGTCGGAGTAGGACAGGAAGGGCCGGTAGTCGTTCAGCGCCCGCCCCCAACCGGCGTTCTCGAAGGGCCGCCGGCCGTGGCCCGGCCGCCTGAACTCGACCTCGGGGGCCGTGACGTCGTCGCCCGGCCAGGTGCACGTCAGCGTGGACGGCCGGGGGTCCCCCGCGAGGGCGAGCCGGACCTCTATCTTCGGGTCGGCCCCGTCGTGCAGGTTGCGCCAGTGCCGGCGCCACACCTCACCGCGCCTCTTGTCGAGCCGGGCGGTCCGGCCGGTGAACGCCATCTCGGCGCCTTCGGCGAAGCTGGACTTTCCCGAACCGTTGCGCCCCGTCACGAGGATGACACCGGGCTTCGCGTTCAGCGGCAGACGTGCCGTGCGGCCGATGCCGCGAAAGCCGCTCACACTGATGGATTCGAGGAACACCCGCTGGTCGGGAGAGGGGCTGTCGGAGGTGCCCGAGGCGGCTGCCACCTCGCTCAGCGCCTGGCGGAGCAGCTCCCGGGGCGCCTCGGCGAGGGCGGACGCGTCGAGGCGGTCGGCCAGGCGGGAGAGCGTCGAGGAGCCGGATGCAGGGCGGGGGCGGGTGCCGGGGCCCGGGGGCTGCTCGCTCCGCTCGACGCTCTCCGGGTGCTGGTTCTGCTCGGGGTGTTCCGACATGGCGCTCTCCGCCCTTCCGCGGTCCGTTCCGATGAGGAGTCGACCGGGCGGGACACGGTGCGGGGCGAGTGCCTTCGGCTCCGTGCGAGCCCGGTGTGACGGAACAGACGTTAGGGAGAGGAGAGAGATTCATACCATGATTGCGTTGATAACCCAGGTTATCGAAGTAGATGCTATTTGCAGCAGAGTTGGTGCTTCCGTGCGCACCTCTGCCCACACCGTCTTGCCCAAGGGGCGGCGAGGCGCCGAACCCCAGCGCACCGCCAGGGCTTCCACGAGGAGCAGCCCTCGACCGGACTCGCCTTCGGGAGGGGGCGGGGGAGCGGAGGTGGGTGGCTGCTTCGCGGAGGCGGCGTCCGCGACCTCGACCCGCACCAGGCCCGCGACCTCGTCGAGAGTGAGCAGGAGGCCGAAGTCCCGTCCGGGGACCCGGCCGTGCTGTACGGCGTTCGCCGCGAGTTCACCGACGACGAGGGCGATCGCGCACGACACGTCCGACACGGGCGGGTGACCCCACGCCTCCATGCACCGGACGGCGAAACGCCGGGCGAGCTGCGCACCTTGTGGTGAGGAGGTGCACTGCGCGGTGGCCGTGGGCAGCCCACTTGCGTTGTCGGCGAGCGTGACGATGTCCGAAGCGGGGGGCGTGGAGCTCCGCCGTGGCTCTTCCCGAGAGGCGGTCGCTCCTGTGAGCACGGCTTCGTCCGTCCTTCTCCATCGAGCTCGAGATGCCTCGTGACGTACACGATTCATCACTTTCCGTGTTCAACGTTCGTCGGATCGCCCTACGCTCGACAGGAGGCGCAGGCTTACCTTTCAGGCCATAAGGAACGGAAGTGACGCTTTGGCCAACAGAATTGACCCCAGTGCGTCGATGGCGGCGCTGTTCGGTGCGCGGGTGCGCAGGCTCCGCACGGCGGCCGGACTCACTCAGGCCGAACTCGGCGCCAGGATGCACGTGGTGAGCACCCGGATCACGCAGATCGAGCGGGCGTCGGGAGCGAAGCCGACACTGGAGCTGGCGCGTGCGCTGGATGCGGCTCTCGGCGCGGACGACCTCCTGGTCGAGCTGTGGCCGTACGTGTACCGGGAGGCGTTTCCGGACTGGTCGCGGAGGTTCATGGAGTACTCGGAGTGGGCGGTGGCCATCAGGCAGTACGCGGCTCATGTGGTGCCGGGTCTGTTGCAGACGGAGGACTACGCGCGGGCAGTTCTCGGTCTGGACGCTTTGCTGGACGGTGAAGAGCAGTTGGAGGAGCGCTTCAACGCCCGCATGGGGCGGCAGGAACGGCTGAGCTCACCCGGCCGTCCGGAACTGTGCGCGCTCCTGGACGAGGCGGTACTGAGGCGCCCGATCGGCGGGCATGCCGTGATGCGGAAGCAGTTGGCACGACTGCTGGATGCTGCCGAGATGCGTCACATCACTGTGCAGGTACTTCCGTTTGACCAGGGTGGGCATGAAGCCATGGGTGGCTCGCTGACGGTCTTGATCATGCCGGACGGGTCGGAAGTGGCCTACACAGAGGGCGCGGACTACGGCCAACTCATCGAAGAGCCAGTCAATGTCAGTCGCTACAAGGTGATTTACGATCGGCTGCGGGCGGCAGCCCTGCCCCCGACCATGTCACTCGACATGATCCGGTCCACGATGGAGGGGAACTACCGTGGCGCAAATGTTCCGTCCCGACCTGACCGGCGCCGCTTGGCGCGAGAGCAGCTACAGCAATCAGGCGGGGGGCGATTGCGTGGAGGTGGCCGACGGATTCCCCGGCGTCGTCCCCGTCCGTGACAGCAAGGTTCCGCACGGTCCGGCACTGTGTTTCGAAGCCACTTCTTGGACCGCCTTCATAGGCGAACTGAAGGCGGAACCCCACCGTCCCTGAGTAGGCCGGGCTCCGGTCGCTGTCCGTCTTCCGGGCCCACCGGTTCCTCGTCCGCGAGGGCCCGGTGGGCCACTGACCTCCTCAAAGAACCAGGGGAAAGAACTACCCGCCCGCCCACCCACCCCGCCGAAAAGCCCGCGTCACCCGGACGGGTGACTAGCTTGCAGGCGCGGGTCACGGGCGGTTACGTTCGCCGCACCCACCGCAAACAGATACGGCCCCCGGCCGGGAGTGGCATCCCGAACGAGGGCCTGACCGATCAGGAAGAAGCAACCTTCCCGATGGCTGACTCGCAGTCTAACGCGCGCCCGCGCGCCGACGCCGGGGCTCCGACCTCCGGCGTGATCCACGTACGCACCCGGCTCACCGCCGACTTCACCGTGATCTCCAACGCCCTCGCGCAGCGGCGCGGCAGCGCGGTCACGGTCGGCGTCGCGGTCTACATCCTCTCCCTGCCCACCGGCACCCCGGTCAGCATCTCCGCCCTGTGCGCGCACTTCACCGAGGGCGAGATCCTGATCTCCCGGGCGCTGCGGGAGCTGGAGGCCGCCGGATACCTGGAGCGACGCCGGGAGCGTCTGCCCTCGGGGCGGATCCGCACCCGGACGTACTTCTACGACGTCCCCGGCGGCACTCCCCAGCCGGGCCCGGACGAGTCCCCGCAACCGCCGAAGCCGCCCCGGCCCCGGCAGCCGCCCGCAGCCGAGCAAGCTGTCCCCTCTCCGGCAGCTACGCAAGCAGCTCCCGTACCCACTCCGGACCAGCCGGAGGAGCTGGCATCGCTCTCCGACGCCGACCCGCAGGCGGTCGCCGTCCTGGCCTCCCTCCGCCGCGTCGATCCCCGGCTCGTCCTGTCCGAACGCGAGGCCGTGCGCCTGGCGCCGGCCGTCACCGCATGGCTGGCGGCCGGTGTCGCGCCCTCCCGGATCACCGCGGCGCTCACGACGGGACTCCCCGACCGCTTCCTGACCCGCCCGGCGGGCATCCTCGCCTTCCGCCTCCGGGAGACCCCGTTGCCCGTGCCGCCCCCGGATCCGCTCCCGCCGCTCCCCGACCGCCCGGCCGCGCTGCCGTTCCAGACCTGCGACGGCTGCGAGCGCGCCTTCCGCGCACCGGAGCCCGGACACTGCCGGGACTGCCGAGGCCACCTCGTCGGGGGTCTTCTTCGTGCGGCCGGCTGAGCAGAAGGGCGCGTGTGCGATCACTCGCCGGACGGGAGACTTGATGTGCGACGATGCGAGATCCGCCGGCGGACACGACAGACGGAGGAGGTGGGGCATGGTCGACCGGTTTAGGGACGGACTTCTGACTCCCACGGAAACAGCTTCTCACCTGCAGATTCCGCAGTCGACGCTGCTCTCGTGGCTGAAGAGCAGGGCCGCCGGGGCGCCGCTGGTCCACCAGGTGGAACCACTGCGCAGGGGACAGCCCTCGGTGCCGTTCATCGCGGTGGCCGAGGCACACGTTCTCCGTTCCCTGCGCACCCTGGGACTGCGAATGAGCGAGATCAGGGAAGCGGCTGCCGCCGTACGGGATGCCTTCGACACCCCCTACGGCCTTGTCTCGAAGCGGATCGCGACGGATGGCGTGGACATCTTCGTCGAGCACGGACTGGGGGACCTTCGCAGGGCCCGGGACGGTCAGGCCCCCATCCACGAAGTGGTCTCCGACTATCTCCGCTACCTGAACTGGGGACCCGACGACGACTTCCCCACCAGTCTGCGGCTCAGGCAGTACCCGGAGTCCGTCCCCGTCGTGATCGACCCGAGGTTCGGGCATGGAAGGCCCGTCGTGGCCGCGAACCGTGTCGCGGTCAAGGCCATCACCGACCTCTGGGAGGCCGGGGAGAGCGTCGAGGACATCGCGTACGACTTCGACATGACACCCGAGCAGGTCGACGCGTTGTGCCGGGCAGTGGTGCTTCTTGCCGCCTGAGTTCTTCCTCGACCGTAATCTCGGACGTCGCGTCGCGGAAGGACTGAGGGCGTGCGGCTGGATCGTTCACTGCATCGGGGACGTCTTCCCCGACGACGCACAGGACATCGCTGACGAAGACTGGATCGCTCACGGTCTCGACCAGTCATGGGTGCCGATCTCGAAGGACGGCCGGATCAAGAGCAGGGACCTGGAGATCCAGCCGGTGCTGGAGCGAGAAGCGGTGCTCTTCTACCTCGACAACCAGCAACTTCCCAGCGCTGAGATGGTCGGGCGGTTCGACACACACCGTGAGGCCATCCACCGGGTCGTGGCCAGGGGTGGCCCCGCGGCCTACGCGGTGCGACGCGACCGCATCGAGCGCACCTGGCCGTGACGTGCGTGACGGCCCGGACCTGGTCCCGGACCGTCACGCACGCGCAGCTACTTCTCCTTCGCGCCGGGCGCCCACAGGGCGGCCACGATCTCCATCTGCTTGAGGACGAGGTCCACCGCCTCGCGCTCCTCCTCCGGCGGGTAGTCGAACATCGCCAGCACGCGGCGGATACGGGTGCGCAGCTTGGCGCGCACGGGTTCACGGGACAGCCAGTCGACGGAGAGGTTCTTCCGGATGTCCTTCACCAGGGCCCTCGCGATCTCGGCGAGGGTGTCCTGGCCGCCCTCCATCAGCTCGGCCATGTCGCGGTGGGCGACCGCGTCGTAGAAGGCCAGCTCGGCGTGGCTGAGCGGCGGGTCGAACTGCTCGCCGCGGCGGGCCTCCGCCGACACCTCCCTCGCCAGGGCGGCGAGTTCGGCGATGACCTGGGCGCTGGTGAGCTGCTGGAGCATGTACCGCTTCATCAGGTCGTCGAGGCGCTGGGCGAAGCTCTCGTTCCGGACGACGTTGTGCTTGGTCACCTCGCGCATCTTCTGCTGGATCATGCGCCGCAGCGCCTCGGTGACCAGGTGCGGGGTCTCGGAGTTCTCCAGCTTGCGCAGCTGCGCCTCGTTGATGCGGGTGATGTCCAGCCGGCCGATGCCCGCGTCCGCGTACAGGTCGGTGATCTCGTCGGCGTCGACGACCGAGGCCGCCAGGGCTTGCAGATAGCGCTGGACCTCGGCACTGAGCGGCTGCCCGCTCGCCTCGCGCTGGGCGGCATCCAGCTTGATTATCCAGGCCCGGACCTCGCTGAAGAAGGCGATGTCACGGCGCCAGTCGT
Organism: Streptomyces sp. SID14436; assembly: GCF_010548465.1. Lineage (GTDB taxonomy): Bacteria > Actinomycetota > Actinomycetes > Streptomycetales > Streptomycetaceae > Streptomyces. The sequence continues at coordinate 10,336 of NZ_JAAGMD010000098.1, read as the reverse complement.
CCAGGTCCTCACAGCGTTCGGAGATCTCGCGGCTCATCGCACAGACGCGGTAGAAACGATCGAGCCGGGCGGCGCTGTCCTTGAAGCGGACGGAGAGTGGCTTGGCGCCGGGCTCGACCTGGTTGCCCGGGTTCTTCGGGTCGCGCAGGAAGTCGGCGGTCAGGCGCAGGGCGCGCTTGCGGGAGTCGGGGCGGCCGGTGTCGGCGAGCCACTGCCGCCAGTGGCATCCGGCGAGCAGTCCCTTGATGGTGGACAGCTCGTTCTTGACCTCGGTGATGGCCCGCTCGATGTCCGCACCGAGCGTCTGGTCCTTGCGGTCCTGGTCCGAGTACTCGCGCAGGGCCTTGGCGAGGTTGTCGGTGAGCGGCGCGTAGCCGACCAGGAGGCCGTCCTGCTTGCCCCGGAAGCGGCGGTTGACGCGGGCCAGGGCCTGCATCAGGTTGGCGCCCTGCATGGGGCGGTCCATGTACAGGGTGTGGATGGGCGGTGCGTCGTAGCCGGTGAGCAGCATCGAGTGGACGATGAGCAGCTCCAGCTCGTCGTCCGGGTCCTTGGCGCGGGCCTGGACGACCTTCTGCTGGGAAGGACGGAGAGCGTGCTTGCGCAGGTGCTTCTCGTCGGAGGGGTCGCTGTGGAAGACGATCTTCATGACGCCCTGGTCGGGTTCCTTGCCGACCCACTTGGGCCGCCGCTCGGCCAGCGCGTCGAAGAGGGACACACAGATGTCCCGGGTCATGCACACGACCATCGCCTTGCCGGGGCCGCCGAGGTCCGGCTTGACCAGTTCCCGACGTGTCTCCCAGTGGGCGATCAGGTCGTCGGCGAGCGTCGCTATCCGGTCGGGGGCGCCGTAGACGGTGTTCATCGCCGTGGCGAACTTGATGGCGCGGCGACGCTCGGCGTCGTCCATGCCCTCGGTGAGGGCGTTGGCCTGCTCGTCGATCTTGCCCGGCTCGACGTCCTTGGGCAGGTCGACCTCGATGACACGCGGCTCGTGGAACACGCGGACCGTGGCCCCGTCGTCGACGGCCCGCTTCAGGTCGTAGACGTCGATGTACTCGCCGAAGACGGCACGGGTGTCGGCGTCGGCCTTGGAGATCGGCGTGCCGGTGAAGGCGAGCAGGGTGGCGTAGGGGAGGGCGTCGCGCAGGTGGCGCGCGTAACCGTCGAGGCTGTCGTAGTGCGAGCGGTGCGCCTCGTCGACGATCACCAGAATGTTGCGGCGCTCGGAGAGGAGGGGGTGGGACTTGCCGGCGTCCTTCTCCTCCTTGCTCAAGCCGAACTTCTGGAGGGTGGTGAAGAGGATCCCGCCGACGGTGCGATCCTTTAGCGCGCTGCGCAGCTCTTCACGCGTGTTGAACTGGTGGGCCTTCTGTTGGAGCAGGGTCTCGCTGTCCCGGAAAGTGTTGTAGAGCTGGTCGTCGAGGTCGGTGCGGTCGGTGATGACGACGATGGTGGGGTTGTTCAGTGCCGGGTGGCGGTAGACGAGCCCCGCTGTCTCCACCATCTCCTCCGACTTGCCGGCACCCTGCGTGTGCCAGACGACACCGGCCTGCCCGGTCGAGCGAGACGCCTCGACGACCGCGTCCACCGCCTTGTTGACCGCGAAGTACTGGTGCGGCTTCGCGATCCGCTTGCCGGAGAGAGGCTCGCCCGGCTTGGGCGGGGGGAAGTTGACGAAGTTGCGGGTGAGGGAGAGGAAACGCTCCTGGGTGAACAGGCCGTGGAGTGCCAGGGTGAGGGCGTCCACGCCGTCGTAGCCGGGCGCGTTGGTGTCGACGCGCTCGCCCTCGTGGTCGACGTTCCAGGGCGCGAAGTGCTCGTACGGCGTGAAGACCGTGCCGTACTTGGCGGTTATGCCGTCCGAGACGAGGCAGAGCACGTTGTAGCGGAACGCGATCGGAAACTCCGAGACGTAAGTCTGGAGTTGGGCGTGCGCCGACTTGAGGGTCGCGTTTTCGTCAGAGGCGCTCTTCAGCTCGACGACGGCGAGGGGCAGGCCGTTGACGTAGAGGACGACGTCGAAGCGGCGGTGGCTGCCGTCGGTCTCCCGGACGGTGACCTGGTTGACGGCGAGGTAGCTGTTCGTGTCGGGGTTCGTAAAGTCGACGAGACGGACGGTCGGAGTCTGCTCGGCGCCGAACTCATCGACGTAGGTCAGCCGGATGCCGGTGGTCAGGTACTCGTGCGCCTGCCGGTTCTCCGAGTACGCCTCGCGGGAGGTGGGATCGGTGGCGATACGGAGGGCCTCCTGCACGGCGGCTGCGGACAGTTCCGGGTTCAGCTTCCCGATGGCTGCTTCCAGCTCTTCGTGCAAGATCAGGTCGTCCCAGTCCCGGCGGTGCCCGATGCCGGGGGCGAGATCCTTGCCTGCCTTGACCTCCCACTCCAGCTCGCGAAGCTCCTCAAGGGCGAGGTGCTCCCACGTGGCCTCGGTCATCTTGGCGTCGAGGTGGGCGGGGATGTGCCCGCTGCCGCTCTCGGCGGTCATACAGCGTCCCCCACGATCTTCTCAGCGTCACGGATGCGAAGCTTGCCGGACATCAGTTGCGGGAGGAGGGTGTCGCGAAGAGCAGTGAGGGTGCGGTTTTCGGCCGCACCGCCCACCAGTCGTTTATGGAGCGGCGCCGTAGCGGATTCAAAGGAAGACACCGCCTCCTCGCTTGGAATTTCCACAAGAAGTGTGGCCAAGTCGCTCTTGTTCAAATGCGCAACAGTTGTGCCAGTTTTGTAGCTTTCCACTAGCGCCAACGGGCCACGCATTGCCTCCCGACATAGAGGGCTTCCACCCCCGATTCGCGAGCGGACATGCATAACTCGCTGATTGAGCAATGCCTCCTCTCCTAGCCAAAATACTGGCCGGAATTCGGCATCCATCCCCGCCACCACATCGCCCGTTGCGACTAGGGTTTCTTTATCGAGTCGTTGCGTGGTCCATACTTTTGGGGTGAAAGTCTTCAGGTCACGGATGCGAAGTAGAGGTCGCCCGGTATTCTCTGAGCTAAATTCCGAGGATTTGAAAGGTGCGCCGAAAGTGATACTCAGGACGTCAATTAGAGAGGTCTTTCGGCTGCCCGGCTCGCGCAAATGAATGTCCCACAGCTCTTGGATCAACTCGTCGGTAGTGGAAGCGATGCGCTCGTTTGCGACGACCTTGTTGTCTAGCGCGCCCAATACAGCGGCGATCCCTTCCTGCTCGCGGCGAGGCGGCAAGGGAACGAGCAGCTTTCGGATCGACGTCAGCGGGGTCGCGATACCGGGAACTCCAACCGTCGAGGCATTGGCGAGAATCGATCGCTGCCCCTCGGTCGACCGAAACCAATAATAATAGAACTCCGGCACAGCGGTGGACTCATCGAGCCGTGTCTTGACTTGGCTTGACCCAATTACATACCGATTGAATCGGGGCTCCCGTGGAATCATTGAAACCTGTCCGATGGTTCCACGGTGCGTGAAGATCAAATCGCCAGGATCGACATTGGCTGACATGATTTCATCAGCCTTCTCGTTGGTGATGAATACGAAGTCGTCATCAATGAAAATTCCCCGTGCCAAGTTGACTCCGCGAACGACTGGAACCCCAGTGTTCACATAGTTTTCCTTAGTGATCTTGGAGCCGAATGGTCCCATGGAGAAGGCTGATTTCTCCTGTGCGGCGATCTCTTGATACTCGACATAGCGCCACTCAGTCATCGATCCTCCCCAACTGCTCCCGCACCACCGCGTCCAGCCGTGCCGACTCGTCCAACTGCGCGAACAATTCCTTCGTCAGCCGTGCAATCCGCTCCTCCACCGGCTCCGCGTCCGGGTCCTCCTCGACCTCCGCCGCCCCCACGTACCGGCCCGGGGTCAGCACGTAGTCGTGCTTCTCGATCTCCTCCAGCGTCGCGCTGTAGCAGTAGCCCGGGACGTCCTCGTACGTGAGGCCCTTGTCCTTCGCGGACTTCGTGCCGCGCCACGCGTGGTACGTGTCGGAGATCTTCTCCAGGTCCTCGTCCGTGAGGATCCGCTCCGTGCGGTCGACCATCGTGCCCATCGCGCGCGCGTCGATGAACAGGACCCGGCTGCGCCGGTCCTCCAGCGCCTTCGCGTTCTGCGGGGACTTGTCCTTCGTCAGGAACCACAGGCATGCCGGAATCGCCGTCGTGCGGAACAGGTTGCCCGGCAGCGCGATCATGCAGGAGACCAGGTCGGCCTCGACCATCGCCGCACGGATCTCGCCCTCGCCCGACTGCTTCGACGACATCGAACCGTTGGACAGCACCACGCCCGCGCTGCCCCGGTCACCCAGCTTGGAGACGATGTGCTGGAGCCAGGCGTAGTTGGCGTTCGACTGGGGCGGGGTGCCGTACCGCCAGCGCCGGTCATCCGACTTCCGCGCCCAGTCGGACATGTTGAACGGCGGGTTGGCCATCACGAAGTCGGCCTTGAGGTCCGGCAGCTTGTCGTCCGCGAACGTGTCCGCCCAGCGGTCGCCGATGCCCTTGGGGTCCATGCCGTGGATGGCGAGGTTCATCTTGGCCAGGCGCCAGGTGCGCTCGTTGGCCTCCTGGCCGTAGATCGCCAGGTCGTGCGTGTGGTCCTTGCCCTTGCGCCGCTCGACGAACTTGCCGCTCTGCACGAACATGCCGCCCGAGCCGCACGCCGGGTCGTAGACCCGCCCCTCGTACGGCTCCAGCACCTCGACGATCAGGCGGACCACGCTCGCCGGGGTGTAGAACTCGCCGGCCCGCTTGCCCTCGGCACGGGCGAAGCGCTCCAGGAAGTACTCGTACGTCTCGCCCAGCACGTCCTGCGCCGGACGGTCGCCGTGCCCCGTGAAGCGGGCGTCGCTGATGAGGTCGACGAGTTCCTTCAGGCGGTTCTGGTCGACGTTGTCGCGGTTGAAGATCTTCGGGAGGACACCGGTGAGGGCCTTGTTGGCCTTCATCACCTCGTCCATGGCCGCGTCGAGGAGCGCGCCGACGCCGCCCTCCGCGCTGGCCGCGTTCTCCGAGATGTAGTCCCAGCGGGCGGTCGGGGGGACCCAGAAGACGTTCTTCTCGGTGTACTCGTCCTTGTCCTCCAGGAAGGCCGCCCGGCGGTGTTCGGGGATCTGGGCCAGCTCGGGGTCGGCGGCCAGTTCCTCGCGGCGCTCGGTGAAGGCGTCGGAGACGTACTTCAGGAAGACCAGGCCGAGCACGAACTCCTTGTACTGGGCGGCGTCCATGGAGCCGCGGAGCTTGTCCGCGGCCTTCCACAGGATGTCCTGGATCTCCTTGGTGCTGGAGACACTGAGCAGTTCGCCCTGTCCGGGAGCTGCTGCGGCTCGCTTGCGGGGAGGCATCGTTCCTTCTTCCGAGTGGTGGGTGGATGGGCGTGGACGGTTTCGTACGGCGGCCGGGTCAGGTGTACGGATCGGCGAGGGTGAGCGTGCCGTCCGCCAGGCCGGCGACCGTCAGGTCACGGGCCTCGGCGAGGGCGTCGGCCTGGGCGCGCAACATGCGCTCCCGGTGCTCGGCCTCCGCCAGCAGGGCGTCGAAGCGCAGCACCTCGTCCGGTTCGAGGTCGGGGAGCTGGTACTCCTCGACGCGGCGGGCGGGCCGTACCGCGCTGGGACTGCGGCCGGTGCCCCGGGCGGCACCCAGCAGGGCCGCCAGGACCCGTGGGGTCAGCGGGCGGAGGACGTCGGGATTGACGCGCAGGACGCGGGCCGGGAAGGCGACCACCGAGAACCCCTCGTGATCGACGTACAGGCCGAGGCGGGGCGTGAGGGTGTAGACGACGTCACCGGGTTCGGTGAGTGCCACCCGGTCGTACTCGGCGGCCAGGACCAGCCGGTCGATGCGGCGCGCGCCGACGGCTCGTTCACCCGTGAGCTCCTCGGGGCCCAGGACGGTGTGGTGGCCGTCCGCCGTGAGGTGCCGGTCGTCGACGCGGTGGCCGGGGAGCTTGACCACCCTGCGCCCGGTGATCAGCCTGCCGAGGGTGATGCGCCGGGGCAGCCGGTCGACGCGACGCAGGACGTTTCCCCGGTAGGGGCCCTGCCCGTCCTCGTACGCGCGGGCGTCCGCCGCCGCGCGTTCCAGGTGCGCCTCGGCCTCGGCGATCAGGGCGGGGCGTTCTTTGACCTTGTCGGACCAGATCACGGAGACCGGCGGCGCCGGCGGGGTCAGCGGGCCGCCGAAGGCCCGGTCCAGGTTGGCGACGGAGACCACGCGGCCGTAGCGCGGGTCGTGGCCGTCGAGCGTCCGGAAACCTTCCGCGCGCCAGAGGAGGACGTCCTCGGCGAGCCGCACGCGCACGTCCGCCGTGAGCTGCTCGGAGCTGATGTCGGCCAGTAAAACCTTGCCCTCCGCCTCGGCGACGGGACTGCGCGTGAGCGTCCACAGAGCTGGGCGGTAACCGGGGCGGAAAGGCAGCACCCCGCCGGGGAGCGCGATGACGGACTCGACGATGTTGCGGCGCAGGAGGGCCGAGCGGAACTGGGACGCCTCGGTGTCCTTCAGTCCATCCACAAGCGCGTCGGCCGGACCCAGGACGACAGCCGTGCAACCGGGACGCAGGAGTTCGGCGACGTACTCGACCTCAGTCAGGGCGGTGAGCACGGAACGGCTCTCACCGGGGCGGTAGGGGAGCTGGGTAACGACGATGTCCGGGTCCGCGAGGTGTTCCTCCAGGTCGGGGCCAGTCTGCACGTCGAGGTCGAGTTCGCTGACGCCCGCGAGGAGGAGGCGGCGGCGCGTGATGCGGACCAGCCGTTCGTCGGTGTCGGCGGCGAGGACGGTGACGCGCTCGCGGTCGTCCGTGTCGTCGAGGAGCGTGGCGAGCAGATCGCCAGCGCGGGCATGCGGGTCGGCGAGGACAAGGGACTCGCCGTGCTCCAGCCGGACGCGGAGGTCGGTGAGCTGGGTGAACAGACGGCCCAGCTCGGGGGTGACGGCGTCGGCGGCGAGGGAGTCCAGACCGAGCCGTGAACGGGCAGCGAGCAGCCACTCGTACGCACCCCGCTCATCGTAGGCGGCCTCGACCAGATCCTCGGCTAGACGGATCAGCGGGGCCGCGGTGGCGTCGAGGGAACGCAGCTCCCAGAGGGCGAAGTCGTCCTCCGCGTCGATCCGCTCGGCGCGGTGCAGCACGGCGGACCACAGGGCGTCGTCCGCACCGGCGTCGGCCGGGAGACCGTCCGTGCTCTCGGTCAGCGGTCGGCCGTCGAGGTGGCGCAGGCACAGCAGGCTTCCCAGCGTCTCGACGAGTTGCCACGACGTGAACCGGTCCCGCAACGCGATGATGCCGAACAGGGCCAGCTCGGACCGGAGCTCCTTCGGGTCGGCGTTGCCCAGACCGGACGTGACCAGCCACTCGGCCACCTGCGTACCGTCGAACAGCGGCCTGCCCGAGCTCTCGGAGACGGCGACGGGGAAGTCCCCGTGACGCCGGCGCCAGGTCGACACCACGGGACGCTTGACCCGCGCGAACGCGGCAATGTCCGACATCGACACCAGAACGCGTGCCGACGAGCGTAGTGTCGTGTCCGGTGAATCGGAGATCACGCTGTTCGCCCCCTGCCCGTCCATCGGCCCGGCTGTCGAGCCGGCTCCCGCCGCGGCTTCGTCTTCCTTAACGGACGCCCGCCCGCCCCGCAGAACGATACGACGGTCTGCGGCAGTGTGAGGCTCAATTGTTGATAACGGGGATTATCAACATCACAGATGCTTGTCATCGCCTCCCTGACCATGGCCCCACCGCCTGGGCGGCTGGATGACAGCGGCCCGGAGGGCCTTGGTCATTAGCCTGCTTCGAGGGAGCCCGGCGGCCGCCGGGACAGGGGGACACGCGATGGGTGATCTGGCGAAAGCAGTGGCGAAGCTCGAAGAGGAGACCAGGGGCGTCCGTGAGCTGCGGCAGATCGTGGAGCGTCTCGACACGGAAATAGCGGCACGCATGGACGAGATCGAGACGATCGGCAGCGCCCTCCTCGAGCTTCACGGCGATCTCGACAACCAGATCGCCGAGTACGACTACATGGCCGTCGAACAGTCCCTCTCGTCCCTGCGCGGACTGGTGGACGTGGAGGAGGTCCTCCCCGACATCGACGCCGTGCTGCTGCTCACCGCGCTGCGAGACGACACCCCCGTGCCCGACCTCAGCCTGCCGCTGTCGTCGTTCGAACGCGACGACGTCGGGGAGCATCCCCGTCTCACCCAGGAGGACCTGGACCGCGCGTTCGAGGCCGCCCTGGCACGGGCCGATCAGCGCTGGGAAGAGATCTGGGGCGACCACGCCTGGGCTGACGCCCACGAACGGGACTCCCAGCGGGCCGACGATCGGGCCGAGGCCAGGCAGGAAGCAATCAAGGACCGCGCCGGCCGGGCCGGCAACCACGTCATGGAACTCGTCGACCACATCGGTGACACGCTGTGGCCCGACCTCGTGGAGGCGGTGGAGGCCGGCGACCGGGGGCGCGCGGTCCGGGTGCTGGCGGAAGCATGCGCGGCGGCACGGGAGACCGAGCCCGCCTACAAGCTGTACGAGGTCAACCTCTCCCTGCAGTACGAGTCGTCGCCCATGTCCCTCGGTGCCATGGGCGAGGCCCTGAGCGACTTCGAGACATGGCTGGGGTCGCCCAGAGCTGAGTGACCAGGAGCGTGAGGAAGCCCAGCGCGACGGATCGGTGCACGAGGGCACAGCCTCACGCACCGGCATGGAAACGGTTCTTGCTCAGCGGGCCCCCGCGCCCTTCAGTCGCCGCGCCGCCTCCTCCAGCACGGACGTCTGCTTGCAGAACGCGAACCGTACGAACGGCGCCCCCGTCTCCCGGTGGTCGTAGAAGACCGCGGTCGGGACGGCGACGACGCCCGCGCGTTCCGGGAGGGCCCGGCAGAAGGCGATGCCGTCGGTCTCGCCCAGGGGGCGGATGTCGGCGGTGATGAAGTAGGTGCCGGTGGGGCGGTAGACCGAGAAACCCGCCTTCTCCAGCCCGGCGGCGAGGAGGTCCCGCTTGCCGCGCAGGTCGTCCCGCAGCCCCGTGAAGTACGACTCGGGCAGCGCGAGCGCCTCCGCGACCGCGTACTGGAAGGGTCCGGCGGAGACGTAGGTCAGGTACTGCTTGGCCGAGCGGACGGCGGTGATCAGTTCGGGGGATCCGGTGACCCAGCCGACCTTCCAGCCGGTGAAGGAGAAGGTCTTGCCGGCACTGGAGATGGTGACCGTGCGGTCGCGCATGCCGGGGAAGGTCGCCAGGGGGATGTGTTCGGCGTCGTCGAAGACGAGGTGTTCGTAGACCTCGTCGGTCACGACGAGGAGGTCCCGTTCCACGGCCAGCTCGGCGATCGACGCCAGCTCCGCGCGGGTGAGGACCGTGCCGGTGGGGTTGTGCGGGGTGTTGATCAGCAGCATGCGGGTGCGGTCGGTGACGGCGTCGCGCAGTTCGTCGAGGTCGAGCCGGAAGCGGCCGTCCCGGGCGCGCAGGGTGACCGGGACGCGGCGGCCGCCCGCCATGGCGATGCTGGCCGCGTAGGAGTCGTAGTACGGCTCCAGGGCGATCACCTCGTCGCCGGGTTCCACCAGGGCGAGCAGGGCGGCGGCGATGGCCTCGGTGGCGCCGGCGGTGACCAGGACCTCGGTGTCGGGGTCCGGGGTGAGGCCGTAGCGGCGCTGCTGGTGGGCGGCGACGGCGGTGCGCAGTTCGGGGATGCCGGGGCCCGGCGGGTACTGGTTGCCGCGGCCGTCCCGCAGCGCGCGCACGGCGGCCTCCCTGACCTCTTCGGGACCGTCGGTGTCGGGGAAGCCCTGGCCGAGGTTGATCGACCCGGTGCTCAGGGCCAGGGCGGACATCTCGGCGAAGACCGTCGTCCCGAACTCGGCGAGGCGGCGATTGAGGAGGGGGCGCGCGCTGGAGGTCATGGGCCATCCTGCGCCGAAGCCCGGACCTTCCTCAAGCGGGGCAGCCGTGGGCGTGGTGCGGTGCCGGGGGCCGATACCGGAGGTGTGCGCTCCGGAAACCCCTCCCTGTTTTCCACCCTCAGAACTTCCTCAACTCTGCTTTGGGCCGTGACGGCATCGGGCATCTCCCGCTCACACGCGTGAGCGAGGCACCCACGGGGGGCGCTTCGGGGGATCACGGGGGAACTGGGAGGAGGGGCCTCATGGAAGCCCTCTACTGGGTCGTTGTCATGTTCGCGATCATCGGGGTGGTCGTGCTGTTCGGCACCCTGACATCCGGCGGAGCCCGGCGGGCCGGGCCCGCGTCCGGGCGGCGGCGGGAGAGCTGGTGGGCGTCGGGGGACGGCGGGGGAGGCTCCGCGGGGTCGTCCTGCGGGGGGAGCGGCTCGTCCTGCGGAGGCGGGTCGTCCTG
>NZ_JAAGMD010000076.1 GCF_010548465.1 Streptomyces sp. SID14436 | reverse complement strand
GGACCGGTGCGGTCCGGGGCGGCCGGGACGCGGCGGAGCCGCGGGGCGGGGACCGGGTACGGGGCGGGGGGTCGGCGCGGTGCGGCCGCTGGCCGGCGTGACGCGGGGACCCTGGGCACTCTCGTGAATCTGAGGCTCCTCGGGAATGAGAGGCATGGGCTGTTTTTTATCAAACGTTGGCACGGTGCGCGCCGCCGGGTGGCACATGAGTGCGAACGGAGCGGTCAGAACTCGAAGCCGAGCTGACCGTCGATCGCCGGAACGCTTCCGTCCGTCCAGGTGCGGACCTTCTTGAGGTGCCGCCACTGGGGCAGCGCATCAAGATACGCCCACGACATCCGGTGGTACGGGGTGGGTCCCCGGACCTCCAGAGCGGCCTTGTGCACGGGCGACGGATACCCGGCGTTGTCCGCAAAACCGAAGTCTGCATGGTCGGTGCCCAGTTCGGCCATCATTTTGTCGCGCTGAACCTTGGCGATCACCGACGCCGCCGCGACCGCCACGCACGACTGGTCGCCCTTGATGACCGTGCGGACCTTCCAGGGCGAGCCGAGGTAGTTGTGCTTGCCGTCCAGGATCACCGCGTCGGGGCGCACCGGCAGCGAGTCCAGTGCGCGGACCGCCGCCAGGCGCAGGGCCGCGGTCATCCCCATGTCGTCTATCTCCTCGGGCGACGCGTGCCCGAGGGCGTACGACGTGACCCAGGTCCGCAGCGTCTCGGCGAGTTCCGTGCGCCGCTTGACGGTGAGGAGCTTGGAGTCGGTGAGCCCTTCGGGGGGCCGGCGCAGACCGGTGATCGCCGCGCAGACGGTGACCGGCCCGGCCCACGCACCGCGCCCCACCTCGTCGACACCTGCAATGATCTTCGCCCCGGTCGTGGCGCGGAGTGAGCGCTCGACGGCGTGGGTGGGTGGTTCGTACGGCATGGCGCCCTTAGCGTACGCCGCCCGCCGCACGCCGCGACACCCCGGCCCCCCCTGTGGCCCGCGGGCTCTGCCGCCGCCCGGTCAGGAAGCGTCCGGGCGGAGCAGCGGAACCATCAACTGGTCGATCATCTCCTCCAGATCGCGGTCCGCCCATTCACTCGCGCACATCTTGGTGCGGTACATCATCATCGCCGGAATGGCGTCGCACACATAGCCGTTGGCCGCGTCGGGTCGCACCTCTCCCCGCTGGATTCCCCGCTCGATCACCTCGCGCAGCATCCTGAGCGTCGGCTCGACGAGCCCTTCGACGATCACGGCATGGAAGCGGTCGGCCTGCGAGGTGTCGCATTCGTGAATGACCGCGCGCAGGGCGTACCCCGGCCGGGAGAACATCGCGTCGCGTGTGCGGATGCAGAGCGCCAGCAGGTCGTCCCGCACGCTCCCGAGGTCCGGCACCTCGCCGAGGGGCGGCAGTCCGGCGCACAGGGCGTCGGCCACCAGGTCCTCCTTGGAGGGCCAGCGGCGGTAGACGGCGGCCTTGCCGGTCTGGGCCGCGGCGGCGACGCCCTCCATGGTCAGGCCGTTCCATCCGACCGTACTCAGCTGGTCCAGGGCGGCGTCGAGGATCGCGCGTTCCAGGACCGCGCCGCGGCGACGGGAACCGGTGGTCCGGGGCTGGGCCTCGGCCCAGCTCGAAGTGTCCATCTGACTCTCTCCAACGAGCAGTGGAAGCGGGCATTCCGGGGATGGGGGGCGTGCCGCGCGGCATCGACGGGGGACATGCCGGACGGCGACGCGTCGAGTGAACGCTTGCGTTCACTGTCGGGGAACTCCTACGGTTGAGCTCAACAGTGAACGCAAGCGTTCACTGAACCACGTGTGGGGGACCCATAGTGACAACCTCTCCATTGCTCCAGGACCGGAAGCCGGGTGCGGCCCGCCGGGGCGGACCCCCCGGCATCGCGCTCACCGTCATCGCGGCCTGCCAATTGATGGTGGTACTCGATGTGACGATTGTGAACATCGCGCTGCCGCACATCCAGACCGCGCTCGAATTCAGCACCACCGATCTGACCTGGGTGGTCAGTGCCTACACGCTCACCTTCGGCGGCCTGCTGCTGCTCGGCGGCCGGGCGGGGGACATCCTGGGCCGCCGCCGCGTCTTCATGACCGGCATCCTGCTGTTCACCTTCGCCTCGCTGCTCGGCGGGCTCGCCCAGGAGCCCTGGCAGCTGCTGGTCGCCCGCGTCCTCCAGGGGGCGGGCGGTGCCATCGCCTCGCCCACCGCGCTGGCGCTCGTCACCACCACCTTTCCCGAGGGGCCGGAGCGAAACCGGGCCTTCGGCGTCTTCGCCGCCGTCTCCGCCGGTGGCGGTGCCATCGGCCTGCTCGCCGGCGGCATGCTGACCGAGTGGCTCGACTGGCGGTGGGTGCTGTTCGTCAACGTGCCGATCGGTGTGCTGATCGCCGTGCTCGCACCGCTGTACATCAACGAGTCCGAACGCCAGACCGGCCGCTTCGACGTCGCCGGCGCCGTCACCTCGACCGCCGGTATGGCCTCGCTCGTCTACGGCTTCATCCGGGCGGCGGACGAGGGCTGGCAGGACGGCCTGACGATCGGCTCCTTCGTCGCGGCCGCGATCCTGCTGGTGTCCTTCGCGTTCATCGAGTCCCGGGCCAGGGAACCGATCACCCCGCTGCGCATGTTCGCCGACCGCAACCGCTCGGGCACGTATGTGATCATGCTCAGCCTCTCCGCTGCGATGTTCGGCATGTTCTTCTACATCGTGCTCTTCGTGCAGAACGTGCTCGGCTACAGCCCGATCGCGGCCGGCCTGGCCTTCCTGCCGGTCACCGTGGTGATCGCGGTCGGGGCGGGACTGTCGCAGCGGTTCCTGCCCGTGTTCGGGCCCAAGCCGTTCATGCTCGTCGGGTCGACGCTGGCGGCCCTCGGGCTGGCCTGGCTGACCCTGATCACCTCCGACAGCTCCTACGCCGGCGGCATCCTCGGCCCCATGCTCGTCTTCGGCCTCGGTATGGGCCTGAACTTCGTGACCCTGACGCTCACCGCGGTCTCGGGTGTGGCCCAGCACGAGGCGGGAGCGGCGTCCGGACTGCTCAACGCCATGCAGCAGGTGGGCGGTTCCGTGGGCCTGGCCCTCCTGACCACGGTGTTCGGCACGGCAAGCCGGGACGAGGCGAAGCAGCAGATTCCGCGCTTCCTCTCCGAGGCGCCGCCGGAACAGCAGGCGGAGTTCGCCCGGACGCAGCAGCTTCCGGCGCCCTGGGGCCACGAAGTGCTCAGCCAGGGCATCTCGTCGGCCTTCGTGCCCGCCGCGGCGATGGCCGTGCTGGCCCTGGCCACCGCGTGGTTCGTCATCCGCGTCCGCAGGAGCGACCTGGAGGCCCTGTCCGGGTCGGCCGGGCCGGGCATCGGCTGACCTGCCTCCGCCGAAAGCCGGGCCCGGCAGGTCCCCGGCCTCCCGCACGGAGGCCGGCGGGCCGCCGGGTCCGCCGCGTCGCACCCGACGCCCGGGCCATCGCACACCGCTCGGAACGGCCGACGGACCGAGCGGGGCACGCAGGGCGGGCGGGGCATGCGGGGCAAGTGGGACGGCCGGAGCGCGCGCCACACCGATCAGCATCTCCACCACCCCGGAATCTCCTGTGCCTGCCCGTCGCCGTCGCCCGCCGCCAGTCGGCACGATGCGTGCGGCGGATGTCCTCACAACGTCCGGGCGGTCACACAGAGTTCCCGGCGGGTACGGAGTGTCAGGAGACCGGGATGTCCAGCCAGTCCGGCAGCGCCTCGGCGTGGTCCGCCCACGCGGCGGGCGGTGCTCCCGCCTTCCCCGCGGCGACCACACCGCCCACGATGGCGCACGTGGTGTCGACGTCGCCGCCGACCTGCGCGGTCGTCCAGAACGCCCGCTCGTAGTCGCCCAGGGCACGGGCGGCCGACCAGAGCGCGAAGGGCACCGTGTCGTGGGCCGTCGTGCGCCGGCCGCAGCCGAGGACGGCGGCGACGGTGGCCGCGTCGTCGTAGTCGAGCATGTCCCGGGCCCGGCGCAGCCCCGCGCCGACCGCACTGCGGGCCGGCACCAGCCCGATCACCCCGTCCAGCAGGGCCTGCGCTCCCGGCGGCGCACCGGACCCGGCCACGAGGGCCGCCGCGGCGGCGACCGCCATCGCGCCGACCACGGCCTCCCGGTGCTGGTGGGTCGGGTAGGCGGAGATCTCCGCCTGGTGGGTGGCCTGCTCCGGGTCGTCCGCGTACCAGGCGCCCAGCGGGGCGATCCGCATCGCGGCGCCGTTGCCCCAGGAGCCGTGACCGTTGAACAGCGCGGCGGCCGGCTCACGCCAGTCGGCGCCCTCGCGGACCAGGCGCAGGAGCCGGCTCGCCGTGCGGCCGTAGTCCCGGTCGGTGTCGTGGCGCTCGGCGAAGGAGTGGGCCAGGGCGTCCTGGTCGATCCGCTGGTGCGAGGCGAGGACGGCGACGACGGAGCAGGCCATCTCGGTGTCGTCGGTCCACCGCCAGGGGGCCGGCGGCAGGGTCCGGCTCTTGAGCAGGGGGTAGTTCGCCGGCACGGAGAACTGCGCGCCCAGTGCGTCTCCGACCGACAGTCCGCGCAGGCTGGCCAGGGTGCGCTCCAGGCGCACGGCGGGAGAGGAGTCAGCGGTCATCGCCCAGCCACTCTATCCGGTGATCCCGTACGGCTCGGGGTCCCGCCACCGTTCAAAGGGCCGGTCGAGGGTGTACTTGCCGTTCTCCCCCAGAACGAGCATGCGCATCTCCGCGTTCCCCGGATTGGACAGCGACTCGAACTCCGCCACCGTCCAGTGGAACCAGCGCATGCAGAACAGCCGCATCGCCAGGCCGTGCGTCACGATCAGCACATTCGGCGGATGCTGCGGGTCCTCGAAGCTGCGGAACAGGCTCTCCAGGAAGCCGCCGACGCGGTCGTAGACGTCGGCCCCGGACTCGCCCTGGGCGAAGCGGTAGTAGAAGTGGCCGTAGGCGTCCCGGTAGGCCTTCTGCAGACGCACGTCGTCGCGGTTCTGCCAGTTGCCCCAGTCCTGCTCGCGCAGCCGGGGCTCCTCGCGGACGCGTATGAGTGCCGGGTCGAGCCCGAAGTTCTGCAGGGTCTGGTGGGTGCGCCGGTACGGGGAGACGTACACGCTGACCCGCTCGCCGTCGAAGACGTCGCGCAAGCGCTTACCCGTCTCCTGCGCCTGGCGCCGGCCCTTCTCGGTGAGGGCCAGCGCGTGGTCGGGTTCGCGCTCGTAGACGGAGTCGTCAGCGTTGCCCGTTGATTCACCGTGCCGGACGAGGACGATGCGCCGTGGTCGTGCCATGCTCAAGACCCTAGATCGGGTGACTTCCGGGCGAGCACCCGAGTGACCTCATACCGCGCAGGTCACACACTTCCCGCACGACGGATCACGCCCGCCCGCGCCCCGGGGCGTCCGGAACGCCCCCGACCTCACACCGTCCAGGTCGACTCCATGTCCACGACATCGCCGGTCAGGGCGGCCACGTCCGCCTCGGTCTGCGCCCGCAGGGCGAGCCGCTCCACCCGCTCGGTGCGGTACTTGCCGTGCTCGGCGGCCGAGCGCCACATCGACAGCACCAGGAACTCGTTGCCGGGCGCCTCACCGAACATGCCGCGGATCATGCCGGGCGATCCGGCCATGGCCGGGTTCCACACCTTCTCCTGCATCAGCACATAGTGCTCCGCCCGCTCCTCGTGGACCCGGCACAGCGCCACGCGCAGCAGGTCGGCGTCCGTGAAGCGCGGTTCGAAGCCGGTCTTCACGTCGAAGCGGTAGTCGAAGAGCCTGACCTGGGCGTCCTTGAACGTGCCCGACTGGGCCGTGGCGAGCCGGTCGTGGGAGCGCGCCATGAAGGAGTCGTAGAAGGCACGGCTCTCCCAGAAGGAGAACACGTGCGCCACATCCGGCCGAACCCGGCTCCAGCCTCCGCCCTGCCCGCGAAATCCCGGCTCCCCCAGAAGCCCCGCCCACTTCCGCTGCCCCCGCTCGAACCCGCGGCGGTCCACCACGGTGCAGCGAATCCACTTGACCAGCACCGCGCCATGGTAAGGCCCGCACGCGTGGCCTTGGTCACTCTCGTACGGACTGGTGACGGGCACGCGCACCGCCGTGCGTGGCAGGATGGACAACCCGCCGCATCCGCCCGGCGGTTGGGACGCGCGCTCTGGTCGGCGGGCGGACGGTCACGGGGAAGAGGAGACTGGTGAGCAGCCTCAACAAGGGCTACGGCAGGATCGAGATCTCGCTGAAGTGGGACCCCAGTCCGTCGGGGGAACCCGCCACGGACCTGGACATCATCGCCGCCCCCTACCCGGCGACTGATCCGTACGGCGATCCGGCCTACGTGGTGCACCCCGACAGCCGCTCCCCCGACGGCACCATCACCGTCGACCGGGACAGCACCGACGGGCAGGGCCTCGGCTACGACGAGATCATGACCGTGGAACTGGACCGGGTGCACGAGCAGTACGCGCGGGTCGTCGTCGGCATCGTGATCCAGCAGCAGAGCCCCCGGACCTTCGCCCGGGTGATCCGTCCCGGCCTGCGCATCCGCGAGGGGTACACGGTGCTCTCCGAGACCGACTTCTCGGGCGTACCCGACGCCACGGCGGCCGTGGTCGCCGAGTTCCGCCGGGAGGGCACCGGCCCCTGGGAGGCCGACTTCGCCATCCGTGGGTTCGACGAGGACCCCGTGAACTTCGCCCGCGTCATGGGAGCGGCCCGCCGGCCGTGACCAAGGCCGCGGGTCCGCCACGACGGAGCCCGTGTCCACGCCGAGGGGCGGTGGAGCCGTGTCACCGGCTCCACCGCCCCTTGAAGCAGTCACGCCTCAGCGGCGCCCGACGTCAGCTGCAGCCGCTGGTCGAGCCGCAGCCCTCGCAGATGTAGCAGGAACCGGCGCGCTGCATCTTCGTGCCGCAGGAGAAGCACAGCGGGGCGTCGGCCTGGATGCCCAGCTGCATCTCCACCAGCTCGGCGCTGGTGTGGGCCTGCTGCGGGGCCGGCTTGGCCGCTTCGGCCTCGGCCTTCGGCAGGGCGACCGACTTCAGCTCCTGGGCGCGCGGGGCCGACTGGGCCAGACCTTCGACGTCGACCTCGTCGTCGTCGAGGGACTGCTCGTAGGACCCCGTCTCCAGGTGGCGCTGGCGCTCCTCGGCGGAGTGGATGCCGAGCGCGGAGCGCGTCTCGAAGGGCAGGAAGTCCAGCGCCAGGCGGCGGAAGATGTAGTCGACGATCGACTGCGCCATCCGCACGTCCGGGTCGTCCGTCATACCGGCCGGCTCGAAGCGCATGTTGGTGAACTTCGAGACGTACGTCTCCAGCGGCACGCCGTACTGGAGGCCGACGGAGACCGCGATGGAGAAGGCGTCCATCATGCCCGCGAGGGTCGAGCCCTGCTTGGACATCTTCAGGAAGACCTCGCCGAGACCGTCGTCCGGGTAGGAATTGGCGGTCATGTAGCCCTCGGCGCCACCGACGGTGAACGACGTGGTGATGCCGGGGCGGCCCTTCGGCAGACGCTTGCGGACCGGGCGGTACTCGACCACCTTCTCGACCGCGGCACGGATCGTGTCCTCGGTCTTCTCGGTGATCTCGGCCTTCTCCGCGTCCTTGGTCTTGGCCGAGAGCGGCTGGCCGACCTTGCAGTTGTCGCGGTAGATCGCGAGCGCCTTGACACCCAGCTTCCAGGCCTCGTAGTAGATCTCCTCGACCTCTTCGACGGTCGCCGACTCCGGCATGTTGACCGTCTTGGAGATGGCGCCGGAGATCCACGGCTGGATCGCGGCCATCATGCGGACGTGGCCCATCGGGGAGATGGCACGCTCGCCCATGGCGCAGTCGAACACCTCGTAGTGCTCCTGCTTGAGACCGGGGGCGTCGATCACATTGCCGTTGTCGGCGATGTGGGCGACGATCGCCTCGATCTGCTCCTCCTGGTAGCCCAGGCGGCGCAGGGCCTGCGGCACGGTGCCGTTGACGATCTGCATAGAGCCGCCGCCGACCAGCTTCTTGAACTTGACCAGCGCGAGGTCCGGCTCGACACCGGTGGTGTCGCAGGACATCGCCAGGCCGATGGTGCCGGTGGGGGCGAGCACGGACGCCTGCGAGTTGCGGAAGCCGTTCTTCTCGCCGAGGCGCAGGACGTCCTGCCAGGCCTCGGTCGCGGCGGCCCACACCGGGGTGTCCAGGTCGTCCATGCGGACGGCGGTGCCGTTGGCGTCGGAGTGCTGCTTCATGACGCGCTTGTGGGCGTCCGCGTTGCGGGCGTAGCCGTCGTACGGGCCGACGACCGCGGCGAGTTCGGCGGAGCGCCGGTAGGCGGTGCCGGTCATCAGGGAGGTGATGGCACCGGCGAGCGCCCGGCCGCCGTCGGAGTCGTAGGCGTGGCCGGTGGCCATCAGCAGGGCGCCGAGGTTGGCGTAGCCGATGCCGAGCTGGCGGAACGCGCGCGTGTTCTCGCCGATCTTCTGGGTCGGGAAGTCGGCGAAGCAGATCGAGATGTCCATCGCGGTGATGACCAGCTCGACGACCTTCTGGAAGCGCTCGGTCTCGAAGGTCTGGTTGCCCTTGCCGTCGTCCTTGAGGAACTTCATCAGGTTCAGCGAGGCGAGGTTGCAGGACGTGTTGTCCAGGTGCATGTACTCGCTGCACGGGTTCGACGCGGTGATCCGGCCGGACTCGGGGCAGGTGTGCCAGTTGTTGATCGTGTCGTCGTACTGGATGCCGGGGTCGGCGCAGGCCCAGGCGGCCTCGGCGATCTTGCGGAAGAGCGCCTTGGCGTCGACGTCCTCGATGACCTCGCCGGTCATCCGGGCACGGAGGCCGAAACGGCCGCCCGCCTCGACGGCCTTCATGAACTCGTCGTTCACGCGGACCGAGTTGTTGGCGTTCTGGTACTGGACGGACGTGATGTCGTCGCCGCCCAGGTCCATGTCGAAACCGGCGTCCCGCAGGACGCGGATCTTCTCCTCCTCCTTGACCTTGGTCTCGATGAAGTCCTCGATGTCC
Source organism: Streptomyces sp. SID14436 (assembly GCF_010548465.1). Classification (GTDB taxonomy): domain Bacteria; phylum Actinomycetota; class Actinomycetes; order Streptomycetales; family Streptomycetaceae; genus Streptomyces. Next base: position 6,821 of record NZ_JAAGMD010000076.1, on the reverse strand, counting down.
GGGTGGTCCACGTCGAGGACGACCATCTTGGCGGCCCGGCGGGTGGCGCCGCCGGACTTGATGGTGCCGGCGGAGGCGTCGGCGCCGCGCATGAAAGAGACCGGGCCGGAGGCGTTGCCGCCGGAGGACAGCAGTTCCTTGGAGGAACGGATCCGGGAGAGGTTCAGGCCGGCTCCGGAGCCGCCCTTGAAGATCATGCCCTCTTCCTTGTACCAGTCGAGGATCGACTCCATGGAGTCGTCGACGGACAGGATGAAGCAGGCGGACACCTGCTGGGGCTGCGGCGTGCCCACGTTGAACCAGACCGGGCTGTTGAAGCTGAAGATCTGGTGCAGGAGGGCGTACGCCAGTTCGTGCTCGAAGATCTCCGCGTCGGCGGGCGACGCGAAGTACTTGTGGTCCTCGCCGGCCTTCCGGTACGTCTTCACGATGCGGTCGATCAGCTGCTTGAGGCTGGTCTCGCGCTGCGGGGTGCCCACGGCACCCCGGAAGTACTTGCTGGTGACGATGTTGACCGCGTTCACCGACCAGAAGTCGGGGAACTCCACGCCGCGCTGCTCGAAGTTCACCGAGCCGTCGCGCCAGTTGGTCATCACGACGTCACGGCGCTCCCAGGCCACCTCGTCGTAGGGGTGGACGCCGGGGGTGGTGTGAACGCGCTCGACCCGCAGCCCCTTGCTGGTCTTGCCGCTCTTGGCGCGGGAACTCCGTGCCGGACCGCTCGCCGTCTCTGTCATGCCGCCTCCCTGTACGGGCGAAAACGCCCTGAAGTGCCCCGATGTTCCCGTGGCACGGTGTTCTGTCTGGTGCTGCGGGCACCACTCGCCTCGCCCGCAACCGGTTCTTCTCCCCCGCCGCCGACCGGCCGGTCCCCGGGGCCGACGTCCCAGGCCCGGCCCTGTCGTCAGCCGGTGGCGTGGGCGGGCTGGGGGACCTCGCCGGTCCCGCCGGACCCGCTGTCGTCTTCCTGGCTCCCCGCGACCGCTCCCTCGCGGTCACCGCCGTCCCCGCTCTCCCCGCCGTCCCCGGCGGGATGTTCCGCCTGCCTGAGCTCCGCGATCGCCGCCTCGAAGTCCTCGAGCGAGTCGAAGGCCCGGTAGACGGAGGCGAACCGCAGGTAGGCGACGAGGTCGAGCTCCTGCAACGGGCCGAGTATGGCCAGCCCCACGTCATGGGTGGTCAGCTCGGCGCTTCCGGTGGCGCGCACCGCCTCCTCGACCCGCTGGCCGAGCTGGGCCAGCGCGTCCTCGGTGACCGGCCGTCCCTGGCACGCCTTGCGCACGCCGTTGATGACCTTGGTGCGGCTGAAGGGCTCGGTGACCCCGGACCGCTTGACCACCATGAGCGAGCACGTCTCCACGGTCGTGAAACGACGGGAGCAGTCGGGGCACTGGCGGCGCCTGCGGATGGACGTGCCGTCGTCCGTCGTACGGCTGTCGACGACACGGCTGTCGGGGTGCCTGCAGAAGGGGCAGTGCATGAAATCCCAACCCTCCTCACAGCAGACACAATGGCCTCGCCAGGCCACTCGGGCCCCACGAAGCGACTCCAGCATAGGCGATCTCCGAGGCTCCGAAGACCCGGGGGACCACAACTTCTGGGCCGCTGGAGCAATCCAACCACTAGATGTGGGGATTGGCTCATACATACACGCCGTGCACGCGTTTCGCCTTCCGCCCCGTCGGCAGCACACGTGTGCCCCTTGTCGCGCTCCGCACACGGGGGAACGGTGCGGGTCCGCGATGGAGGGGCCGTGCGATTTCTGGAGGTGCCGTGGGCTCCCTGGAGGGCTCGTGCGACTCCTGAAGAGGTCCTGGCGGGACTCGTGCGACTCCTGGAGGGAGAGGGGCCCGCTCCCGGGAGGGCGGGAGGCCTGATGGCAGACTGGGGCCACGCCGGGCGGGACGGGGTCACCGCCTCGGCGGCGAGAGTACAGCAATGATCCCGTTTGTCCGACAGGCAGCGCGGCAGCCAATACACCTCGACTCGAAATCGCGTGCCACAATTCGCGATTTTTCACTCGAACGTGTGTTTGGCGCAACCTTTCGAAAGCAACTACCGTTGTGCTGCAGGGAGACCATCGAGAGGGGCCGACGTGACCACCACCGCAGACAGTGCCACCATCACTGCCCAGGACCGCCCCCAGGGCCGGCCCGAGCCGGTGCATGTGATGAACGAAGCCGCGAATCCCGAGACGCACAAGCGCTCCCTGCCGGGCCGGCCTCCCGGCATCCGGGCGGACAGCTCCGGGCTCACCGACCGCCAGCGCCGGGTCATCGAAGTCATCAGGGACTCCGTGCAGCGGCGCGGCTATCCGCCGTCCATGCGTGAGATCGGCCAGGCGGTCGGCCTCTCCAGCACCTCCTCCGTGGCCCATCAGCTGATGGCCCTGGAGCGCAAGGGCTTCCTGCGCCGCGACCCGCACCGCCCCCGCGCCTACGAGGTCCGCGGCTCCGACCAGGCGGCCTCCGTCCAGCCCACGGACACCACCGGCAAGCCTGCCGCGTCCTACGTGCCGCTGGTCGGCCGCATCGCCGCCGGTGGCCCGATCCTCGCCGAGGAGTCCGTCGAGGACGTGTTCCCCCTCCCCCGGCAGCTCGTCGGCGACGGTGAACTGTTCGTCCTCAAGGTCGTCGGTGACTCGATGATCGAGGCCGCCATCTGTGACGGCGACTGGGTCACGGTCCGCCGCCAGCCCGTGGCGGAGAACGGCGACATCGTCGCCGCCATGCTCGACGGCGAGGCCACCGTCAAGCGCTTCAAGCGCGAGGACGGCCACGTCTGGCTGCTCCCGCACAACGCGGCGTACGAGCCGATCCCCGGCGACGACGCGACCATCCTCGGCAAGGTGGTGGCCGTTCTCCGGCGCGTCTGAGCCTGCGCGGGGCCGCCGCCGTCATCGCCGCCGCCCCGCCCTCGACCGGGCCCCGGGACCCCTGCGCCGGTTCCGGGGTCCTGCTCTGTCCCGGCTTCCTCCCCGGGTGCGCCGTCGGCGTGCGACGACCGAACGCCTGCCTGCGCCGACCCCGGTGCCGGAGCGTCCCTTGATCGCGGGTTAGCCTGTCGCGGGCCCGCGACAGGCTAACCCGCGATCACTACGCCTCCGACGCCGTGCCCGTCTCCGCCTCGGCCCGCCGGGCGGCCGCGTCGATCGCGGCCAGCGACTTCCTGACCTGATGACGGTCCGTGGTGTACCAGAAGTCGGGCAGTGACGCCTTCAGATAGCTCCCGTAGCGCGCCGTCGCCAGCCGCTGGTCGAGCACCGCCACGACACCGCGGTCCCCCGAGGCCCGGACGAGACGGCCCGCGCCCTGGGCCATCAGCAGCGCGGCGTGCGTCGCCGCCACCGCCATGAAGCCGTTGCCGCCCGCCTCCTCCACGGCCTTCTGCCGGGCACTCATCAGCGGGTCGTCCGGGCGCGGGAAGGGGATCTTGTCCATCACCACGAGCTGGCAGCTCGGCCCCGGCACATCGACGCCCTGCCACAGCGACAACGTGCCGAAGAGACAGGTCCGGGGGTCGGCCGCGAAGTTCTTGATCAGCTCGCCGAGCGTCTCCTCGCCCTGGAGGAGGATGGGGAACTCCGGGATACGGGACCGCAGCTCCTCGGCGGCGAGCTGAGCGGCCCGCATCGAGGAGAACAGCCCCAGGGTGCGGCCACCCGCCGCCTGGATCAGTTCGGTCAGCTCGTCGAGCATGTCGGCGCGGTCGCCGTCACGGGCCGGGCGCGCCAGGTGCCGGGCGACGTACAGGATGCCCTGCCGCGGATAGTCGAACGGCGAGCCGACGTCGACGCCCTTCCACTCCGGCAGGTCGTCGCCGGTACTGCCCTCGGGGCCGAGGCCCAGGGAGGCCGCCACGCCGTTGAAGTCGCCCCCCAGTTTCAGGGTCGCGGAGGTGAGGATCACCGAGCGCTCCGTGAAGAGCTTCTCCCGCAGCAGCCCGGAGACGGACATCGGCGCGACACGCAGGGAGGCACCGGCCTGGCGGTAGGAGCTGCCGCCGCGCGGCTCGTGGCGCTCGTACCAGACGACGTCCCATTCGGACCCGTTGGTGATCCGCTCGGCCACGTCGTGCACGCTCTCCACCGAGGCCAGGGCCTGCTTGCGGACCGCGTCCTCGTCCTGCACGGACTTGTCCCGGGTGCCGCCGATCGCGGAGATCACCGTCCGGCAGGCGTCGCGCAGCGCCATCAGCGCGTAGCCGAGGTCCTCGGGGATCTCCTCGAGCCGGCCCGGGAGGGCCAGTTCCATCAGCCGCTCGAAGCCCTCGGCGGCGGTCTGGAGCTGGTCGGCGGCCTTCTCGTTGACCAGCTTCGCGGCGCGGCGCACGGCACGGTTCACCTGGCCCGGGGTGAGCTCCCCGGTGGCCACGCCGGTCACCCGGGACACCAGCTCGTGGGCCTCGTCGACGATCAGCACCTCGTGCTGCGGCAGGACCGGGGCGCCCTCGATCGCGTCGATCGCGAGGAGGGCGTGGTTGGTGACGACGACCTCGGCCAGCTTGGCGCGCTCCCGGGCCATCTCGGCGAAGCACTCCGCGCCGTAGGCGCACTTGGTGGCCCCCAGGCACTCCCGGGACGACACCGACACCTGGGACCAGGCCCGGTCGGACACGCCGGGGGTGAGGTCGTCGCGGTCGCCGGTCTCCGTGTCGTCGGACCAGTCGCGCAGCCGCAGCAGGTCCTGCCCCAGCTTGCTGGTCGGGGCGGCGGCCTCGAACTGGTCGAAGAGTCCCTCCTCCTCGTCCTGCGGCATGCCCTCGTGGAGCCGGTGCAGGCAGAGGTAGTTCGACCGGCCCTTGAGCATGGCGAACTCGGGGCGGCGGCGCAGCAGCGGGTGCAGTGCCTCCACCGTGCGCGGCAGGTCCCGCTCCACGAGCTGCCGCTGGAGGGCCAGGGTGGCCGTCGCCACGACCACTCTCCCCCAGCCCTCGGCCGACGGGGTCCCCATCCCGTGCGCGAGCGCGGGCACCAGGTAGCCGAGTGACTTACCGGTGCCGGTGCCGGCCTGGACCAGCAGATGGGAGTTGTCGTCGATCGCCTCGGCGACGGATTCGGCCATGGTCACCTGGCCGGGGCGCTCCGTGCCGCCGACGGCGGTGACGGCGGCATGCAGGAGTTCGGGGAGTGAGGGCTTCGTCATAGCGCGACCACCCTACGGCCCGGCACTGACAAACGGGCGGTCACGCCGGTGCCGAGCGGTGCGATCACGTCGACGGCTGCCTTCCCCGTCCCCGGCGCGACGGCACCGCCGCCTGCCCGGCCCGGGTGGGGGATGCAGCCCGCGGCCTCCCTCCGTTCCAACCCGTGACCGCTCCGGGGGTTACGGGTTGCCCCAAGATCCTTGCCGTGACGGAACCGTTGCCGTTCCGTCGGAAGTCCCCCACAGCAACCGCATAGTGTGTGGTGCCGTCCCAGGACCGTCGGTCCGGCCGGGGCCCGACCGGGTCCGGAGCCGGGAGCACGGCCTGCGCGCCACGTTCGTCCACACCAGGGGGAGTCAGATCATGCGATCCACACGGCCGTCGTCCACCGTCCGCGGAGGGGGGAGGCCGCGCCGCAGAACCTCCCCCGTCCTGTCCGCCGTGGCGCTCGCCTCGGCGCTCGTCCTCACCGCCACCGCCTGCGACTCGGGGGACGCGGACGCGAGCGCCGAGCCCTCGGCGACCGCCGCGTCGGACGACGGCAAGCTGCGGATCCCGGACGACATCCGGGACCGGCTGAAGGAACACGGGATCGACATCGACAAGTGGCGGGACGGCGCCTGGAAGGACTGGAGCAAGGACGACTGGCTGCGCGAGGCCAACGACTTCATCAACCCGATCATCGAGGACCTGTGGGACCCGGACCGCATGCGGGACGCGGAGGAGCCGGACCAGGGCGTCGACGAGGGCGACCTCGACGGTGACCAGGGCGTGACCGACCCGACGCCGCAGCCGGTGCAGGCGGAGGCCGTGCCGCCGTCGTACCACGCCAACGCCCCCACGGCGGGCAAGGTCTTCTTCGACTCCCCCGAGGGCACGATGGTGTGCTCGGCGACGGTGGTCAAGGACCCGGCCAACCCGGGCAAGTCCAACATGGTGTGGACCGCCGGCCACTGCGTGCACGCCGGCAAGAAGGGCGGCTGGTACCGCAACATCGCCTTCGTGCCGTCCTACAACGATGCGGGCATGCCGACCAAGGAGCTGGAGGGTGCCGCCAAGGAGGAGGTCGCCCCGTACGGCGTCTGGTGGGGCGACTGGGCCCAGACCTCGGACCAGTGGATCGAGCAGGGCGGCTCCACGGGTGGTGACGGTGCCGCGTACGACTTCGCCGTGATCCATGTGACGCCGGAGAAGGGCGGCAACGGCAAGTCGCTGGAGGAGACGGTCGGTTCGGCGCTGCCGGTGGACTTCAAGGCCCCCGCGGTGCCGCAGATGAAGAGCGTGACCGCGATCGGCTACCCGGCCGCGCCGCCGTACGACGGCCAGACGCTGTACCGCTGCCAGGACCGGCCGGGACGGCTGTCCATCGAGGCGTCGGACCCGACGATGTACCGCATCGGGTGCAGCATGACCGCCGGTTCGTCCGGCGGCGGCTGGGTCGCGACCGGTTCGGACGGCAAGCCGGCGCTGGTGTCCAACACGTCCATCGGCCCGGTGACATCGGGCTGGCTGGCCGGCCCGCGGCTGGGTGACGAGGCCAAGGGCGTCTACGACGCGGTCAGCGAGAAGTTCGCCGGGCGGTGACCCGGCTGCCGTGCCCGCGTGCCGACGCGCACGCGGGCACGGCCAGGTACGGCGGTACGGCGCACGCGGCGCACTGAACCCGCGCGCGCCCG
>NZ_JAAGMD010000050.1 GCF_010548465.1 Streptomyces sp. SID14436 | reverse complement strand
GACGGCGGCCGGTGCCCGGTCGCGCGGGGCGGGCGGCCGGTCCCCTCCGGTGCCCAGCGCGGCCAGCCGGTGGGTCAGTTCGCGGGCGCTGTCCGGGCGCCCGCCGGGCTCCTTGGCCAGCAGGTCGAGGATGAGGCGTTCGAGGTGCTCGGGCAGTTCGGCACGGTGCTCGCGGGGCGGCGGGGGCGGGGTGTCGCGGTGACCGACGAGGATCGCCCACGCGTCGTCCAGGTCGAACGGCGGGACGCCGGTGGCGATCTCGTAGAGCACGCAGCCGAAGGAGTACAGATCGCTGCGCCGGTCGACCTCCGAGCCGCCGATCTGCTCCGGGGACATGTAGTGCGGGGTGCCCATGGCGATGCCGGTGCCGGTCAGCCGTGAGGTGTAGCCGATGTCGTGGCCGAGGCGGGCGATGCCGAAGTCGCAGATCTTCACGGTGCCGTCGTGCAGGCGCACGATGTTGGCGGGCTTCAGGTCACGGTGCACGATGCCCTGGTCGTGGGTGTAGGCGAGGGCCGAGGCGACCTGGTCGGCGATGTCCACCACCTCGTCGACCGGCAGCGGGTGCTGCTTGTTGTCCTCCAGCAGCCGGCTGAGGTCGCGGCCCTGGAGCAGCTCCATCACGAGGTACGGCACGCCGTCGTCCTCGCCGAAGTCGTGCACCACCGTGATGCCCCGGTGCTGGAGCGCCGCGGCCACCCGGGCCTCGCGCCGGAACCGCTCCCGCAGGACCCGGCCGGACGCCTGGTCGTGCTGGGGGCCGATCGGTTTGAGGCACTTCACCGCCACCTGCCGGCCCAGTGACTCGTCCCGCGCCCGCCACACCTCACCCATGCCGCCGCGCCCGATCCGGTCGAGCAGCCGGTACCGGCCGTGGATCAGTCTGGTGTCCCCCATCTCCGCTGCCCCGCCCCCGTCGCTGTCCGCCGCGCCCTCCCCTGGCCCGACCAGTATGGCGACATCTCGTCCGACTTTGTACGGTGCCCGGCCGGTCCGTCCGCCGGCGCCTCCGCAGGACCGGCGTCCGCCCCGTCCGGAGGCGCGGCCGGGTCGGGATCCTCCCGGGCGCCCCGCCCTCGCGCGGGTCGCTCCGGTTCCCGGCCGCCGGCCTCCTGCCACACCTGGGCGAGGACGTCGGGCAGGTCGGGTATCCGCTGGAGGACCAGGAACCGGTCGCCCGGCCCGCCGATGCGCCGGACCAGCCCGGCCAGCTCCTCCGCGGACACACGGACGTGCCGTTCCCGGAGCACCACCGACCAACGCCGTGCCTCCCGCCCGGGACCGAGGCCTAGTCTTCGTGGTCGTCCTCGAGCCTGCGGCGACGTTCCTGTTCACGCTTGGAGTAGGCGGCTGCTCGGATCGCCTCGTCACTCTCCAAGCCTGATCCCAGTGCACCGCCCACGGTGGCGACCGAAGCGACGAACCAGGCGAGCGTCAGGTACTCCGTGAGGTGCAACGGGCTTCGCGTCATGAAGGCGAATACCTGGTCGTTGAGGATGAAAAGCGCCCATATGAGGTTGATGACCAGCAGCCCCGCATAGCAGACGAGCACCCCGATACCCACGGTCACGACCGTCGAGGCGTTGTACAGAGCCGCCCGCTTCCTCGCCTCCGGCGAGATCTCCGCCGTTCGATGCCACAGATGCGCGTCCACGATCAGCCAGCCGATCATGAGCGCGATGGATCCGACCATGGCGATCACGAGACGGGTGGTGCTCAGGGACGCGGCAAGGCTCCAGACGGTGGCGTTCACGGTGGCAATCGCTCCCGTGGCGAGTGCGGCCGCCAGGGCCTTCGACAGGCCCGGCACCAGCCGCCACGGCCGGTTGGCCCGGACCATGCCGCCGAGCACCCTGAGGTAGCCGCGGGGCCCGCCGGTGGTGTACCGGAGATCGGCGGGTTCGTCCTCATCGACCGGGCCCGGACGGACCGGCGCGAGAGGATCGTCGAAGGGGCGCGGCGGAGCGTCCCGCGGACCCGTCAGGCTGAGGACGGCCTCCTCCACTGCCCTCTGGGCCCTCGTCTGCAGCCGCCGGCCCCCAGCGAGGGCAGGGAAAGCAGCGCAAGGCGGTATTCGTGATTCAGATCCACCACAAGCTTGCGTCCGTGCGAGTGCAGCGGAAGGTCGGTGAGGGCCACGACGACGTCCCAGTCCTCCGCGTTCGCGCGTTCCCTGATCCGGCGCATCACGGTGGGCGGGTCCTCGCTCCCTGCGGTGACGGGCTCACTGACCACCCTGACGTCGAACCGTCGCCCCTTGTCCGACTTTCTGGAGAGCCGGTCGGGAAGTCTCCGGGCCATACGCTCAGCGATCTCCGTCGGCGTGTCCGGATCTGCCAGGAGAGCCACGACCGTGACGCCCTGCGACGGCTTCGGCATGGCTGGACCCTTCTCATCGGCTGCCCCACGAAACCGTAAGTGCCCACAGGATGCCCCTGGATCGCCGTCGTCGCCACGTGACGCGTCGGATCCCTGCCGCCGGGTCGCCTCCTGGTCCTGACAGGGCAATGCGGGGTGGGTCGGTTGGGCCCGGCATGCGCAAGTGTTCCCGTGCCCCATCGGTCAAGCTGGGGCTGAAGGACAGGGGGCTGGGAGCCGCCCGGCGCCCGCAGCCGGAGGTTGCCATCATGACCGTGATGTCCATCGCCAGGTTCGAGCGGTTCTTCCGTACGGCCGCAGGGCTGAACGTCGACAAGAACGACCTCAAGCGGTACAGCGACTTCGTCGACGCCAAGCTCTACGATCTGCTGACCGTCGCCCAGGCCACAGCCAAGGCCAATGACCGCGACATCATCCGGACGTGCGACCTGCCGATCACGAAGGGCCTGCAGGAGAGCATCCATCGCTTCCGGGCGATCGACGAGGAAGTGGAACTCAAGCCGATCCTTGAACAGCTCGCCACCCACCCCCCTCTCGACCGCGCACCCGACCAGGACACCGAGGCGGCCTATCCGGACATCATCGGCGGACTCAGCCTCTCCCTCGCCCAGAGCTTCAAGATCCTCCACCCCGACCTGAAGAACCCCCAGACCCAGCACTGGGACGAGGCCCGAGCCGTCTTCGACCTGCTTCTGTAGGACGCCCGGATTGTGGGGGCGCGTCGGCGAGGGGAACATCGAACGCATGGACAAAGACGCGTCCGTCGGGTCGGGGGAGCTGTTGCTGGAGGAACTCGTCAGTGCCGCCCAGCTGGCATCACCCGCGGAACTGCCCGTCGTCCTGAACCGGTACGCAGAGGCCATGGGCCTGGGGAGAGCAGCGATCTACCTGGTCGACATCCAGCAAAGACTGCTCGTGCCGTTCGTCGAGGACGGGCCGGATCTGGACCTCGACACGTCGCTGGCAGGGTGGTCCTACCGCACCAACTCACTGCGAATGGCGGAAACCCCCTCCGGTGAGCTGAACGTCTGGCTGCCCCTGGCCGACGGAGCGGAACGCCTGGGCGTGCTGGAACTGACCATGGGCACCCTGGACGGGCTCAGACTACGGCGCTGCCGGACGGCGGCGTCGCTCCTCGCGCTGATCATCACATCCAAGCGCACCTACAGCGACACCATCGCCCAGCGCATGCGTACCAGGCCGATGCACCTGCACACGGAAATGGTGAGTGCCTTCCTCCCTCCCCGCTCCATCGGCACCGGGCGGGTCGTCTCGACGGCGGCTCTGGAGCCTGCGTACGAACTGGGTGGCGATGCGTTCGACCACGTATTCACCGAGGACCTTCTGCACACCACGATCCTCGACGGCATGGGGCACGATCTGGCGTCCGGACTGGCCACCGCTGTCGCCATGGCAGGCTGCCGCAATGCCCGGCGCAGCGGGGCAGGCCTCAACGAACTCGTGGGCACCGTGGACGATGCGCTGGCGACGTGGCTTCCGGAGCAGTTCTGCACGGGTGTCCTCGCTCAACTGCACATGCCCACAGGTGTGCTGAGATGGTGCAACTGCGGTCATCCCGCTCCGCTGCTCATCCGTCGCCACCGTCTGCTCCCCGAGACATTCGAGCGGCCTCCTGAGCCTCCGTTGGGCCTGCCGGCACGTCTCGCCGAGACCGCCCGTCAGGTGCACGAGGTCGGCCTCGAACCCGGTGACCGCGTACTGCTCTACTCGGACGGCGTGGTCGAGTCCCGCAACGAGGCGGGCGAGGAGTTCGGCCTGGAGCGCTTCACCGACTACATCATCCGGTCGACCGCAGCGGGGCAGAACGCCCCGGAGGTGCTGCGCCTGCTCATCCATGCCGTCCTGGACCACCGGCACAACTCACTCAGCGACGACGCCACGATCCTGATGTTCGAGTGGCAGCCCCCTGATCCGTGACCGGAGGAGCCGGATGGCGCCGGGGCGCCGGCCCCCCTCTTCGCCGGGTCACGGCAGGAGCACGGCGAACGAGTTCGGCACCCGTGATTTGAGGTGCTCCCATTCGCCGGCGCTCACATGAAGCGCCAGAGTCTTCAGGACGGTGCGCACCAGCTTCTCGGCGCCGCCCTCGACGGCGTAGGGGAATTCACTCCGGACCCGTGCCAGGAACTCCTCATTGCTCATCCTCACAGGCGTTTCGGCCGGTTTCCAACCGTCGTAGTAGACGCCCCTGACGATGGTCGGCAGCTGGGCGCCGAACTGCACGGCCGTCTCGACCGGGAGACGGTCCCGGAGCGGGTGCAGCACTGCCCGCAGCGCCGCGTAGGACTGCTTACGCCGTTCCTTGGGCCATCCGAAGGCCTCCTCGACCTCCCTGAGGAGCCGATTGGCCTTGTCCACCATGGTGTCGAACGAGGAGAAACCTGTTTCAACCATTTGTGCGGCCTTTCGTTCCGGGGTGCCTCGGGCTCAGTCCGCGAGGTCGGCCTTGCCGAACAGGACCGCGTAGCTCGAGGGGAGCTGGCTGATGATCTGATTCAGTTCTCCGCCGGTGACGGCGTCGGCAACGGTGGTCAGGACCGCGCTGGCGTCCCACTGCGCCGTACGCGGCCGGGCGTTGGTGCGCTCGGCGACCCGGCGGTGGAATTCTTCGATCCCGAAGCTCTGTGCCCGTTGTGGCGTGGCGTCCTGCAGGAATTGTCCCAGCGGGCCGGGCAGCTGGGACGCCAGGTCCCTGACCTCTCCGGGGCTGATCCGCTGGGCCAGCACTTCGAGCACGGCCTTGGTGACGTCCGCGGCTTCGTCCTGATCCTTGTACTCGCCTCGCTCGCGTACCCGGGCGAGGAATGCGTCGTACTTCATTGCTGCCTCCTTCTGTACGGGTCACTGCTGCTCATGGGGGTCGTCCGGCCCGCTGCCGGACCGGCCGCGTCCGTCCGCCGGCGCATAGCTGCTCTTGCCCACTCCCTTGATCCTGGCCTCCCGCTCGGACTCGCGCAGGGCACGGCGGAATCGTCCCGGGCCCCAGGAGCGGCCGCTCACGGCGTGTTCGAGTTGGTCGCGGCTCGTCGCACCGGATTCCTGGAGTGCCTGGGTGATCTGTTCGACCTCGTCGTCGAGGCGTTGTTCGGCCATGGCGGACGTACGGCTTGCCGTTCCCGCGGTGCCGGCCATCCCCGGTGAATACATCCTGCTGCCCGATCCGGTGCCCGGACGGTAGCGGCGGGCTCCCGTGCGCTCCCGCTCCCGGCGGCGGGCGGTGCGGTCGGCGATCCGCTGTTCCCGTTCGTCGGCGGCCCGCCGATCGCGCTCGGGGCGGCTGCGGTCCCGGGCGTCCTGCGGCGCGGGCTCGTCGCGCCAGGCGGCGTCGGCTTCCTCAGCGGTGAGCGGCCGGGCGATGTTCTCCAGAGACTGTTGCTCGGCCCGGACACCGAAGAAGACCTCGGCCAGCCCGCCCAGCGCCATGGCTGCCGCGCCGACCAGGAATCCGATGGCCACCAGGTCCGCGTCGCCACTGTGGATCAGATGGCCGAACAGCAGCGGGCCGGTGATTCCGCCCACGGCCGTGCCGATCGCGAAGAACAGCGAGATGGACAGGGCCCGGGTCTCCATGGGGAAGACCTCGCTCACCGTCAGGTAGGCGGAGCTCGCTCCCGCGGAGGCCACGAAGAAGGTCAGCGAGACCAGCAGGAAGAACCCCCATGCCGTCAGGGAGCCGCTGACCAGCAGGACGGCGAGGACGGCTGCCACGACGGCCGAGCCGAAGTAGGTGCCCGCGATCATCGGCTTTCTGCCCACGGTGTCGAACAGCCGGCCGAGGAGGAGTGGCCCGAGGAAGTTGGCGATGGCGAAGAGGGCCAGGAAGTAGGGGACCGAGCCGGATCCGATGTCGAAGAAGCCGTTGAGAAGCGTGCCCAGGTCGAAGACGATCGCGTTGTACAGGAACGCCTGTCCGACGAAGAGCGCCAGACCGAGAACGGCGCGACGCGGGTACCGCCGCACCGCCACGCCGGCGATCTCCCTGAACGGGATGACGTCGCGCTGCCGTACGGTCACCGCTTCGCCCGGTTCGGGCAGCTCGCGCTGGGTCTCTCGGCGCACCTCGGCCTCGATCCGGTCGACGATGCGTTCCGCCTCGGCTTCCTTCCCGTGGATGAACAGCCAGCGTGGACTCTCCGGTACATGCCGGCGTACCAGCATGACGCCCAGGCCCAGGAGGCCGCCCAGGCCGAAGGCCAGCCGCCAGCCGAGGTCGGCCGACAGCAGATTCTCGTTGAGAAGCAACACGGCGACCAGGCTGCCGAGCGCCGCACCGATCCAGTAGCTGCCGTTGATGGCCAGATCCGTCTGCCCCCGGTTGCGGGCCGGAATCAGCTCGTCGATGGCCGAGTTGATCGCGGCGTACTCTCCGCCGATGCCCATACCGGTGACGAAGCGGGCGAGGTAGAGGAACCAGGCGTCGTGCGCGAACGCGGTCGCGACGGTGGCGAGGATGTAGATGCCGAGCGTGAGCATGAACAGCTTCTTGCGCCCGTAGCGGTCGGTGAGCCTCCCGAACAGGAGAGCGCCCACGCATGCGCCTGCCACATAGATGGCGGCGGCCGTCCCGATGTCAGCGCTGGTCAGGTTGATGCCGCTGCCCGGCTCGGTCATCCGGGCGGCGACCGCCCCGACGATCGTCACTTCGAGTCCGTCCAGGATCCAGACGGTTCCCAGGCCGATGACGATCCGCCAATGGAACCGGGACCATGGCAGCCGGTCGAGCCGGGCGGGGACCTTGGTGGTGACGACACCGAGGTCGGAGGTGGTGGTCATGCCATGCCTCCTCGTTCAGGGCCATGGTCTGTTCGCTGGGGGACAGAACAGGCCGGAGTGGGCCGGTCCGCCTAAGGTGGTCTTCTGTGCTGCGCTGCCACTTTCTCGGACACCGTTATCGCTTTTCTCATGAGGGCGACACGATGCTCTGGCGTTGCGCGCGGGAGTGCGGAGCGAAGGGAAGCAAGCGGTATCCGACGCCCCAGGACGCGGAGCGTTACGCACGGGCATTCGACCGCGAGGACCTGGCGGACATGGGCCGACGGACACCGCTGGGCCTGCTCCCCCTCCGGCTGCTGCGCACCTGGCGCCTGCGGCGCCGCAAGGAGTCCGGTGGCGGATCTCCACCGCGTGAGGGCTCGTGATGCGGGACGTCCTTCATGACTCATCCCCGATGTCGCGGTTCGGCGGCCCGGCCGCGGTTCCGGACGGGTGTCCGGAACCGCGGCGTTCGCGTCAGCCGTTGCTCCCGGTGCTGTCATTCGTCTCGGTGATCTCGACGTGCCGGGGCTTTGCGACCTCGGCCTTGGGGACGGTGATGGTGAGCACCCCGTCCGACATCCGCGCATTGATCTTTTCCGTGTCGACCTCCCGGGGCAGCCGCAGCCGGTACTCGAAGGCCCCGGTGCGGCGGGTGCTCCGGCGCAGGACGCCCTTGCGTTCCTTCTCCTTGATCTCTCCGGTGACCACCAGCTCCTGTCCGCTCGCCTCGACGTCGATGTCCTTGCTCTTGACGCCGGGGAGTTCGATCTCGACGTGGAAGGCGTCGTCGGACTCCGTGACATCCGCCAGGGGTGTCCACGCGACTGCGGTCGCCGCACCTCCTACCGTGGATTCGATCAGCCCGCTCATCTCGCTGAGCAGCTGGTCGAACTCCGTCAGGGGATTGCGTGCCCAGCCGAGCGGCCTGGCCTGCGTTGCGGCACCTCGGTGGTGCCGGACGGGCGTGGCCATTCCCATCGCCTCCTTCTCCTTCTGGTGATCTCGTCGTCCCCTTGGTGTCAAGCGAGCCAAGCGGACTCCTTCGGACGGGTCTGCGGGGCGGTGTCGGTGTCGCCGGGCTCGACCGTGTGGCCCAGGTAGCGGTGCACGAAGTGGATGCTCATCGCGCCGTCGCCGACCGCGGAGGCCACGCGTTTCACCGAGCCGCTGCGGACGTCGCCGGCGGCGAAGACGCCGGGCAGGGTGGTCTCCAGCGTCAGGCAGTCGCGGCCCTGGCTCTGCCACAGCTCGGGGACCGAGCAGGCCTGAGCGTCCGCGCCGGTGAGCACGAAGCCGCGCGCGTCCAGGGCGAGCGCGCCGGACAGCCACTCGGTGTGCGGGTCGGCGCCGGTGAAGACGAACAGAGCCCGCACCGCGAGGCGGCGGTGCGTGCCCGCACGGTGGTCGACCACGGTGACCGCCTCCAGGACCTTGTCGCCGTGCGCCTCGGTGATCTCGGTCTGCAGGAGCACCCGGACCCGCGGGTGGCGCTCGATCTGATCGATCAGGTAGCGGGACATGTGCTCGTCGAGGCTCGGCCCACGGACGAGCAGGTACACCTGGGGCGCGTACCCGGCCAGGAAGAGCACGGCCTGGCCCGCGGAGTTGCCGCCGCCCACCACCGCCACCGGGTCGGTGCGACACTGCTGGGCCTCATAGACGGTCGCCGAGTAGTGCACGCTCGCGCACTCCAGCGGTTCGATGCCGGGCACGTGGAGGCGACGGTAGCGGGCGCCGGTGGCCAGGACGAGGGTTCGGGCGGTGATCTCGCTGCCGTCGGTGAAGCCGACGGCGTAGTGGCCGTCCCGCCGTTCGAGCCGGGCGGCCTCCGCCGGAATGCTGATCCGGGCGCCGAACTTCTCCGCTTGGAGCACGGCGCGCTCGGTGAGCTCGGCGCCGGAGATGCCGGACGGGAAGCCGAGCAGATTCTCGATGCGGGAGGACGTCCCCGCCTGGCCGCCGGTGGCCAGCGCCTCGACCACGGTCGTTCCGAGGCCTTCCGAGGCGGCGTTCACCGCGGCGGCCAGACCGGCCGGACCGGAGCCGACGATGAGGAGATCGCGGTGGCCGTTGCCCGACGGCAAGGGCGGGAGGCCGATCAACCGGGCCAGTTCGGCGTTGCTCGGATTGCGCAGCAGCGTCGTGTCCCGCCAGATCACCAGCGGCGTCTGTTCCGGACCGACCCCGAAGCGGCGCAGCAGCGCCTCCGCCTCCTGGTCCGTCTCCAGATCGATCCAGCGGTGCGGCAGCCGGTTGCGGGCGGCGAACTCGCGCATCCGCCGGGTGTCGGGCGAGTAGCGTGAGCCGATGATGCGGAAACCGGCGCCCTGCCCGACGAGCAGGGCTCGGCGGCCCAGGCAGGCGCGCAGCACCACATCGCCCAGATCGGAGTCCCGGGTCACCAGGTCACGCAGTTGGTCCATGGACAGGGCCAGGATCTCGCCGGGGTCCCTGACCACGGCGGTGTAGAAGGCCACCTGTCCGTTCAGGAGGCCGAGTTCGCCGATGAAGCGGCCGGGGCCGTGGACACGCAGCAGCCGTTCGCCGGGTGTGCCGTAGTCCTCGAGGATGGCGAGCGCCCCGCTGAGGACGACGTAGAAGGTCTCGCATCGTTCCCCTTCCCGGATCAACACCTCGCCGGCGTCCACCGCACGCCGCCGGCCGCGCTGTGCCAGGCGGGCCAACTGGCCGTCCGAAAGACGCGGGTAGGCACCGTAGATGTCAGGAGTCTCGAAGGGGACGCTTCCCTCCGGCTCGCCCGGCACGGGCGCTGCGCCCGGCCGCGTCTCGTCGCCGGGCATCACACGAACGCCTCGTGGACGAAGCACCACCGCCAGTTCTCGCCGGGCTCCAGTGACGCCGCGATCGGATGGCCGTCGGCGGCGGCGTGACGGCGGGCGTGCCGGTTCGGCGAGGAGTCGCAGCAGCCGACGTGGCCACAGGTCAGGCAGAGCCTGAGGTGGAGCCAGGGGGAACGCGTGGCCAGGCATTCCTCGCATCCCGCGGTGCGCGGGGTCACGGGGCGTACGAGGGCGAGGTGGGGGTCGGTCCGTACGGTCATGGCCGGTCATCCTTTCCCGGCCGGTCCGCGGCCGGCGATCGACTGCTCCACCCATCGCCGCAGGGCAGGGGCAGGTGCGGCCCCCGCCTGCCGGGCGATGGTCTGTCCCTTGTCGAGGATCAGCAGCGTCGGTACCGCCTGGACCTCGAAGCGCTGCGCCAGGCGCGGGTTCTGATCGATGTCGACCTTGACCAGTTTGATCCTTCCCGCGAGATCGGCGGCGACCTTCTCCAGCGCCGGGCTCACCATGCGGCAGGGGCCGCACCAGGTGGCCCACAGGTCGACCACGACAGGAACGGTGGCCTGCTCGACGACCTCGGCGAAGTCGTCGTCACCCGCCTCGGCCGTCCACGGCAGAGGCTGCTTGCAGTTGGCGCATTTGGGGCGGCCCTCGGCGGCCACGGGCACCCGGTTGGTGCGCCCGCAGTGCGGGCAGGTGACGTGGGTGGCTTGCACGGTACTCATGCCGCCCGCGCTCCCTTCTCGTCCTCGGGCGCGTCGTAGGTGACCACCAGCTCTCCGTGCGCGGCGTCGACGCGGACCTTCGCGCCGTCCTGTACGTCGCCGCGCAGCAGGGCGCGCCCGACCAGCGTCTCGACCTCGTGGGAGATGTAGCGCCGCAGCGGCCGCGCCCCGTACACCGGGTCGTAGCCCTGGTGGGCGATCAGCTCCCGTGCCTCGTCGGTGAGTTCGACGGCGATGCGGCGTTCGGCGAGGCGCTGCCTCAGCTCGTCGAACTGCAGCTCCACGATCCGCTCGATCTGCCGCTCACCGAGCGGCTTGAACAGCACGATGTCGTCGACGCGGTTGAGGAACTCCGGGCGGAAGTGCCCGCGCAGTTCGCCCATCACCAGGGCGCGGGCGTCCGGCTTGACCTCACCGTCGGCGGTGGCGCCGTCTAGGAGGTACTGGGAGCCGATGTTGGACGTCATGATGATCACGGTGTTGCGGAAGTCGACCGTACGGCCCTGGGCGTCGGTGATGCGGCCGTCATCGAGGACCTGCAGCAGGGTGTTGAAGACTTCGGTGTGGGCCTTCTCGATCTCGTCGAACAGCACCACCGAGTACGGCTTGCGGCGTACGGCCTCGGTGAGCTGGCCGCCCTCCTCGTAGCCGACGTATCCGGGCGGCGCGCCCATGAGCCGGCTGACGGTGTGCCGCTCCTGGTACTCGCTCATGTCGAGCCGGACCATGTTGTCCTCGGAGTCGAACAGGGCCCGGGCGAGGGTCTTGGCCAGCTCGGTCTTCCCCACGCCGGTGGGGCCGAGGAAGATGAACGAGCCGATCGGGCGGCGCGGGTCGCGGATGCCGGAGCGGGCGCGGATGATGGCGTCGGCGACGAGTTGGACGGCCTCGTCCTGGCCGATGACGCGCTCGCGCAGGATTTCGTCGAGGCGCAGCAGCTTCTCGCGTTCGCCCTCCTTCAGGCGGCTGACGGGGATGCCGGTCCAGGCAGCGACGATGTCGGCGATCTCCTCCTCGGTGACGACCTCGCGGAGCAGCCGTTTCTGCCCCTGCTTCGCGGCGAGTTGCTCCTCCTCGGCCGCCAGCCGGCGTTCCAGGTCCTGGAGGCGGCCGTAGCGGAGTTCGGCGGCGCGGTTGAGGTCGTAGGCGCGTTCTGCCTCCTCCGCCTCGTGGCGGACCTGTTCCAGTTCCTGGCGCAGCCCCTGCACGCGGCGGATCGCCTGCCGTTCCGCCTCCCACTGGGCGTGCTTGGCGTCGGCCTCGCCGCGCAGGTCGGCCAGTTCCCTGCGCAGCTCCTCCAGGCGGGCCTTGCTGGCGGGATCGGTCTCCTTGGACAGTGCCGCCTCCTCGATCTCCAGTCGCGTGACGCGGCGGGTGATCTCGTCGAGTTCGGCGGGCATGGAGTCGATCTCGGTACGCAGCCGGGCGCAGGCCTCGTCGACGAGGTCGATGGCCTTGTCGGGCAGGAACCGGTCGGTGATGTAGCGGTGGCTGAGGGTGGCCGCGGACACCAGCGCGGTGTCCTGGATCTTCACGCCGTGGAAGATCTCCAGGCGTTCGCGCAGTCCGCGCAGGATGGAGATGGTGTCCTCCACGCTCGGCTCTTCGACCAGGACCTGCTGGAAGCGGCGTTCGAGGGCGGCGTCCTTCTCGATGTGCTTGCGGTACTCGTCGAGGGTGGTGGCGCCGATCATGTGGAGTTCGCCGCGGGCGAGCATCGGCTTGAGCATGTTGCCCGCGTCCATGGCTCCTTCGGCGGCGCCGGCGCCCACGACGGTGTGGAGTTCGTCGACGAAGAGCAGGATGTGGCCCTGGGCGGCCTTCACCTCGGACAGCACGGCCTTGAGGCGTTCCTCGAACTCGCCCCGGTACTTCGCCCCGGCCACCAGGGAGCCCATGTCGAGTGCGAACACGGTCTTGTCGCGCAGTCCTTCGGGCACGTCGCCGCGGACGATGCGCTGGGCGAGGCCCTCGACGATGGCGGTCTTGCCGACGCCGGGGTCGCCGATGAGGACGGGGTTGTTCTTGGACTTGCGGCTGAGGATCTGGGTGACGCGACGGATTTCGGCGTCGCGGCCGATGACCGGGTCCAGCTTGCCGTCCCTGGCCTCGGCCACCAGGTCGCGGCCGTACTTCTCCAGGGCCTCGTACGCCACTTCGGGGTTGGCCGAGGTGACGCGCTGGTTACCGCGGATCTGGGTGAGCGCGCTCAGGAACGAGTCCCGGGTGATGCCGTGCTCCTTGAGCAGCCGTCCGGCGGCGGTGGACGAGCCCTCCTCGGCCAGGGCCAGCAGGAGGTGTTCCACGGACACGTACTCGTCCTTGAGGCGTTTGGCCTCCCGCTCGGCCGCGTCCAGCAGCCGGGACAGGCGCTGGGTGACGAACACCTGGCCCGGCGCCGCGCCCGGGCCGGTCACCTTGGGCCGGCGGGAAAGTTCCTCCCGCACGGCCGCGCGGAGTTTTTGGGGCTCCCTGCCCGCCTGCTGCAGCAGCCGCGGGATCAGACCGTCCTCCTGGTCGAGGAGCGCGAGCAGCAGATGCTCACCGTCCACCTCGGTCTGTCCCATGCGGACGGCGGCGGTCTGCGCCTCCTGCAGGGCTTCCTGTGACTTCTGGGTGAGACGGTTCATGTCCATGGCGGTATGTCACTCCTCGTACCGGCGCGGCGCAGTGCGGCTTCGAGCAGGGTGATGCGGTCCAGCAGATCGAGCACCAGACCGATGGATGCGTAGTTGAGACACAGACCGGAGCGCAGTCGCTGGACGCGGGCGAGCACCGCCGGGGCGCTGGAGTCGAACACCAGGCGCCCCGCAGCGTCGCGCTCGGCGTCGACCAGGCCCAGGGCGACGAAGCGGCGGACCAGGTCGGGATGGACTCCGGCGCGGCGGGCCACGGTGTCCAGGGAAAGCCTGGGCACGGGGACGAGCGCGTACCGCACGGCCGTGGAGCCGGCGCCCGTCCGTACGGGAGGCCCGCCCCCGCCGGCCCGGGCGGGCCCGCCACCGGTCACCCCCCATGAGGGTCGGTCGCTCATGACGTCCTCCTGGGATCGTACGAAGAGGTGGCGGCGAGCTCCTCGAACAGCTCGCGCTCCCGGTCGCTCAGCTTGGGCGGCACCATCACGCGGAGTTCGGCGTAGAGGTTGCCGTCGGCACCGCGCGGGTTCGGCATGCCCTCGCCGCGCAGCCGCAGCCGCCGGCCACTGGACGAGCCCGCGGGCACCGTGACCTTGGCCGTGCCGCCGCCGGGGGTGGGCACCGGAACCGTGGCGCCCAGCGCGGCCTCCCAGGGGGTGACCGGAAGCTGCACGTACACGTCCCGGCCGTCCAGCCGGAACCGGGGGTGCGGCTGGATGCGGACCCGCAGATACAGGTCTCCCGCGGCGGCGTCACCACTGCCCCGTCCGCCCTCGCCCGCCAGCCGGATGCGCTGTCCGGCGGTGACGCCGGGCGGTACATCGACCTCGTACCGCCGCGGCTGCCCGGTGGGACCGGCGAGCGTGACGGTGCGGCGGCCGCCCCGGTACGCCTCCTCGACGGTGAGCGGCAGCTCGGCCTCCTGGTCCGCCCCCGGTACACCGCCGCGGGCGGCGCCTGCTCCGAAGAGCGAGCCGAGCAGGTCGTCGATGTCGACGCCCTCCGCTGCGAAGTCGTCGCCGAAGCCGGTGTACCGGACACGAGGGCCGCCCGCACCCGCGGTCCGCCGGGCGCGGAAGCCGCCGCCGGGTCCGGCGCCGGCGCCGACCCGCTCCTCCCAGTCCTCGGGGACCTTCCGGAAGTCCTCGCCGAAGCGGTCGTAGCGGGCCCGGGTCCTGGGGTCCGACAGGACGCTGTACGCCTCGTTGAGGTCCTTGAAGCGCTCCTCCGCCCCCGGGTCCTTGTTGACGTCGGGGTGGTACTTGCGGGCGAGTTTGCGATATGCCTGCTGGATCTCGTCCTGGCTCGCGGTCCGTGACACGCCCAGCACCCGGTAGAAGTCCTGTGCCATGGCCGGTCACTCCCGCTTCGCGACCGTCACGGCGGCGGGGCGGAGCTGGCGTTCGCCGTCCCCGTAGCCCGGGCGCAGCACCTCGACGACCGTGCCCGGTGGGGCGTCGGGGTCGTTGACGACGCCGACCACCTCGTGCCAGGCCGGGTCGAAGGCGACGCCGGTCTCGGCGTGCCGCGGGTAGCCGAGCAGTTCGAGGACGTTCACCGCCTGGTCGCGGACCGCCCGGACGCCCTCGACGATGGCGTCGGGGTCGGATCCGGCATGTGCCAGGGCGAGTTCGAGGTTGTCCAGGACGGGCAGGAAGGCGGCGGCTGTGCGGGACCGCTCGACCGTCCGCTCCCGCTCCAGTTCCCTGGCGTGGCGCTTGCGGAGGTTGTCGAGGTCGGCGAGCGCACGCCGCCAGCGGTCCTCGAGTTCCCTCAGCTCGGCCGTGTGCTGCTCCTCCTCGGAGGGTGCGGAGCCACCGCGGGACGCGTCGGGGCCGGGTCCCTCGTCCGTGTCGGACCCCGGCCCGTCCGGCGGGCCCGAGGGCGGAAGCTCCCCTCCCGGCGAGCGTACGGCGCTCTCCGGAGCCTGGCCGGCCGGGTCCGGCACGGCCGGGTCGGACTCCCTGGGGTGGATCGGCATGACGGTTCCTCAGTCCTTGTCGAACTCGGCATCGATGACGTCGTCGTCCCCGCCGCCGCTCGGGGCGCCGCCGGTGGTGTCCTGGTCGGGACCGCCCGTGGTGGCGCCGCCGTGATGGGCCGCCAGTCCTGAAAGAACCTGCTGGAGTTCGGAGGTCAGCGGCCGCACCCGTTCCACGCCTGCCTCCTCCTTGACTGCCGCCCGGGCATCCGACACCAGCATCTCGGCGCGTGCCTTCTCGTGCGCAGGTGCGGCGTCGCCCAGCTCGGCGAGGCGCTTTTCGACCTGGTACGCCACCGCGTCGAGCTCGTTGCGGGCATCGACGGCCTCGCGCAGAGCCCGGTCCTGGCCCTGGTTGCGCTCGGCCTCCTGCACCATGCGCTCGACCTCACTGCGGTCCAGGTTGGAGCTCTCGGTGATGGTGATGCCCTGCTCCTTGCCGGTGTCCCGGTCCCGGGCCCTGACGTTGAGGATGCCGTTCGCGTCGATGTCGAAGGTGACCTCGATCTGTGGCTCGCCGCGCGGCGCCGGGCGGATGTCGGTGAGCTGGAAGCGGCCGAGCACCCGGTTGTCGGCGGCCAGTTCGCGCTCGCCCTGGAGGACGACGATGTCGACGGCGGGCTGGTTGTCGTCGGCGGTGGAGAAGGTCTCGGTGCGACGCACCGGAATGGTGGTGTTCCGCTCGATGATCTTCGTCATCACGCCGCCGCGCGTCTCCACACCCAGCGACAGGGGCGTGACATCGAGCAGCAGGACGTCCTTGACCTCGCCCTTGAGCACCCCGGCCTGGATCGCAGCGCCCAGGGCCACGACCTCGTCCGGGTTGACGCTCATGTTGGGTTCCTTGCCGCCGGTCAGCCGGCGCACCAGCGCCTGGACGGCGGGGACGCGGGTGGAACCGCCGACGAGGATGACCTCGTCGATGTCGCTCTCGCCCACCTTGGCGTCGGACATGGCCTGCTGCACCGGTCCCAGGCATCGCTCCACCAGGTCACCGGTGATCTGCTCGAAGGTGGACCGCATGACGGAGTCGGTGAGGTGTTTCGGGCCGGAGGCGTCGGCGGTGATGAACGGCAGGCTGACCTGCGTCTGCGTCACCGAACTGAGCTCGGTCTTGGCCTTCTCGGCCGCCTCGAACAAGCGTTGCAGCGCCTGCGGGTCCTTGCGCAGGTCGATGCCGTTCTCCTTCTGGAAGCCGTCCGCGAGGTGATCCACGAGCCGCCGGTCGAAGTCGTCGCCGCCCAGATGGCTGTCACCGGCCGTGGAGCGCACCTCCACGACGCCGTCGCCGACGTCGAGAATGCTCACGTCGAAGGTTCCGCCGCCCAGGTCGAAGACGAGGACGGTCTCGTGCTCCTTCTTGTCCATGCCGTACGCGAGGGCAGCCGCGGTCGGCTCGTTGATGATGCGCAGTACCTCCAGTCCCGCGATCCGTCCGGCGTCCTTGGTGGCGGTGCGCTGAGCGTCGTTGAAGTAGGCGGGTACGGTGATGACCGCCTCCGTGACCCGCTCCCCCAGCTGCTTGGAAGCGTCGTCGGCGAGCTTGCGCAGCACCTGGGCGCTGATCTCCTCCGGCGCGTAGAGCTTGTCGCGCACCTTGAAGCGGGCTGCCCCGCCGTCGCCCTCGACGACGTCGTAGGCCACCGCCCTGGCCTCGTCGGAGATCTCGTCGAAATGCCGGCCGATGAACCGTTTGGCCGAGTAGATGGTGCCCTTGGGGTTGAGGATCGCCTGGCGCCGGGCCAGCTGGCCCACCAGCCGCTCCCCGGTGTCGGTGAAGGCCACCACCGACGGTGTAGTGCGGTTGCCTTCGGTGTTGGGCACGACGGATGACTCGCCGCCCTCCCACACGGCGATCACCGAGTTCGTGGTGCCCAGGTCGATGCCCACTGCCTTGGCCATGAGGAACTCCTCCCGGTGCGGCGACATGCGCCGGCACTGATCGTTCAGGTATGGGCGGGACGCCCGCCGGCACCGGTGGGCCGCAAGCCGCCGAGCAGCCGTACGGCCTCGTCGGCGACCGCTTCGTCCACGACGACGACGTACCGGCTGGGCTCCATCGAGCGAACGGAGGCGAAGTCCCGGCGGCCACGCTGCAGGGCGTACAGCAGCAGGCCGAACAGCGCGCCCACGACCGCCCCGAACACCAGGCCGTAGAGGGCGACGAGCAACGCGGACACGAGGGGGTCCACCCAGTCGACCAAGCCGAAGAGCCAGCCGATCAGCGCGCCGGGAAGCGCCCCGCTGGCCGCACCGTGCAGGGCGGCCCGGCCGTAATCCATCCGCCCGACGACCTGCTCGACGAGGCGGACGTCCTGGCCGATGATGGCCACCCTCTCCACGGGAAACCCCTGGTCCGAGAGGTGTTCGACGGTGCGTTCGGCCTCCTGGTACGTCTCGTACGCGGCAACGGGCCTGCGAGGCTGCTCTGTCATTGCCCAGTCCTTCCTGCCGGTGTGCACAGCGGCACCCGACACGCCCCAGACTCCCGAACCGGGCGGCTCCACGCCTCCACCCGGCAGATCAAAGAACGACGGAGCCCGTCCCCCCGCGAGCACGAAACGAACATTTCGGGCATCGTGGTACTCGCTCCGGGACGTCGTCGAGGAGGGTCAATGTCACCGCTCCAGGCCACAGGGACAGGAGTGATCACATGGCAGGCAGCCGGGTCAGGAACACGTACCGGCGCCGTTCCGACCAGGAAGGCCGTCTTCCGTCGGTCCGTCTGGGACAGCACCCCACGATCTTGCGGAGAAGCTCCCGCCCGCCCCTTTCCGCCCTCGCATACCGCAAGCTGCCGGCACTCTCCCGTGCCCTGTTCGACACCCGGGACGAGAGTGAGATCCTGCGCCTTGCCATGGATCACGTGTCGGCCGTCGGCCCGTACAGGGCTGAGGCCGGATACCTCCGAGGGCACGGCCGGCTGATGTCCGGCCCGCAGGCCGGGCAGGACCGCGCGTCGGCCATCGACCGGGCGGTGCGAGAGCTGACGGGGGGAGACAGCCCGGTGTCCGTTCCCGGCCGGTCACGGGGCCGGGCACTGGCCCTGCAGGGGCCCGGTGGACTGCACGGCTACCTCGTGGTGACCTCTCCCTCCCGGCCCACCCACGCCCAGCACTTCCTGCTCACCACGCTGGTGCGCCTCGCCGCCGCGGCCCTGTCGGTCGCCGTCGCGCACCGCCGCAGGCAGGACGAGGCGCTGGAGCTGCACCGACTGCGACGGGAACGAACAACCCTCCAGCGGCGGCTGATCTCCCAGCTCGTGGAGGGGGGATACCAGCGAGCCGTGCACGAGGCCCTCGCCGGGGTCGCGGCCGCGGGCGGCGGCGAGGAGGCCATCACCGGCGCACTGCATGCGCTCACCGGTCTTCCCGTGCTGGTCGAGGACCGCTTCGGCCGACTGCGCTCCTGGACCGGTCCCGGCCGACCCGACCCCTGTCCGGAACCGGACCCCGCCCGCCATGAGGAGATGCTCCAGGGGGTCGCCAGGAGAGACGGACCGGTGCGGATCAAGGACCGGCTCATCTCCCTGATACGCCCACGCGGTGAGGTGCTCGGGGTGCTGGCCCTGCTCGACCCCGGGGGCGAGGCCGACGAGTACACCGTGTTCGCTCTGGAGCACGCCGCCACATCACTCGCCCTGGAACTGTCGCACCAGCGCCGGCTGGCGGAGGTCGAACTGCGGCTGCGCCGCGAGTTGGTCGACGATCTTCTGGAGGGCACGGACGAGAAGAGCGCCTACGCCCGGTCCGAGGCGTTCGGACACGACCTTCACCGCACCCAGTACGTGATCGCCGTGCAGTGGAGGGGACGGTCCGCGGACGACGCCTTCGCGCGGACCGTGGGCCGGACGGCTTCGGCCGTGGGCATGCCGTCGCTGGTGACTCAGCGCTCCGACCACGTGGTGCTGGTCGCCGAGGGCAGGCCGCACGACCACGCCCTGTACGAGGCGCTCGCCCGGGAGACCGGCACCCGGGACGGGACGATCGGGGTGAGCGCCCGTTGCAACACCCCGGACGGCATCCCCGGCCGGTACCAAGAGGCACTGCGTGCCCTGGAGGTACGCCGCCGGTCCCGACAGCGGTACGGCACGTCGTTCTTCGACGACCTGGGCCTCTACCGAATCCTGGGGCCCGGCAACGAGTACCGGGAGCTGGAGGCGTTCGTTCACGAATGGCTCGGACAGCTCGTCGACTACGACGGCCGGCACCGTACGGCGCTCGTGGAGACCCTGTCCCGGTACTTCGACTGCGGCGGCAACTACGCCGAGACCGCCGCGTCCCTCGCGATCCACCGCAGCACGCTCCGCTACCGGCTCCAGCGCATCCGCGAGCTCAGCGGCCATGACCTCACGAACGTGGAGGAGCGCCTCAACCTGCAGGTGGCGACCCGGGTGTGGAAGATCATGCTGGGCGGACCCGCTTGAGGCCCCCACGGCGATCGGCCCGGCCCGGCTGCCCGGCCGCCGCCCCGCGGGCAGCACGGCTGCACTTCGCCGCGGCGGACGCCTCCTGCGGGGTGAGGGTGCCGTCCTCGACGGCGGCGACCATCCGCCGGCTGAGGAGCCTGAGCGCCTTCAGCCGGGTGTGGGTGCGGGCCAGCAGCCGCGGCGCACCCAGGGCAGGTCGACGACCCGGCGGCCGTCGGTCAGCTTGGCGCGGGCGCGGGCGCGGGCGCCAAGGGCGGGCGCGTGGGCCGGCCGGGACCGCTCCGTGCGGCCCCGGCCGTCAGATCAGGGTGTCGAGGAACTCCGTGCAGGCCCGCGCGCAGTCGCGGCACGCCCGGGCCGTCTTCTCGGCGCCCGGGTGCCCGTCGAAGGCGTGGGCGGCCTCCAGGCACACCTCGCGGCACCACTCCACCTGCGACCGGATGGCCGCCTCGTCCACCTGGTTCTGCTCGGACAGCACACGGCAGGTCGCGTCGCACACCTCCGCGCACATGATGCCCTTGCGCCGTACCAGTTCCTGGTCCTGCGTCCCGTCCGGATCCACCAGGCTCGCCCGCAGCGCGCAGGCCCGGGCGCACTCGGTGCACGCCTGGGCGCAGGCGAAGCGGTCCTCCAGGAACCGGAACAACTCCTGCTGCGAAAATGTCGTCGTCACACAGCGCGGGTTGCCGGGCCCGGTGCGGTCAAACCCGGCGGGGGCGGGACACGGGAGCGTGTTCGTCCGGGACGGCCGGGGGTACCCGCGGCCCATGGTGAACACCGCTTGGATGGAGACGACCGACCTCGCCGCGGGCCGCGGCGCCGTGGGCATCGGGCTGGCCGTGGGCGTCGTGGTGGTGGGTGTGCTGATCGCCGCCTTCGCGCTCGGCAGCCGCCGGGTGCGACGCGGTGACACCGCCCGCCCCCGCCCCGAGGAGCAGCCCCGGATGCCCGAGGGCGGCCCGGTGCGCGAGACCCGGGAACAGCGGGAGCCGAACGAGATGCCGCGCAGCGACCGGCGGCTGAC
Organism: Streptomyces sp. SID14436; assembly: GCF_010548465.1. Classification (GTDB taxonomy): domain Bacteria; phylum Actinomycetota; class Actinomycetes; order Streptomycetales; family Streptomycetaceae; genus Streptomyces. The sequence goes on along the minus strand of NZ_JAAGMD010000050.1, from coordinate 1,578 downwards.
GCCCCATGAGATGGACGGCCGCGGCAACTCCGGTACCCGGACCGGCACGTCGCAGGAGCGGCCGCGCTGGGACGAGGGCAGCAGCGGCGGATTCGGCAGCGGCGGCCCGGGAACCCGCTGACCGGCGACGTCGCCCGGGCCCGACACCGACCGGTGCGACGCGCCCGCCCCACAGCACGCCGTACAGGGAAGTGAGAACCATGGCCGACCCTGCCCACAGCGCCCTGCCGCTGCCGGACTACGACCACCTGCCCCTCGGCGGCCTGGAGAGCCGGGTGCGGTCCCTGAACACCGCCGAGGTCGAGGAACTCCTGGCCTACGAGCGCACGCACGCCGACCGGCTCCCGGTGACGGAACTGCTGTCGGCGCGGCTGGAGCAGCTGCGGGCGGGCGCCGAGCCGACGTCCGGCGACCCGGGCGCGCTGCGCCCCGAGACGGGCGCCGCCCGGGGCGGTTCCCCCGTCACCCCCGCCACCTCGCCGCAGCCCTTCGGGCCGCCGCCGCACGGCACCCCCGACCAGCGGGGCAAGCCCAAGGGCGACCGCACGTAGCGCACCGGCGCGCCCGCCTTTCCCCCGGCCGATCTCCCACGGCCGAGACTTTCACGGGCGGGTCGCGGGCCCTTGATCACCTCCGGGCGGTCAGGGGTCCGCGGCCCGCCCTTTGCATGTCCGGGTGACCGCTCGCCCGACCGAACCGCGTCACCGGGTGACCGGGATCACAGCAGGCGGGTGCATCGTTCCGGGGGGCCACGAGTCTTTGTCTCTTGTGTAAGGGGATTTCCGGACGCGGGGGCGGTGGGGATGGAGCGGTTGGGGGCCGACGGCTTCGACGAGTTCGTGGCTGCCCGCTGGTCGGCGCTGCTCCACGTCGCGCGCCTGCTCACCGGCGGGGACCGGCAACGGGCCGAGGACCTGGTGCAGGAATCGCTGGTGAAGCTGTGGTTCGCCTGGCCCAGGGTCGCCGAGCAGGCACCGGAGGCGTACGTCCGCACGGTCCTGGTGCGGCTGGCGGCCCGGTCCGCCCGGCGCCGCTGGTGGGGCGAGCGCCCGGTGGAGGCGCTGCCCGACCGGCCCCTGCCGGACGACGTGTCGTCGACGGTGGCGGAACGCTCCCGGCTGGAGGCCGCGCTGGCGCTGCTCTCCCCCCGGCAGCGCGCGGCCGTGGTCCTGCGCTACTGCGAGGACCTGCCGGAGGCCCAGGTGGCGCAGGCGCTCGGCTGCCCGGTGGGGACCGCACGGTCCCATGCCTCCCGGGGCGTGGCCCGCCTGCGCAGCATCCTGTCCGACGCCGTCCGGACCGTGGGCTGAGGGGAGAGGCGATGGACGACTTCGAGCGGGAGCTGACGCGCATGATGCGCGACACCCGGCAGCAGACCCCCTTCGCGGACGAGCAGCGGCAGCGGCTGCGGCACGGCATCCGCGCCCGCCGCCGCATGCGGATGCTGTGGCGGGCCGGCGGCTCGGCCCTCGCGGTGACCGGCCTCGGCATCGGGCTGGCCCTGCTGCCCGGCGTCGAGTCCCGGACCCAGCCGGCCGGCCCCGGGCCGCTGCCCGCGACCAGCCCGACACCGCCTCC
>NZ_JAAGMD010000474.1 GCF_010548465.1 Streptomyces sp. SID14436 | reverse complement strand
CGTGGCGTGGGAGCCGCTGCTCGCGCCGGCCGCGCTGCTGTTCGTGTTCGCGCACCGGTGGCGGGCGCTCGGCGCGCTGCTGCTGGTGCACACGGCACTGCGCCTGCCGGGTCCGCCGGCCCTGCTCTCCGGCGGCCTGCCGTCGCCCTCCGGCCTCTGGGGGCCCTCCGCGCCCTCCGCTCCCTCTGCCCCCTTCGCTCCCTCGGCCCTTCTGGACCCCTCCGCTCTCCTGGATCCCTCCGGGCCGTATCCCGCGCTGCCCGCCCGGCCCGCGGAGGTCTGGCCTGCGGGCGTGCTGCCGGTGCCCGGTCTGCCGCCGACGGCGGCCTGGGGCCTCACGCTGCTCCTGGCGGCCGTCGGCGTCATGTGCGCCCACCGGCGCTGGCACGGGCCGGGGCCGGTGGGGCTGCGGCTGGTGGAGACGGCGACGGGGCTGATGCTGTCGGCGTTCCTCGTCCTGCGCCCCTCCCTGCGCGACCACCTCCTCGTCCTGGGGCCGCTCCTGCTGGCCGGCCTGGCGTACGCCGGGTCGGCGGCCCGGCGCCCCTGGTTCTGGCTGGCGCTGGTGCCGCAGCTGCCCGGGC
>NZ_JAAGMD010000443.1 GCF_010548465.1 Streptomyces sp. SID14436 | reverse complement strand
GCGGGGCGTGTGGAGGCGCTGCCGGAGTTGCGCCGGGTGGAGCGTGCGGGACCGCTTCCGCTGTCGTTCGCCCAGCAGCGGATGTGGTTCCTGCACCAACTCGACCCGGACAGCGCGTTCTACAACGTCCCGGCTGCGGTCCGGCTGACAGGAGAGCTGGACGTGGAGCGGTTGCGGGGTGCACTGCTGGCGGTGGCGGCCCGGCACGAGGTGCTGCGGACCCGGTTCGAGGAGCAGGCCGCCGGCCCGGTGCAGATCGTGGGCGAGGAGCCCGCCGTCGGCATCGAGATCCGGGACCTCTCCGGGGCTGCGGATCCGGACGCCGCCGCGCTCGGCGTGGCGCACGAGGTCGCGCGGTTGCCGTTCGA
>NZ_JAAGMD010000417.1 GCF_010548465.1 Streptomyces sp. SID14436 | reverse complement strand
CGACGGCGAGCACGGCTGCGCCGGGGTAGCGGGCGGAGCCGGCGGCGACGCCCACGACGCCCCGGCGGTACTTGTCGCTCTCGGCGCCCGGCACGGGCAGGAGCCGGGCCACGTCGGCGTGCTGGAGGGCTTCCAGTTCCGGCTCGGCCGGCAGGGTCAGTCCGATGTCGACGAGCCGCACCGACCCGGCGTACTCCCGCGCGGGGTCGAT
>NZ_JAAGMD010000025.1 GCF_010548465.1 Streptomyces sp. SID14436 | reverse complement strand
CAGGGCGGCCCGCCCGTGCCCGGCATCGGCCGCCCGGCTCCACCAGACCGCCGCCTCCGGCTCGCTGCCCTCCCGGGCCAGCAGCAGCCCCAGATTGAAGGCGCCGTTGCGGGAACCGGCCTCGGCCGCCTCCCGGTACCAGCGGGCCGCCTCGACGACGTCGCCGCGGGCCGCGGCCAGCATGCCGACCCGGACCTGGGCGCGCCGGTGGCCCTGGGAGGCCGCCCGCTCGTACCACTCCTCGCACTCGCTGCGCCGGTGCACCGGTTCGCCCAGTTCGTGCGCGGGCTCCGGCGGACGGCGGGCGTCGAGGAGCGTCGCGAGCCGGTAGGCGGCCTCCGCGCTGCCGCCCCCCGCGGCGCAGCGCAGGTACCGCTCGGCCTCGCCCTCGTCGCCGTCGCGCAGCCGGGCCATACCGACCTGGAGGGCCGCCTCGGTGTGTCCGGCGGCGGCCGCCCGCTCGTACCAGCGCAGTGCGGCCCGTTCCTCGTCTCGGCCCGCATGCAGGATGCCGAGGTTGAAGGCGGCGTCGACGCTCCCGGCCTCCGCCGCCTTGGAGAACCACGGCTCCGCGCCGGTCTCGTCCCCGGCCCGCAGCAGCAGGATCGCCAGCGCGTTCGCGGCCTCGCGATGCCCGGCGTAGGCGGCCCTGCGGTACCACTGCTCGGCCTGCTGGGTCCGCCCCTGCTCGGCGCAGAGCAGCCCGAGGTTGTAGGCACCGTTGATGTCGCCCGCGTCCATCGCCGCGCGGTACCAGCGCTCCGCGGTCTGCGTCTCGCCCCGCTCGGCGTGCAGCGCGCCCAGCGCGTTGGCCGCGTTGCCGTCGCCGTCCTGGGCGGCCCGCAGCCACCACACGGCGGCGTTCTCGGTGTCGCCGGCGTCCCGGAGCAGGAACCCGAGCGCGCAGGCGGCCCGCACCTCGCCGTCCTTGGCGGAGGTCAGGTACCAGCGGCCGGCCTCCTTCAGCTCGCCCCGGCGCTCCAGGATCGCCCCGAGGTGCAGGGCGGCCCGGCGGTGGCCCCGCGCCGCGGCCTGCCGGTACCACTGCTCGGCCTCGCCGCCGTCCGCGACGCCGTCGTCCTCGTCGCTGTCCGGTGCGGACCGGCGGTCCAGGGACCGGGCCAGGCGGTAGGCGGCCTCCCGGTGCCCCCGCTCGGCGGCGGCCCGCATCCACTGCTGGGCGCCGGCCGTGTCCCCGCGGTGCTCCAGCAGGTCGGCGAGGGCGTACGCGCCCAGGGCGTGGCCCTGTTCGGCGGACTGGCGCAGCCAGTACTCGGCGGCGGGTTCGTCGCCGCGCTCGCGGTGGTGACGGCCCAGCGCGTGCGCGGCGGCGGCGGATCCGGCGACCGCGGCGATCCGCCACCATCCGGCGGCCTCGTCGGCGTAGCCCCGCTGGTGGAGCAGGACGCCCAGGTTGTTGGCGGCGGCACGGTCGCCGGCGGCGGTGGCGGCACGCAGGTGGGGTTCGGCTCCGTCGAGGTCGCCGCGGCGCAGCAGCATGGCGCCGAGCACGCTCATCGCCTCGACGTCGCCCGCCTCGGCGGCCAGTCTCTGGCGCAGCTCCTCGGCCGCCTCGTCGGTGACCTCCACCGCCTCGCCGTCAGGCTCCTGGCGAGGGGAGGGCTGCACAAATCGCCCTGTCTCGAACAGAGTTGCCTTGTCCCCCATAACGTTCATCGTCGCACCACCTGCAACCTGGGTACACCTGGTATACCGCAGCCAGTGAGGTCACTTCAGCGTTTTGTCGACATGCCCACAGAGAGACAAGTCAAACACAGATCGCCCAACTCACGGCGCCGGCGCGGCTGTCGGCCGCGTCGGCACATGCGTTCGCACACCAAAAAGCCCGGATTCCCTGTGGAATCCGGGCCTTTGGTGTCGCTGACTTCGCGACGTCAGTAGCGGGGACAGGATTTGAACCTGCGACCTCTGGGTTATGAGCCCAGCGAGCTACCGAGCTGCTCCACCCCGCGCCGTTGTGAAAGAACCGTACCACGGCGCGGGATGGGGCTTTGACCAGCCTGACCAGGCAGCTCGCTAGCCGCTCGGGCTGGCGTCGGGGGCGGGACTGCTGTCCCCGCCGCCTCCGCCCTCGGCGGACTGGGCCTCCTCAGCCCTGCGCAGGGCGTCCTCGAGCTCCTTCTGCGCCTTGCCGTAGGCCTCCCAGTCGTTCTTCTTCAGGGCTTCCTGGCCGGCCTCGAACGCATCCTGGGCGTCGTTGAGCGCTTCCTGGACCGTCGGGTTGTCCGACGGGGGCGGCGGCTTGGTGCCCTCGTCCTCGCCGGTGCCCTCGTCCTGACCCGGTGGCCGGCTCGTATCGCCCTCGGTACCGAAGACCTTGTCGAGGGCCTGTTCCAGGGTGTCCTCGAAGGCGGTCTGGCCTCCGTAGGTGACGAGCACCTTCCGCAGCAGCGGGTACTTCAGTCCGCCACCGCGCACATAGACCGGCTCCACGTAGAGCAGTCCGCCGTCGAGCGGTACGGCCAGCAGGTTGCCGTACTCCACCTCGGAGTCGCCGCCTCTGAGCAGCCTGATGGACTCGGCGATCTCCTGCTGCGAGTTGAACTGGCTCTGGACCTGCTTGGGTCCGGCGGCCGTCGTACTCGCCGGCAGCTTCAGGATTCTGATCTTGCCGTAGTCCTCGGTGCCCGCTTCCGCGTCGACCGCCATGAACCCGCTGAGGTTGTCACGGCCGTTCGGAGTGAACGTGGTGGTGAGCGAGAAGACCTGTTCCTTCTGGTCCGGCATCTTCATGCTCAGGTAGTACGGGGGTACCGTCTCGCCCGTCTTGTTCGTCGGGTCGTCCGGCACCTGCCACACCTCGCTGCCGGAGAGGAACGTCGTGGCGTCCTTCACGTGGTAGCGGGTGAGCAGCTCACGCTGCACCTTGAACAGGTCCTGCGGGTACCGCAGGTGGGCCATCAGGGTCTCGGAGATCTCGCCCTTCGGCTCCACGGTGTCCGGGAACGCCTTCATCCACGTCTTCAGGACGGGATCCTCGGTGTCCCACTGGTAGAGCTTGACCTCGCCGCTGTACGCGTCGACGGTCGCCTTCACCGAGTTGCGGATGTAGTTGACCTGGTTCTGCTGGGCCACCACCGCGCGGTTGTCGTTGGTGGCGGTCAGCGAGTCGGCCGTGGTGTCACCGAGCGTCGTCCGCGACGAGTACGGGTAGCCGTTGCTCGTCGTGTAGGCGTCGACGATCCACTGGATCCGGCCGTCCACGACCGCCGGGTAGGCGTCGCCGTCGATGGTCAGCCACGGGGCGATCGCCTCGACGCGCTCCTTCGGCGTGCGGTTGTACAGGATCCGCGAACCGTCCCCGATGGCGCCGGAGTACAGGATCTGCGGCTCGCTGAACGCGACCGCGTACGCCGCCCGGTTGATCGGGTTGGCGAGGTTGACGCCGCTGTCGCCCTTGTAGCTGTAGGTCTTCTCACCGCTGTCGTCGGAGTAGTCGATCTCCTTCTGGGGGCCGCCGACGATCGAGTACGTGGTGGTGCGCTCGCCGTAGTAGACGCGCTGCTCGTACGTGCCCAGATCGCCCTTCGACGGCAGGTCGGACTCGGTGAAGACCGGGCGTCCGCCGGCGTCCGCGCTGGTGCCCTCGGCGGCGACGACGCCGTAGCCGTGGGTGTAGCGGAAGTGGTCGTTGATCCAGTTCCGCTTCGGGATGCCGTTGTAGTTCAGCTCGCGCAGACCGATGACGGTGTCCTGGTCCTTGCCGTCCTTGGTGTACCGGTCGACGTCCAGGTTGGTCGGGAACGCGTAGTAGTTCCTGATCTGCTGGAGCTGCTGGAACGTCGGCGAGACGATGTTCGGGTCCATGATGCGGATGCTCGCCGTGTCGGTGACGGCGTCCCGCAGCTTGGTCTTGTCCTCGGTCTGGCTGGTGCCCGGGTACTCGGTGACCTGGGTGCCGTCGATGCCGTAGGCGTCGCGCGTCGCCTTGAGGTTCTTCTCGACGTACGGCGCTTCCTTGGCCTGCTCGTTCGGCTGGACCTGGAACTTCTGCACGATCGCCGGGTACAGGCCGCCGATCAGGATCGCCGACAGCACCATCAGGCCGAAGCCGATGACGGGCAGCTGCCAGGTGCGCCGCCACAGGGTGGCGAAGAACAGCAGCGCGCAGATCACGGCGATGCAGAACAGGATCGTCTTGGCCGGCAGATACGCGTTGGCGTCCACGTACCGCAGGCCCGTCCAGCTGTCGGTCGCCTTGAAGTCGCTGGACTTCACCGCCAGCCCGTACCGGTCGAGCCAGTAGGCGACCGCCTTCAGGGCGACGAAGATGCCGATCAGCACGGACAGGTGGCCGGTGGCCGCGGCCGTCGCGCGCGCGCCGGGGCTGGTGATGCGCAGCCCGCCGTAGAGGTAGTGGGTGAGCGCGGCGGCGATCACCGACAGGATGACCGTGGCGAATCCGAAACCGAGCAGGAAGCGGTACCACGGCAGGTCGAAGGCGTAGAAGGACACGTCCAGCTTGAACTGGGGGTCCTTCTCACCGAAGGGCACACCGTTGATCCACATCAGCCAGGTGCGCCACTGGCCGGACGCCGAGGCACCGGCGATCAGACCGACCAGCGCGGTGATGCCCAGCAGCAGCCACTTCTTGTACGGGGCGATGCCCATCCGGTACCGGTCGAGGTTCTGCTGCTCCATCGACATGGCACTGAGCGGCGGCCGCAGCCGGTGCGCCAGCCAGATGTTGACCCCGACCGACGCGGCCATCAGCAGACCGAAGACGAAGAAGAGGCCGATCTTGGTCCACAGGGTGGTCGTGAAGACCGACGAGTAGTTGACCGAGCGATACCACAGCCAGTCGGTCCAGAACCCCGCGAACATGGTGAACACCATGCCGAGGACGGCAAGGACGCCCAGTGTCATGAGCAGGGTCCGGACCCGCCGGGACGGACGGCCCACTCTCATCCGTGGCCCCGTCGGGCCTCCGCCGCGGTCCGGCATCTGGAAAGCCAAGGTAGGCACCTCAAGGTTCGCTGTTGATTCGTCTGGCCCGCGTGTCCGTGGACCTTGTATGGAACCCGCTGCTCGTGGGCCCCACCTATGCAACTTACTAACCCTTTACTCGGTTCCCGATTCCGGCCCCGAACGAGAGAAGATTGTGACCATGTCCAACACACCCATGGCTGCGCACCCGCTCACCAGGGCCGTACTCGAGATCGACGAGTACGTCTCCGGCCTCGGCTGGGACCAGCCCGCCCGCCTGTTCGCCCTCGTCGACACCGCCCGGCTGCGGGCCGAGCAACCCGGTCTCGCGGACCGCCTCGGCCTGGACGGCGAGCCGGAGGCGACCGCCCTCACCCCCGTCGAGCAGGACGAGATCCCCGCGGGCAAGCCGCTCGACGAGTTCCTCGGCACCATCGCCTGGCCGGACGCGGTGACCGGCTGCGCCCTGACCGTGGAGCGCCTGATCCTGCCCCCGTCCGCGGAGGCCCAGGTCCCGCAGGGCATGGACGAGACGGCGCTGACGAACTGGGTGGCCGAGCACCCGGAGCGCCAGGAGGTCCGGATGACGGTCGCGGTGCTGCGCGACGGCCGGCGCGAGTCGGCCCTGCGACTGCGGGAGAAGGACTCCCCGACGGAGGTCCTCACCGGCTCCGACCTGGTGCCGGGGCTGGCCCAGGCCCTGTCGGCCACCTTCGAGGAGTAGCCGGACCGCGGGGAGCGGTCCCCGCGCCCCCTTCCGGGGCGGGCGCCGGTCCCCGCGGGTCAGGAGGCCGTGCGGCCCGGGCGGCCGTGCGGCCCGGGCGGTCGTGCGGGTCAGGAGGCCTTGCAAGTCGGCAGGTCGGCGGTGTCGCCGGCGCGGATGTCCTCCAGCGCGCCGAGGGCGTCCTCCAGCGTCTTCACCTCGACGAGCGTGAGGCCGTCGGGGACGTCCTTGACGGCGGTCGCGCAGTTGTCGGCGGGAGTGAGGAAGAACTCGGCGCCCTTGTCGCGCGCGCCGACCGTCTTCATCTGGATGCCGCCGATCGGGCCGACCTTGCCGTTGTCGTCGATCGTGCCGGTGCCCGCCACGAACCGGCCGCCGGTCAGGCTGCCGGGGGTGAGCTTGTCGTAGATGCCGAGGGCGAACATCAGACCGGCGCTGGGTCCGCCGACGTCGGCCAGCTTGATGTCGATGGAGAACGGGAACGTGTGGTCGGTGCCGGCGGAGATGCCGACGATGGCGCGCTTCTCGCCGCCGTCGTCGGCGGTCGCGGTGGTGATCGTCACCTTCTCGGTCTTCTTCGGCGCCCGCTTCTCCTTCTCGGCGGCCTCCTGCTCCGCGGCCGGCACGATCGTGAAGACGACGTCCTCGCCCGGCTCGTGCGCGGTCACCAGTTCGGCGACGTCGGCCGGTTCCGCGACCTTCTTGCCGTCGACGGCCTTGATCACGTCGCCCGCGTGCAGCCGGCCCTCGGCGGGCGAGCCCTTGACGACCGTCGACACGATCACCCAGGACTTCACGGGGACGTCCAGCTCCTTCAGGGCGGCGACCTTGGCGCTCTCCTGGGACTGGCTGAACTCCTCCGCGTTCTCCTGGGTCGACTCCTCCTCCGTCTTGCCGTCCGGGTAGAGGGTGTCGTGGGGCACGACCTTGTTGTCGTGCGCGAGCCATCCGTAGACGGCCTCGACGAGGTTCATCCGGTAGTCGGCGCTGGTGACCCGCACCGTGGTCATGTTCAGGTGGCCGTCGGTCGGATACGTCTTGCGCCCCGCGATCTGCAGCACCGGCTCGCCGTCGTGCTCGCCCAGGGTGTTCACCGTGGGCCCCGGCGACATCTCCGCGTACGGCACGGGGATGAAGACTCCCGCGCACAGGAGCGCGATCAGCATCAGGGTGGAGGCGAGCATCGTCGCGGTGCGGCGTGGCATGGGTCGACAGTACGGGACGTGTCTGTCAGCGCACCGTCAGGGCCGCCCGTCCGGGCGGCCCTGTGGCGTCCTGCGTGGACCTGCGCTTTCCCGCCGTTCAGCTGCCGGACCGGGGCTTCTCCATCGCCTCCCGGAAGCGGGCGTACCCGATGAGCTCCGGCCCGTCGCTGCGCGCCTTGCGCGTCCGGCCGGCCCAACTGCCCCACAGTCCGGCACCGATCGCGGCCACCAGCGGAATCAGCAACCAGGCGAGCACCGCCATGCCGACCTCCCAACCCCATGAGCGTCCGCAACACTGACTGATCAGCAGATTAACCATCCGCAGTGACAACGCTCACGCCAGGGGTGCGGTTACGCAACCGGAGGTGCGGGCCGGAACCGGAGGTGCGGGCCGGAACCGGCGGCCCGGTCCGGCGGGATTCCGGCCCGGGGCGTCCGGTCTTCGTCCGGCAGGTCGTGGCGGCGCTCAGCAGGCGCCCACCCACTCCTCCGTGCCGTCCGAGAACCTCTGGTGCTTCCAGATCGGCACCTCGTGCTTGAGGTCGTCGATGAGTTTCCGGCACGCCTCGAAGGCCTCTCCCCGGTGCGGGCACGACACGCCGACGACGACGGCGAGGTCCCCGATCCCGAGATCACCCACCCGGTGCACGGCCGCCAGCGCCCGAACGGGGTAATCGGCGGCGACCTTTTCGGCGATCCGCCGCATCTCCGCCTCGGCGCTCGGGTGACACGAATAGCTCAGCGCGTCGACGTCGGCTCCGCCGTCGTGGTTGCGCACGGTCCCGACGAACAGTGCGGTGCCGCCCGCGGCGTCGTCCCCGACGGCCCGCAGGACCTCGTCCACGGAGAGCGGCGTGTCGCGGATCCCGATCAGCTTGATCGGATCCTGTGCGGCCTGCTCACCCGGGTGATCGTGCGTGGATGCCATGTCCCCCATCGTGCCGCACCTGCGCTCCGGCGCGGAAGAGCGGACTCGTCCGGCACACGCGCGTGCCGTTTGGAGCCTCCTACAGGACGCCCGGCAGGACGCCCGGCGGCTCGCGGGCCGTCGAACGCCCCGCCGACGGGCGGGGACGCCGGGAGCCCACCGGTCCCGGCCCGGCCCTCCGGTCAGATGCGGCGCCGGGCCTTGCGGGCGCGCCGCACCACGGCCGCCGCGCCCAGCAGGGCCACCGTCGCACCGGCCGCACCGGCCGCCGTGGCGTCCTTCCGGCCCAGCCGCCGTCCGGCCACCGTGTGCCGGCCGGAGACCTCCCCCAGCAGTTCCTCCAGCACTTCCTCGTTGGTGTAGGAGGGCCGCCATCCCGCGTCGTGCAGCCGGCTCCCGCTCACCACCCACGGGTACATCGTGTAGGCGAGGTCCCCGGCCGGGGACGGGGTGAGGCCGATGCGGTGCAGCCGGGCCGCCGCGCCGAGCGCGACCGCGGAGGGGAGCTCCATGCGGCGGATCCCGCTGAGCTCCTCCACCTCCTCCTGTTCCAGCCAGCCGTCGCACCCGACGGCGAGTTCGCCCTCGACCTTCTCCACGGCGGCGTACTCCAGCGCGCTGCACAGGTCGTCGACGTGGCAGAACTGCCACGCGGGCCGCGAACCGGCGACCACCAGCAGCCGGGGCGACTCGAAGTAGCGGGTCAGCGCGGTGTCGGCGCCCCCGCCGACCAGCACGGCCGGGCGCACTACGGTGACGTTCAGCCCGGGGTGCGCGCGGGGGGCCCGGCGGGCCAGCCGCTCGATCTCCAGCAGGTCGCCGACGCCGGTGGCCTCGGCGGTGGCCTTCAGTTCGGCGTCCTCCGACAGCGGCAGCTCGTTGTCCGGCAGCGCGCCGTAGACCATCGCGGAGGTGCACAGCACCACGCGCCGCACCCCGCTGGCCGCGGCGGCGGTCAGGACCGTCTGCGTTCCCCGCACGTTGTACGCCGTCCGGGCGGCGGCGTCGGTCTCCAGGTCCAGGTCGAGCGCCAGGTGGACCACCACGTCGGCGCCGCGCAGCTTCTCCGCGATGGCCGGGTCCCGCACGTCGAGGATGTGCCATTCGGCGTCGGCGCACTCGCCCCGCCGCTCGTCGATGGCGACGACCTGCTTGACCTCCTCCGAGGCGGCCAGCCGCTCGGTGAGCAGCGCGCCGACCCCGGACGCGGCACCGGTGACCGCGACGACGGGCCCGCGCGCGGGACGGGCGGACGGGTTTCGCGCTGCGCGAACCTGCGGATCTGGGGAACTCACCAGGCGTCTCCAGCGGTTGTCTTCAGTACGGGCGCAAGCGACGCGTACGTACCAGGTGGCTCCATCCTGCCGCAGGCAGTCTGTCGGCGAAGCACCGAGGCCCGATCCGCCTCAGGTGTCTACGCTGGGTGGTGTTGTCGGGCAGCCGTGCCGCCGGAAAGAACCGGCGGCCCTACCAGCCGAGGAATCCCGTGAGTGACACCCCATTCGGATTCGGCCTTCCGCCGGAGGAGCCGGACGACGGCGACGAGGGCAAGAAGAAGGACCCGCAGAGCGGCGGTGGTCAGGGCCCGGCCAACCCGTTCGGCTTCGGCACGCCCGGAGCAGGCGGCTTTGGCGGCCCCGGGGCGGACAATCCGTTCGCCGCGATGTTCGGTTCCCTGAACCCCACCGACCTGGGCGCCGCCTTCCAGCAGCTCGGCCAGATGCTCTCCTACGAGGGCGGCCCGGTGAACTGGGACATGGCCAAGCAGATCGCCCGCCAGACCGTCTCGCAGGGCACGTCGGACGGCACGAAGGACGCCAGTGTCGGGCCCGCCGAGCGCAAGGCCGTCGACGACGCGCTGCGCCTGGCCGACCTGTGGCTGGACGACGCCACGTCGCTGCCGTCGGGCGCGGCCTCCGCCGTGGCCTGGAGCCGCGCGGAGTGGGTCGAGGCGACCCTGCCCGCGTGGCGCGAGCTGGTCGACCCGGTCGCCGAGCGCGTCGGGAACGCCATGGGCGACGTCCTGCCGGAGGAGATGCAGGCCATGGCCGGCCCGCTGATCGGCATGATGCGCTCCATGGGCGGCGCCATGTTCGGCACGCAGATCGGGCAGGCCGTCGGTGTGCTGGCCGGAGAGGTCGTCGGCTCGTCCGACATCGGCCTGCCGCTCGGCCCGGCCGGCAAGGCCGCGCTGCTGCCGCTGAACATCGCCGGGTTCGGCAAGGACCTCGGCGTGGCCGAGGACGAGGTGCGGCTGTACCTCGCGCTGCGCGAGGCCGCCCACCAGCGCCTGTTCGCACACGTGCCGTGGCTGCGCTCGCACCTGTTCGGCGCGGTCGACGGCTATGCGCGCGGGATCAAGGTCGACACCGGCAAGCTGGAGGACGTCGTCGGCCAGTTCGACCCGGAGAACCCCGAGCAGCTGCAGGAAGCCCTCCAGCAGGGCATGTTCCAGCCCGAGGACACGCCCGAGCAGAAGGCAGCCCTGGCCCGGCTGGAGACGGCGCTGGCGCTGGTCGAGGGCTGGGTGGACGCGGTCGTGCACGCGGCGGCGAAGCCCCGGCTGTCGTCGGCGGACGCCCTGCGCGAGACGCTGCGGCGCCGGCGTGCCTCCGGCGGTCCCGCGGAGCAGACCTTCGCCACGCTGATCGGTCTGGAGCTGCGCCCGCGCCGCCTGCGGGACGCCTCGCGGCTGTGGGCCTCGCTCACCGACGCGCGGGGTGTGGACGGCCGGGACGCCCTGTGGGCCCACCCGGACATGCTGCCGACGGCGACCGACCTGGACGACCCGGACGGCTTCGTGCACCGCGAACAGGCGGACTTCTCCGAGCTGGACAAGATGCTCGGCGAGGCGGCCGGCAAGCCCGACCTGCGCAAGCAGGACGGCGGGACCGGCGAGACCGGGGACGACGACCGGGCCGAGGGCGAGGACAAGAGCAAGGACGAGAGCAAGGGCGACGACGGCAAGTGAGCCTGCACGACGACGCCGTCCTGGTGCTCAAGGGCTACGAGGACCAGACGGAGCTGCGCGACGCCTACCTCGACCACCTCGCCGCCCATCCGGACGGCATGTGGAAGGCGTGCCGGGACGGCCACCTCACCGCGAGCGCCCTGGTGATCGACCCGGAGCGCGGCCGGGTGCTGCTGACCCTGCACCGGAAGCTGCGCATGTGGCTGCAGATGGGCGGCCACTGCGAGCCGGCCGACACCACCCTGGCCGCCGCCGCGCTGCGGGAGGGCACCGAGGAGTCCGGCATCCCGGGGCTGACCCTGCTCCCCGGCGGTCCCCTGCGTCTGGACCGCCACGAGACGCCCTGTGCCTGGCACCTGGACGTGCAGTACGCCGCCCTGCCGCCGTCCGGTGCCGTGGAGGCGATCAGCGACGAGTCGCTGGACCTGCGCTGGTTCCCCTACGACGCGGTCGCGGAGGTGGCCGACGCCTCCGTCGTCCGTCTGGTCCAGGCGGCCCGGACGAGACTCGGCGTCTGAGGGGATGCCGCGGACGCACGGGTGAGGGGCGGCCGTCGTGACGGCCGCCCCTCACCCGTCCTGCCGTGCCCCGCGGTGGCCGGCCGGCCCGTCAGCTCCAGACGTTGCCCTGGTTGTGGCCGCGGGCGCCCTGCTGGCCCATGCCGTACTGCGCGGCGAGACCCGAGCCGATCTGGGCGTTCTGCGGCGGCAGCAGCTCACTGGGCTGGACCAGGACGAATCCGCTGCCCATGAAGCTGAGCTCCCAGCCCTCGCCGGTGCTGCCCCGGCGCCGCCACACACCGGAGGAGTGCGTCTGGGCCTGCATCTGCACCCGCAGCGCGGTGGACCAGGCCACGATCGCGTCGGCGTCGCAGTTGACGTACTTGTCGGGCGTCACCTGCATCATCAGCGGCATGCCGGAGGTCATCAGGGCGACCCGGCCCCGGCCGGTGATGTTGAGCTGGTACCTCCCGGAGCCGGAGATGCCGTACTGGCTGTCGACGGCGATGACCTCGTGGTGCAGCGAGGAGTCCATCGCCAGCACGTAGCTGCTGTCGACCGTCAGCCCGTCCTGGTCCACGTCCATGAGGTGGATGTGCTGGGCGAGGTTGGCGAGGTAGACGGTGCCCTGCCCGTGGCAGCGCATCAGGTCGAGTCCCTCACCGGTGCGCATGCGGGCACGCGCCTGACCGCGGCTCTGGTACTCGGCGTCGAACTCGACGAGACCCTGGTAGGCGACCATCGAGCCCTTGCGGGCCAGGACGTCGTCGTGGCCCTCCAGGGCGACCCGCAGCATGTTCTTGTTCTGCAGGCTCCAGCGGTCCTGGGTCGGTTGGTCGTTGTGGGCGAAAAGCGGGCTCTGCATGGTGTGGTTGCTCCCCCTCAGCCCCGGACCCGGAGACGGTCGGTGCTGTCCTCACTGGGCTGGACGACGACGATGCCCTGACCGGAGAAGGCCATCTGGTAGGCCTCCCCGCTGCCGCGGCCGATCAGCGACTGGGCACGGAAGCTGCGCTTGCCCTTCACCTTGAGGTTCGGGGACCACGCGACCAGGGCGTCCGGGTCGACGTACGTCTCGTCCTCCCCGCCGCCGCAGTCGACGACGATCGGCTTGCCGCGCGAGGTCAGCGCGACCCAGCCCTGCCCGGAGATCCTGGTGTTCCACAGGCCCTGGCCGGCGAACTTCGCCAGGCCCTTGACCCGCTCCACGCCCCAGCTGAGGTGCGCGTCGAAGGCGAGCAGGTTGGTGGCGTTGACGGAGATGCCGTCGCCGTTGAGGTTGATCACGACGACGTCCGCGCCGTAGTCGGCGAGGTAGAGCAGGCCGTCGCCGGAGCACTTCATCAGCGGCGCGCCCTCCCCGGTCAGCCAGTCCTTGGCGATCTGGCGGACCGCCGGGGGGTTGGGCTCGTACTGGACGAAGCCCTCGTAGGCGACCATGGAGCCCACGCGGGCGAAGAGGTCATGGCCGGTCTGCATGGCGACCTTCAGCATGTGGTTGCCGTGGTTCTCCATGCGGGCGGTGACCGGTGCGGGGGCGAAGCCCGCGAGTGGCTGGTTCATGACGGGCTCCCTTTAGATCTCGTACGGCTGGACGACGATGAAGTTCCCGGGCGCGCCCCGGAACTGGAGGTTGACGCTCTCCCCCGTGTCCCCGGGGTAGGAGTTGCGGCGCATCCTCACCTGGCTGGAGACGACCACCTGGGAGGCGGCCGACCAGGCGACCACGGCGTTGCAGTCGGCGAACGTGGTGGGCGTGACCGGCAGCACCACGGGCACGCCGTGGGTCTTGACGACGATGGTGCCGGTGCCCTGGAACTGCATGGTGAACAGCGCGCCGCCGGGGATGCCGTGGCCCTCGATGCGGCGGACCTCGTACTGGAGGCTCTCGTCGAAGGCGAGGACGTTCTCCGCGGACACGCACACGGCGTCGCCCTGGAGCTCGATCGGGTGCAGCATCGTGGCGTCCTCGGCGAAGAACACCTGGCCCTGGCCGGTGCAGCGCATCAGCTGCATCTCCTGGCCGGTGGCGTTGCCGACGACGCGGCCGGTGAAGCCGGCGCCCTTGTAGCTGAAGTCGACCTTGCCCTGGTACAGCACCATGCTGCCCTGCCGGGCCAGCACGGGCTGGCCGCCCATGCCGAGGTCGACCCGGATGAGCTTGTCGTTCTGCGGGGTCCAGCGCTGCCCGGTGGGCGTCTCCTTGAACATCTGCAGCGCGCCGAGCACGCCGGGCGTCGTCGGCCCGGTGCCCTGGGGCATCCCCTGCGGAGCTCCGTGGGGGGCCTGCTGACCCGGCATGACACCGGGCGCGGGCGGCTGGCCGTAGCCCGGCGGGGGCGTCGCACCGCCGTGACCGGGCGGCGGGGCGGGGGCGTGGGGTGCCTGCGGCGGGGCG
>NZ_JAAGMD010000004.1 GCF_010548465.1 Streptomyces sp. SID14436 | reverse complement strand
CTGGCCGCGGCGGCCCAGGTGGGCCCGGTGCGGCGGCTGCTGTCCGGCCGGCTGAAGCCGGGCGACGGGCCGAGCGCGCAGAAGCGGGCCCGCAGCTGGTTCACCGTCCGCTTCGTGGGCGAGGGCGGCGGGCAGCGGGTCTACACCGAGGTCTCGGGCGGCGACCCGGGCTACGACGAGACGGCGAAGATGCTCGCCGAGGGCGCGCTCTGCCTGGCCCTCGACGACCTGCCGCCCTCCTCGGGGCAGGTCACGACGGCGGTGGCCATGGGCGACGCGCTGATCGAGCGCCTGGACGCGGCGGGCATCCGCTTCCGCGTCGCCGCCACGCGCTGAACGGGCCGGGGCGGGCGGCACCGGCCCGCCCCCGCGCGGGAGGTCAGAGCGCGCTGTCCTGCCAGCCCTCCGGGTCCCTGCCGATCTGCCGCAGCAGCTCGCCGAAGGCCTCTTCGTCGTACAGGACACCGCGCAGGGTCTCGGAGACCCGCTTGTCGTCGATGAAGGCCGTCGGGGTGCCCGGGCCGTTGGGCTCGTGTGCTCCCCCGGCCCGTTCGTAGGCCCGTTCCGACGCGGTGACGAAGGAGCGGTGCTTCATGGACGTGACCGCGGCGTCGAACGCGGGACCGCGCAGGCCCGGCACCTTCTCCGCCAGTTCCAGCAGGCGGGCGTCGGTGTACTCCTCGGCGCCCTCCTCCGGCTGCTCGGCGTAGAGCACCGCGTGGTACTCCATGAACCGGCTCTCGTCGAGCGCGGCCCGCAGCGCGTTGACCGCCTTCTTCGAGCCGTCGCCGCCGTGGCTGTCGTCGAGGAAGGAGGCGAAGACGTACTCGGCCCGCACCCGGCGTTCCAGGACCGCCTCGTTCAGGGCGGGGCCCCCGCCGGCCACCTCGAACTCCCGGCAGCCCGGACAGCGCGGGTCCTCGTAGACGCGGACGACCGTCGGCGCGCCGGGGTCGCCGACCTGGATGGTGGTGCCGTCGCCGCCGAGCTTCTCCGGCACCTGCCCGGCGCTCGCGTACGGCTTGTCCGAGCCCTGCTGCGAACCCGTGGAACGGTCCGGCCGTTCACCGCAGCCCGCCAGCACCAGCACCGCGGCGGCGCATGCCACAGCCGCCCGCATTCCCCCACGCACCATGCGTCGTCCCCTCCCCGGTAGCACCGTGACCCTAGGTCCTCCCGTCCGGCCGCCGCGCACCGGGGTCGTCGCCGGCCGGAGCGCTACGTCCCGGAGGACTCGCGTGCTCCGGCCAGCGCCCGCCGGCACAGGGCGTCGGCCCGGCGGGTGGTCTCCGGGAGGCGGTGGGCGGGGGTCAGCGCGAGGGTGTGGGCGCAGGCGTGGTCGAGGTCCACGCGGTGGCCGACCGAGACGTAGACCGGTTTGACGCCGTCCCGCGTGCGCAGGGCGCGGCCGACCTCCTCGGAGCCGTCGAGCAGCGGGGCCGAGCTGCCCCGTGCGGTGCCCGGGGCGCTGTGGGTGAAGGTGAAGGGGTTCTTCGCGACGCCGATGGTGGGCAGCCCCGTGAGCACGCCGAGGTGGCTGGCGAGGCCGAAACGGCGGGGGTGGGCCAGCCCGTAGCCGTCGCAGACGACGAGGCCGGGCGGGCCCGGCAGGGCGTCGAGGGCGGCGAGGACCGCGGGGATCTCGCGGAAGGCCAGCAGGCCGGGGACGTACGGGAAGGAGACCCGGCCGACGGCCGTGGCCTCGGCGACGACGCCGAGGGTGCCGGCGTCCAGCACGACGGCCGCCGCCGCGACCATGTCGCGGGCGTCGTCGTAGGCCACGTCGACCCCGGTGACCCGGCCGGTGCCGGGCGGCGGGCCCGGCTCGTCGCGCACCACCCGCGCGCGCAGGCGGTCCTGGACCGCGCGCGCCTCGTCCTCGGTCGTGGGCCAGTGGGGCGGGAGGTGAACCGTCGTCATGGTGGGCGTCAGCCTAGAGGGTGGCCGCCGGACACCCCCGGGGAGGCCGCCGCCCCCGGCCGGGGTGCCGGATGCGTCCGGCGCCCCGGCCCGCGGCTCACTTGCCCAGGGCCCGCTGCAGCTGGCTCTTGTTCATGCTGGAGCGGCCGTCCACGTTGCGGCGCTTGGCCTCCTCGTACAGCTGGTCGTACGTGGGCCCCTGGGAACCCTTGCCGGACCGCCGGCCGCCGCGCTTGCCGGACGACATGTCCTGGGTCGAGGTGCGGCTGGCGGTCTTGGACTCGCCGGAGCGGGCGCGTTCCTTGTTCACGGTCCGCGCGGCGATCTCCTTGGCGCGGCCGGTGCTCTCGCCCCGGTCCTTCGCGCTCTCCTTGATGTGCTCGTACTGACGCTCCCGCTTGGGGCTGGAACCGCTTGGCATGTCCGCTCCCTCCGTGTCGTGTTCGGGCCACGGGTACCCCGCTCCGCCGGGATCAGAGCCCGGAGCGCGACTCGTGCCGCGGGCCCGTGCGGTCGCGCTCTCCGGGGCCCGCCGGGCGAGAGGCCCGTCACTCGGGTGCATGAAGGCGGTGACAGAGGTCACTCGCATCGGGTGTGCACGGATTGGCTGATTCCGTCGTCTCTTCCAGTAGCCGGCCCGATCCGCCCCGGAAGCCCGCCCAGCCGTCACGAGGGAGCAAGGCGTTGTCCACCGTCATCGAGCAACCCGTCGAGGCCCGTCTCGTCGCCGCCGCGCCGCGGATGCCGAACATTCCCGCCACGCTGCACTACGACCGGAGCGATCCGTTCGCCGTCCGGATGACCTTCCCGGCCCCCGCCACTCTGGAGGGCGTCGAGGTGTGCTGGACGTTCGCCCGTGAGCTGCTCGCCGCGGGACTCCAGGGCCCCGAGGGCCACGGGGACGTCCGGGTGCGGCCCTACGGGTACGACCGCACCGTGCTGGAGTTCCACGCCCCGGAGGGCACGGCCGTGGTGCACGTGCGCTCGGGTGAGGTGCGCCGGTTCCTGGAGGCCACGAGCGAACTCGTGCCGACCGGCCGGGAGTATCTGCAGCTCGACCTGGACCACGGGCTAGCGGAACTGATGCGCGACGCCTGCTGAGCGGCACCGCCCGGCGTGGCATGTCCGCGGGCGGAGCCCGGACGGCCGTCCGGGACGGCGGCGGGTCCGGGCGGCGGGACGCGCCGTCGTCCCGCGCGCGTCAGGCGCCGGGCGCGAGTGAGGGTACCGGGGCGGCCGGCACCGCCGTGCGCAGTCCGCGCACGATCTCCCGGAGCACCCGGGCTGCGGGCTGCGGGGCCGGGGCGGCCAGCAGTTCCTCCACGCGCCGCTCGTGTCCGGCCCGGTCGTTCCCGGGGCTCAGGGTGCGCAGTCCGGCCACGGCGCCCAGCAGGGCGACGTCGGCCTCGGTCCGCGGGGTTCCGGCCACCGGCCGGGTCCCGTCGAGGAGGTCCCGGGCCCCCTCCTGCACGGCGGCGGCGTGGGCGACGCCGTCCAGGGCGTACTCGACCGAGGGGAACACGCCGAGGACCCGGCGCCGCCGGGCGCGCAGCAGGCCTTCGGCGACCAGTTGCTCGCGCACCGCGTCGAAGGTGTGGCGGGCCCGAAGCGTGACCCAGGCGTGCCAGCGGTGCGGGCAGGACTCGCTGACCAGCTCCAGGAGCCCGTCGAGGACGGCGTCCCCGGTGCGGGAGTCCAGGTCGACGGGGGTGGCGATGCCGTCGTCGTCGGTCAGCAGGCCGCGCCGGGCGAGTTCGGTGAGGGCGCCGGCGCGGACCAGGGGCGGCAGGCGGGCGGGCTCGGCGACCACCCGCCGGTCGGTGTCCCAGGCCAGCAGGAACAGCCGGGCCGGCAGCGTGAGCGGGCCGTTGGGCACGGGGGCCTCCTCGGGGGGCGGATGGCGGGGGGAACGCACCGGGCGTAATTCCGTTGACGGCGGTCCGCGGCCGCTCCTAATGTGGGGAACGGATCTGTTGCCGTCGAGGGGAGAGGGACGTTGCTCGTCTGAGGTTCTGGGACACCGCGTCACACCCGTGCGGGTGTGCGCTGCGTGCGACCTCGGCATTCGAGCCGTCCCCGCGGAACAGGGTCTGCCTTCTGTGCCCTTCCTTCCTCCCCGGGTGTCCGGTGGTCCGGTCGTCGCCCCGCGGTGTCTCGATACGCGTGTGCCCCTGACCGGATCGAGCAACCGCGGAGACCCGTATGTCTTCTTCCCTCACTGTCACCTCGCTGTCCTTCACCTGGCCCGACGGCACGCCCGTCTTCGACGGTCTCGACGTCGCCTTCGGCCCCGGCCGCACCGGTCTCGTCGGCGTCAACGGGTCCGGCAAGTCCACCCTGTTGAGACTGATCGCCGGAGAGCTGACCCCGGCCGCCGGCACCGTCCGGATCGCCGGCGAGGTGGGCCATCTGCCGCAGAACGTCACCCTCGACACCGCGCTCCGGGTGGACGAGGCCCTCGGCATCGCCGCGCGACGGGCCGCGCTGCACGCGATCGAGGCCGGTGACACGGCCGAGGAGCACTTCGAGACCGTCGGCGACGACTGGGACGTGGAGGAGCGCGCCCTGGCGACCCTGGGTGAGCTGGGCCTGGGCCACATCGGCCTGGACCGCACGGTCGGCGAGGTCTCCGGCGGCGAGTCGGTGCTGCTGCGCCTGGCCGCGCTGCTGCTGCGCCGGCCGGACGTGCTGCTGCTCGACGAGCCCACGAACAACCTCGACCTGTACGCCCGCGCACGGCTGTACGAGGCCGTCCGGAACTGGTCCGGCGTCATGGTGCTGGTCAGCCACGACCGCGAACTGCTGGAACACGTCGACCAGATCGCCGATCTGCGGTCCGGCCGGATCAGCTGGTACGGCGGCAACCACTCCGCCTACCAGGAGGCCCTGGCCGTCGAGCAGGAGGCGGCCGAGCGGACGGTGCGCAACGCCGAGTCGGACGTGCGCAAGCAGAAACGCGAACTGGCCGACGCCCAGGTCAAACTGGCCCGCCGCAAGCGGTACGGGCAGAAGATGTGGGACTCCAAGCGCGAGCCGAAGATCGTCATGGGCGCCCGCAAGCGCGCGGCGCAGGAGTCGGCGGGCAAGCACCGGATCCTGCACGAGGGGCGGCTGGCCGAGGCCAGGGAGCGACTCGACGAGGCGGCGGAGGCGGTGCGGGACGACGACGAGATCCGCGTCGACCTGCCGTACACGGCGGTGCCGCCGGGACGCACCGTGCTGACCCTGCGGGACCTGGAGCTCGCCCACGGCTCCCGGGTGAAGGGGGAGGTGCAGCTGCGCGGCCCGGAGCGGGTGGCGCTGATCGGCCGCAACGGCGCGGGCAAGACGACGCTGCTGCGCACGGTCGCCGGGGAGCTGGAGCCGGTGGCGGGCGAGACGGTGGCGCACGTGCCCCTGCGGTTCCTGCCGCAGCGGCTCGACGTCCTCGACGACGGGCTGACGGTCGCGCAGAACGTGGCGCGCTTCGCGCCGGAGGCCACCGGCAACCGGATCCGGGCGCGGCTCGCCCGCTTCCTGTTCCGGGGCGGCCGGGCCGACCGGAAAGCGGCCACGCTGTCCGGCGGGGAGCGCTTCCGTGCCGCGCTGGCCGCGCTGATGCTGGCGGAGCCGGCGCCGCAGCTGCTGATGCTGGACGAGCCGACCAACAACCTGGACCTGGCCAGTGTCCGGCAGCTGACCACCGCGCTGGAGTCGTACGAGGGGGCGCTGATCGTGGCCAGTCACGACCTGCGCTTCCTGGAGTCGGCCGGCATCACGCGGTGGCTGCTCATGGAGGGAGGAGAACTGCGGGAAATCACACCGGACGCTGTCGGGTATTCCGCCTAGCGTCCGGACGGTCTCGTCGCCCTCCTGGACCGGCTGGTGGACCGGGGCAACTCCGTCGTCGTGGTGGAGCACAACCTCGCTGTCGTTGCGCGCGCCGACCGGGTCGTGGACCTCGGTCCGGACGCGGGCCGGGACGGCGGCCGGGTGGTCTTCGAGGGGACGCCCGCGCAACTCCTGCGTGCGAGCGGCTCGTTCACCGGGGACCATCTGCGGCGGGTCGTCCGGGGGAGCTGACGTACGGGCCGCCGGGGGCCCGGTGCGCGCGGGACCGGGCCCCGCGCATCGGGTTACCGGTGGTACATCTCATCACCGCCAGGGGTGGTCCTGTCCCGATTCGCCCTGCATGATGGTCCGCCGACGGCCGAGCCCCTCCGCGTCGTGCGCGGAGGTGTCCCCCGGCCCGCGGTCCCTGCCCCGTCCGATTCGAAAGGCCCGCTCGTGTCCAGCAAGAAGGCCCTCGTCCGCCGCCCCGGTCCCCGGCTCGCCGAAGGGCTGGTCACGCACATCGAACGGGAGGCCGTGGACACCGGCCTCGCGGTGGAGCAGTGGGAGGCGTACACCGAGGCGCTGCGCGCCCACGGCTGGGAGACGGTCGAGGTGGACCCGGCCGACGACTGCCCGGACGCCGTGTTCGTCGAGGACACCGTGGTGATGTACCGCAACGTGGCGCTGATCGCCCGCCCCGGTGCCGAGTCGCGGCGCGCGGAGACCCCCGGGATCGAGGAGGCCGTCGCCGGGCTGGGCTGCTCCGTGAACTGGGTCTGGGAGCCGGGCACCCTGGACGGCGGCGACGTGCTGAAGATCGGCGACACGGTGTACGTGGGCCGCGGCGGGCGGACGAACGCGGCCGGGGTGCAGCAGCTGCGGGCCGCCTTCGAGCCGCTGGGGGCGCGCGTGGTGGCCGTGCCGGTGAGCAGGGCGCTGCACCTGAAGTCGGCGGTCACCGCGCTGCCCGACGGCACGGTCGTGGGACACGTCCCGACCGTGGACACGCCCTCGCTGTTCCCCCGCTTCCTGCCGGTGCCGGAGCCGTCCGGGGCTCACGTCGTGCTGCTGGGCGGGGACCGGCTGCTGATGGCGGCGAGCGCCCCGAAGACCGCCGAACTGTACGCGGACCTCGGCTACGAGCCGGTCCTGGTGGACATCGGCGAGTTCGAGAAGCTGGAGGGCTGCGTGACGTGCCTGTCGGTCCGGCTGCGGGAGCTGTACGCCTGAGCGGGCCCCGCTGAAGGGGCCGCATGGCCCGCCCGGCCCGGGGAACCCGGCGCGGGGCCGCCGTGACGCCGGGGGACAGCGCGGAGGCCGCGGCCTGCTTCCGATCAGGGGGCTTTACGGCACTCTTAACCTACGGTTTCGTAACCTACGGATTCGTAGCCTACGATGCCGTAGGTTCCGGCACCGCTCGCCGGACCCGGTCCCTTCTCCCGTCCCCCATGGAGTTCCCGTGACGCTTACTTCTCCCCACCTCGCCAGTTCGACCGGCTGGACGGACGCTCGGCTGCTGTACGCCCTGGAGGAAGTGGTCGAGAAGGAACTCAACCGGCATCTGAAGGTCGCCAAGGACTGGATGCCGCACGAGTACGTCCCGTTCAGCGACGCCCGGAACTTCCCCGGCTTCTTCGAGGACGGTGAAGCCTGGGACAAGGAGCAGTCCAAGGTCACCGACGTCGGCCGCATCGCCCTGGTGGTGAACCTGCTGACCGAGGACAACCTCCCCAGCTACCACCACGAGATCGCCACCCTGTTCGGCCGGGACGGCGCCTGGGGCACCTGGGTGCACCGCTGGACGGCGGAGGAGGGCCGCCACGGCATCGTCATGCGCGACTACCTGCTCGCCTCCCGGGCGGTGGACCCGGACCAGTTGGAGCAGTTCCGCATGGCCCACATGAGCGAGGGCTTCGAGTCGGACAACCGGCACTCGATGCTGCACTCGGTCGCCTACGTGTCCTTCCAGGAACTGGCCACCCGCATCTCCCACCGCAACACCGGCCACCAGTCGGGGGACCCGGTCTGCGACCGCATGCTGGCGCGCATCGCGACCGACGAGAACCTCCACATGGTCTTCTACCGCAACCTGCTCGCGGCCGCCTTCGAGATCGCCCCCGACCTGACCATGATGGCGGTCCGGGACGTGGTCGTGAACTTCCGCATGCCCGGTCACGGCATCCCCGGCTTCGAGCGGGCCGCCGCCCAGATGGCGATCGGCGAGGTCTACAACCTGCGGATCCACCACGACGACGTCCTGCAGCCGGTGCTGCGCTTTTTGAAGGTCATGGAGATCGACGGCCTCGGCCCGGAGGGCCTGAAGGCCCAGGAGGAGCTGGGCCTGTTCATGAACGGCCTGGACGACGAGGCCCGCAAGTTCGACGAGAAGCTCGCCGCCCGCAAGGCCCGCATGGCGGCCCGCGCCGCCGGCTGACCACCGCCCGCAGCGGTCAGCGGGACGCGCGGCGCAGCGCCAGCCGTTCCTTCTCCGACAGCCCGCCCCACACCCCGAAGCGCATGTCGTGCGTCAGGGCGTACTCGAGGCAGGTGGCCCGGATGGGACACATCCCGCAGATCCGCTTGGCGTCGCGGACCGAGCTGCCGGGCTCGGGGAAGAAGAAGTCTCCCCCGGTCTGTGCGCAGAGCGCCTCCTCCTGCCAGGTGAGGTCGGGCGCCGGGAATGTTTCGGTGTGCATGGCCAGAAGCGTTCCGCACGGCGCGAAACGTCCGCTCAACGCGCGATCAACGCCCCCTGGACGCGGGGCACGCGTGCGGCCGGCCCCGGTGGCGTGACGCCGGCCGGGCCGTCGGGTGCGGGCCGTTCCGTCGCGGGCGCCGGACCGGAGACGGTCCGGCGGGTGCTGCCCGTCGGA
>NZ_JAAGMD010000741.1 GCF_010548465.1 Streptomyces sp. SID14436 | reverse complement strand
CGCCGGGGCCTGGGCTGGGGCGTCCCCGCCGGGCCGCGCGTCCCCGTCCGGTGCGCCCGCGACCCGGCCGGTCTCCGCCTCGCCCGGCGTCCCCGGCCCGGCGTCCTCCGTGGTCTTGGGCGGCTCCGTGCTCACAGCGTGCTCCAGTCGTGATCGGGATAGCGGTGCACGGGCGCCGACACGTCGTCGAGCGCCCGGCAGATCTCGTCAGGAAGAGTAAGCGCCTCCACTGACAACGCCGCCGCGAGCTGCTGCGCGGTGCGCGCCCCCACCACCGGCGCGGTCACCCCGGGCCGGTCGCGCACCCACGCCAGGGCGACCTGGAGCGCGGTCACCGCGAGCCCGTCCGCCGCCGTGGTCACCGCGTCCACGATGCGCGCGGCGGTGTCGTCGAGGTACGGCGCGACGAAGGGCGCGAGGTGCTCGGAGGCGCCGCGCGAGTCGGCCGGCGTCGCGTCGTTGCGGTACTTGCCCGTCAGCACGCCCCGGCCGAGCGGCGAGGACGGCAGCAGTCCGACGCCCAGGTCGAGCGCGGCGGGCAGCACCTCCCGCTCCACCCCGCGCTGCAGCAGTGAGTACTCCATCTGGGTGCTGGCCAGCCGGGTCCGCCCGCCCGGTACCGCCAGCTGCCAGGTCGCCGCCTTGGCCAGCTGCCAGCCGCAGAAGTTGGACACCCCGGCATAGCGGGCCCGCCCGCTGGCGACGGCCGTGTCGAGTGCCTGGAGGGTCTCCTCGAGCGGGGTGTCCGGGTCGTAGGCGTGGACGTGCCACACGTCGACGTACTCGGTGCCCAGGCGGGCCAGCGAGGCGTCCAGGGCGGAGAGCAGGTGCCGGCGCGAGCCGTCGAAGCGCCGGTCCGGGTCCCGGACGCTGCCCGCCTTCGTGGAGATCACGAGGTCCCGGCGCGGCACCAGCCCGTCCATCAGCCTGCCGAGCAGGTACTCGGACTCCCCGTCGCCGTACACGTCCGCGGTGTCGACGAGGGTGCCGCCCGCCTCCCAGAACGTCTTCAGCAGGTCCGCGGCGTCGTGCTCGTCGGTGTCCCGACCCCAGGTCAGGGTCCCGAGCCCGATCCGGGACACACGCAGGCCGGTACGGCCGAGATGCCTCTGCTCCATGGACGCCGAGATTACTGGCCGGGGACGGCCGTGTGGCGGCCTGTGGACAACGATTTCCGTGCGGGCCGGGGGCCCGGCGACCGGGCCCCGGACGGGTGCCGGCGGCCTCCTCGGGGCGGCCCCGCCGGACCGCCGGAGGTATAGGGTCGGCGGACAAGCGACGTTACTCATCGGTAAGGGGAGAGGGTCATGCAGCTCGGGATCAACCTCGGTTACTGGGGCGCCGGAATGGACGCGGACAATCTCGCCGTGGCGCAGGAGGCGGACCGCCTCGGCTACGCGGTCTGCTGGGCCGCCGAGGCCTACGGGTCCGATGCCGCCACCGTGCTCACCTGGGTCGCCGCCCAGACCGAACGGATCGACGTCGGCTCGGCCATCTTCCAGATCCCCGCGCGGCAGCCCGCCATGACGGCGATGACCGCCGCCACCCTGGACTCCCTGTCCGGCGGCCGCTTCCGCCTCGGCCTCGGCGTCTCCGGCCCGCAGGTCTCCGAGGGCTGGTACGGCGTCAAGTTCGACAAGCCCCTCGCCCGCACGCGTGAGTACGTCGAGATCATCCGCAAGGCGATGACCCGGGAGCGCCTGACGCACGACGGCGAGCACTGGACCCTCCCGCTGCCCGGCGGCCCCGGCAAGCCGATCAAGCTCACCGTGCACCCGCAGCGCGAGCACATCCCGCTGTACATCGCCGCGATCGGCCCGAAGAACCTCGAACAGACCGGTGAGATCGCCGACGGGGCCCTGCTGATCTTCCCCTCCGCCGAGCACCTGGAGGAGACCGCCGTCCGGCACCTGCGCGCGGGCCGGGAGAAGGCGGGCAGGACGCTCGACGGCTTCGACATCTGCCCCACCGTCCCCCTCGCCGTGGGCGACGACAAGGACATCACCACGCTCGCCGACACCTTCCGCCCCTACACCGCCCTGTACGTCGGCGGCATGGGCAGCCGCAAGCAGAACTTCTACAACCAGCTCGCCCGGCGCATGGGCTACGAGCAGGAGGCGGCCGAGATCCAGGACAAGTACCTGTCCGGCGACAAGCAGGGCGCGGCGGCCGCGGTGCCGCACGACCTGATCGACTCCACCACCCTGCTCGGTTCGGTGGACCGCATCGCCGACCGCATGAAGGCCTACGCCGCGGCCGGGGTCACCACCCTCACCCTCGCCCCGGCCGGATTCACCCTCGACGAGCGCCTCGCGTCGCTGCGGGCCGGCACCGAGGCCCTGGAGCGCGCCGGCCTCGCCTGAAGCTCCACGGCCGTGGTGGGGGCTCGGGGGTCTTCCCCGCCACGGCCGTCACGCGGTACAACGCCCGGGCGTCGCCGCGGTTACGCCCGGGTGATGTGCCGTCCGGCTCATGTCCGTGTCGTACCGGTCCGTCCCCCGTTCGGCGCAGTCGTCCGGCACACCTGTTGCCCCGGTCGCGCTCCCGCATTTGACTCTTCTCCTGCGAGCCCGCGGAAGAGGTGGTCACGATGCTTTCGGCCAGGAGTCTGTTCCAGGAGATCCTCGAGAACGACGAGTCGTTCGCCCTGTTCTGCTCGATCGCCGCGAGCGGCGAGTCGCAGGGCGGCTGGGAGAACGCCCGCATCGCCGCCCTGGTTCCCGAGGACCAGCGCGTTCTTGCCCCCAAGATCACCCGGCACGGCGCCGACGAGGACAAACACGGCCGCATCTTCAACGCCCTGATGCGCAAGCGCGGCGTGGACCCCGTCCCCGTACCGCCCGAGACCGACTACACGATGCTGCTGGAGCAGCACGGGATCGGCCTGGCCCACGGCCGGCTGCGGCGCGACGAGGCGCTCACCGTGCAGGACATCGTCACCTACCTGGCCCACAGCCGGGTCACCGAGCAGCGCGCGTCCGAGCAGATGGAACTGCTCCGCAAGCACTTCGCCGACCACCCCGAACTGGGCCGTGCGATGCGCATGATCTCCCACGACGAGGACAACCACCTCGCCTACTGCCACGAGGAACTGCTGCGCCTGGCCCGCGCCGGACACGGCCGCGCCATCCAGCGCGCCCTGCGGGAGTGCGCGCTCGCCGAGATCAGGATCTACCGGGACGTCAGCCTCGCGGTGATGGCCCACATGGGCCGCATCCTGGGCTGGTCCCGGCCCAGGGCCGCGCTGCTGGCCGCGGGCATCCACGCCATGTACGCCTACGAGCGGCTGGCCGGCTGGCACCGCATGGTCTCGCTGCGGATCCCGGAGCGTCGCGACGCGCTGGGCGGCCCGCCGAGCACCGCCCCGGAATTCGCCTGAGGCACCGCCACGGCCCGCGCGTCCCGCCCGCCCTCCCGCCCGACGGACGGGCGGGACGCGCCCGGGCCGGTCACATCCAGCCGCGCCGCTTGAACATCCGGTAGAGCAGCACCTCCAGCACCACCATCAGCGCGATCAGCGCCGGATAGGCGCCGGGCCAGCTCAGTTCGGGCATGTGCTCGAAGTTCATGCCGTAGATCCCCGCGATCATGGTGGGCACCACGGCCATGGCGGCCCACGCGGAGATCTTCCGCATGTCGTCGTTCTGCCGGACGCTCATCTGAGCCAGGTGGGCCGAGAGGATGTCCGACACCAGCCGGTCCAGGCCCTCCACGGAGTCGTTCACCCGCGTCAGATGGTCCTGCACGTCCCGGAAGAAGGGGCGCGCCCGGTCCGACACGAAGGGCACGCCCGCGCCGAACGTGCCGATGCCCGCCAGCCGCGTCATCGGCATCGTCAGCGGGCCGGTGGCCCGGCGGAACTCCAGGATCTGCCGCTTGAAGGTGTAGATCCGGGACGCGGTGTGCCGCGAACCGCCCCCCTCGGGGTCGAAGACCTCCGTCTCCAGCTCCTCCAGGTCGTTCTGCAGCTCGACCGCCACCTCCAGGTAGTGGTCCACGGTGGCGTCGGCGATCGCGTACAGCACCGATGTCGGACCCTTGCCCAGCAACTCCGGCTCGTGCTCCAGCCGCCCGCGCACGGCCGCGAGCGGGGCGCTCTCCCCGTGCCGCACGGTCACCACGAACCCGTCGCCGAGAAAGATCATGATCTCCCCCGAGGAGACCGCGTCGCTCTCCGCCTCGTAGGCGACCGGTTTCAGCACGACGAACAGCGAGTCGTCGTAGACCTCCAGCTTGGGCCGCTGATGGGCCTTGAGGGCGTCCTCCACGGCCAGCGGGTGCAGCCCGAACTCGCGCGCGACCAGGTCGAACTCGTCCGGATCCGGCTCGTGCAGCCCGATCCAGACGAAGCCGCCCGCCGCCCGCGCCTGGTCCAGCGCGTCGGAGAAGTCCCCGGGCGCCTTCGTCCGCCGCCCCTCGCGATACACCGCACAGTCGACGATCACGGACCGTATTCTCCCCTCGCCTGCCCCGCACCGCACCGGTGCGGGCGCCTACCCTGGGCCGCATGCCCACGTTGCTCCTGGTCCGGCACGGACGTTCCACCGCCAACACCGAGGGACTGCTCGCCGGCCGCACGCCGGGCGTCGCCCTCGACGACCGCGGGACCGCCCAGGCCGCCGCGCTGCCCGCCCGCCTGGCCGAACTCCCGCTCAGCGAGGTCGTCGTCAGCCCGCTCCAGCGCTGCCAGGAGACCGTCCGGCCGCTGCTCGACGCCCGCCCGGGCCTCACCGCGCACACCGACGACCGCATCGGCGAGTGCGACTACGGCGACTGGACGGGACGCAAACTCGCCGAACTCACGGACGAGCCCCTGATGGAGGTGGTGCAGGCGCATCCCTCGGCGGCCGCCTTCCCCGGCGGGGAGTCCATGCGCGCCATGCAGACCCGCGCCGCCGAGGCGGTGCGGGAGTGGAACGCGCGCGTGGAGCGTGAGCACGGCGCCGACGCCGTCTACCTCATGTGCTCGCACGGGGACATCATCAAGTCCCTCGTCGCGGACGCACTCGGACTTCATCTCGACCTCTTCCAGCGGATCTCCGTGGAACCGTGTTCCATCACCGCGATCCGTTACACCCGGCTGCGCCCCTTCCTCGTCCGCCTCGGCGACACCGGGGACTTCGCCTCCCTGGCGCCGCGCGAGGAAGCGCCGGCCGAGGACGCCCCGGTCGGGGGCGGTGCGGGCGCACCGTGATCGTCGGCCGCAGTAGGGTGAAACGGTCGCAGCACCGCCCCCTCGAACCGACGCCCGTGCCCACCACTCTCAATGGAGACAGGACGTGTCCCGTCAGGTGTTCCTCTACGACCAGCCGGAACGTTTCGTGGCCGGTACGGTCGGACTGCCAGGGCGCCGTACGTTCTTCCTCCAGGCTTCCGCCGGTTCCCGCGTGACCAGTGTGGCCCTGGAGAAGACCCAGGTCGCGGCGCTCGCCGAACGCATGGACGAACTGCTCGACGAGGTCGTGCGCCGCAGCGGCGGCAACGCCGCGGTCCCCGCCATGGCTCCCGCCGACGTGCCCGACACCGCCCCGCTGCAGACGCCGGTGGAGGAGGAGTTCCGGGTCGGCACCATGGCCCTCGCCTGGGACGGCGAGGAACAGTGCATGATCGTCGAGGCACAGGCCCTCGTCGAACTCGACGCCGAGTCCGAGGAGGACCTCGCCGAGGCCGAGGAGCGGCTGCTCCAGGACGAGGAGAACGGGCCCCCGATGCTCCGGGTCCGCCTCACCGGCGCCCAGGCCCGGGCCTTCGCCAAACGCGCCCTGGACGTCGTCAACGCCGGACGGCCGCCGTGCCCGCTGTGCAGTCTCCCGCTCGACCCGGAAGGACACGTATGTCCGCGCCAGAACGGATACCGCCGCGGAGCGTGACCCCCGTCGACCCGGCCGCGGCGACCCTGCTCGCCGAGGGCGCACTGACCGTGCGCGGCCGCATCCGTGAGGCGTCCAACGCGGCGCTGTACTGCACCGTCACCCACGAGGGGCGCGAGGCCGCCTGCGTCTACAAGCCGGTCGCCGGGGAACGCCCCCTGTGGGACTTCCCCGACGGCACGCTCGCCGGGCGGGAGGTCGCCGCGTACCTGGTCTCCGCCGCCACCGGCTGGGACCTCGTACCGCCCACCGTGCTGCGCGACGGCCCCTACGGCGAGGGCATGTGCCAGTTGTGGGTGGAGGCGGTGCCCGACAGCGCCCTGCTCGCCGTGGTGGAGCGCGAGGAGCCCGAACCCGGCTGGAAGGCCATCGGCTTCGTCGAGGCCGAGGAGGACCGCACCGCCCTGCTGGTGCACGCCGACGACCCGCGGCTGCGCCGGCTGGCGGTGCTCGACGCGGTGATCAACAACGCCGACCGCAAGGGCGGCCACCTGCTGCCCGCCGCGGACGGCCGCCTCTACGGCATCGACCACGGCGTCACCTTCCACACCGAGGACAAGCTGCGCACCCTGCTGTGGGGCTGGGCGGGCGAGCCGCTGACGGAGGAGGCCCGCGAGGTGCTCACCCGCCTCGGAAAGGCCCTCGCCGAGGACGGCCCGCTCGCCGCGGCGCTCGCGCCGCTGATCACCGCAGCGGAGATCGACGCCACCCGGGCGCGCGTCGCGGCCATGCTCGCCTCCGGCAGGCACCCCGTGCCGGGCGGACAGTGGCCCGCGATCCCCTGGCCGCCCGTCTAGGCGGTGGGGCCCTGGCACACCGGGCGCCCGCACGCAAGAGTGCCTTCACGGCCATCCGGCCCGCTCCGGTTCGTATCCGGAACTCCGGTCCGGTTAGGCTCGAACCATGCATGCCTGGCCCGCTTCCGAAGTCCCCGCCCTGCCCGGTCAGGGCCGCGACCTGAGGATCCACGACACCGCGACCGGTGGACCCGTCACCCTCGACCCCGGCCCCGTCGCCCGCATCTACGTGTGCGGCATCACCCCGTACGACGCGACCCACATCGGGCACGCGGCGACGTACAACGCGTTCGACCTCGTGCAGCGCGTGTGGCTCGACACCAAGCGGCAGGTTCACTACGTCCAGAACGTCACGGACATCGACGACCCGCTGCTGGAGCGGGCGGAGCGCGACGACGTCGACTGGGCGGCCCTCGCCGAGCGGGAGACCGCCCTGTTCCGCGAGGACATGACGGCCCTGCGGATGCTCCCCCCGCGGCACTACATAGGCGCGGTGGAGGCCATACCGGGCATCGTCCCGCTGGTCGAGCGGCTCCGGGACCTCGGCGCCGCGTACGAACTCGACGGCGACATCTACTTCTCGGTCGACTCCGACCCGCACTTCGGCGAGGTCTCGCACCTGGACGCCGCCGCCATGCGGCTGCTCTCCGCCGAGCGCGGCGGCGACCCGGACCGGCCGGGCAAGAAGGACCCGGTCGACCCCATGCTCTGGATGGCCGCCCGCGAGGGCGAGCCGAGCTGGGACGGCGGCTCACTGGGCCGGGGCCGCCCCGGCTGGCACATCGAGTGCGTGGCCATCGCCCTCGACCACCTCGGCATGGGCTTCGACGTCCAGGGCGGCGGCTCCGACCTGGTCTTCCCGCACCACGAGATGGGCGCCTCGCACGCCCAGGTGCTCACCGGCGAGTTCCCCATGGCCAAGGCGTACGTGCACGCCGGCATGGTCGCCCTGCACGGCGAGAAGATGTCCAAGTCCAAGGGCAACCTGGTCTTCGTCTCCGCCCTGCGCCGCGAGGGGGTCGACCCGGCGGCCATCCGCCTGGCGCTGCTCGCCCACCACTACCGGGCCGACTGGGAGTGGACCGACCAGGTCCTCCAGGACGCCCGGACCCGGCTCGCGCACTGGCGCGCGGCGGTCTCCCGGCCCGACGGCCCGCCCGCCGACGCCCTCGTGGAGGAGATCCGCGACGCGCTCGCCGAGGACCTCGACGCCCCGGCGGCCCTGGCCGCGGTCGACCGCTGGGTCGTCCTCCAGGAGAGCAAAGGCGGCACGGACGCCGGCGCGCCCGGGGTCGTCTCTCGCGCGGTCGACGCCCTGCTCGGCGTCGCGCTGTAGTCCCGCCCCGCGCGATGCCGCGCGGACACGGATCAGGGCTCCCGTCCTCGGGCGGGAGCCCTGATCCGTCTCACTCCTCCGACGGCTCCTCGCCGTCCGGTCCGGTGCCGGTGTCCGTCTCCGGCTTCGGCGGCCTCGACGGCCGGGCCCGGCCGCCCGGGGCGTCCTTGCGGTAGGACGGGCCGTCGCCGCCGTCGGTGGCGTGACCGCCGGCCGAGGGGCCCGACGCCCCGTCACGGCGCCGCAGGTACCGCTCGAACTCGCGGGCGATCGCCTCGCCGGAGGCCTCCGGCAACTCGGCGGTGTCCCGGGCCTCCTCCAGCGACTGCACGTACTCGGAGACCTCGCTGTCCTCGGCGGCCAGCTGGTCCACGCCCACCTGCCAGGCCCGCGCGTCCTCGGCCAGTTCGCCCAGCGGGATCCGCACGTCGATCAGGTCCTCCAGGCGGTTCAGGAGGGCCAGCGTGGCCTTCGGGTTGGGCGGCTGCGACACGTAGTGCGGCACCGCCGCCCACAGCGACACCGCCGGGACACCGGCGTGCGTGCACGCCTCCTGGAGGATGCCGACGATGCCGGTGGGACCCTCGTACCTGGTCTCCTCCAGGCCCATGCGACGGGCGAGGTCGGGATCCGACGTGGTTCCGCTGATCGGCACCGGACGGGTGTGCGGGGTGTCCCCGAGCAGGGCGCCCAGGACGACCACCAGCTCCACGCCGAGTTCGTGGGCGAAGCCGAGGAGCTCGTTGCAGAACGAGCGCCACCGCATCGACGGCTCGATCCCGCGGACCAGGACCAGGTCCCGCGGCTTGTCTCCGCCGACCCGCACCACCGACAGCCGCGTCGTCGGCCAGGTGACCTTGCGGACACCGGCGTCCATGAACACCGTCGGGCGGTTGACCTGGAAGTCGTAGTAGTCCTCGGCGTCCAGCGCCGCGAACACCTCGCCCTTCCATTCCCGGTCCAGGTGCGCGACCGCGGTGGAGGCGGCGTCGCCGGCGTCGTTCCAGCCCTCGAACGCGGCCACCATGACCGGGTCGATCAGCTCGGGAACCCCCTCGAGCTCGATCACCCAGCGCCTCCTTCCGACGTGCCCTCGCGTACCCCCCAACCTTACGGCGTGCCGAGGGTGCGCCCGCAGCCCCCGTGCGGGGGGAGTGCCCCATCACTGCCCCGGGAGTCCTCCGGACACACCCCCGCCGCGCCGGGCGGTGCCCCGCCCGGCGACCGGGCGAACTCCCGTGCGAGGACGCCGTGATGGGGACCGGCGACGCAGGACCGGAACCCGGGGCGTGCGGCGGCCGGCGACCCGGCCGCACCGCCCGCGCGGGACGGCCGCGGGCACGCGCGGGGCCGGGCACGCGGAAGGGGCGGCTCCGTCGGCGTGGAACCGCCCCCTCCCCGTCCCCCGCCCCCCGCGCGGGGGACGGGTCCCGGACCCGCTCCCTCGGTGTGCGGCCTACTTCCGGTCGAGGAGGTCCTGGACGCGTCCGCGCACCTCGTCCGTGGCGAGGCCGCGGATCGTCAGGGTGGTCCGGCGGCGCAGCACGTCGTCCGCCGTCTCGGCCCACTCGTGGTCCCGGGCCCAGACGACCTGCGCCCAGATCTCCGGGGCGTCCGGGTGGACGCGCTGGGCCAGCGCCGGGTCGTCGTTGGCCAGCCGGGCGATGTCGAAGGCCAGCGAGCCGTAGTGGGTGGCCAGGTGCCGGGCGGTGTCCGCCGCCATGCGGGGGCCGGGCGCCGGGCCGTCGACCAGCAGCCGGTGGGCGACCGCGCGCGGGTTGGCGACACCCGGCAGCGGCAGCTTCTTCGGCAGCGCGGAGACCGGCTCGAAGTCCTCGCCCAGCGGGTGCCCCGGCAGCGACTGCAGCTTCTGCATGACCGTACGGCCGATGTGCCGGAAGGTGGTCCACTTGCCGCCCGCGACGGACAGCATGCCGGCCCGGCCCTCGGTGACGACGGTCTCCCGCTTGGCCTTGGCGGTGTCGCCGGGGCCGCCGGGCAGCACCCGCAGCCCGGCGAACGCGTAGGTGATCAGGTCGCGGTCGAGCTGCTGGTCGCGGATGGAGAACGCGGCCTCGTCGAGTATCTGGGCGACGTCCTTGTCGTTGACGGCGACGTCCGCCGGGTCGCCCTCGAACTCCTCGTCGGTCGTGCCGAGGAGCAGCATGTCCTCCCAGGGCAGGGCGAAGGTGATGCGGTACTTGTCGATCGGGGTGGCCAGCGCCGCCTTCCAGGGGGAGGTGCGCTTGAGCACCAGGTGGGCGCCCTTCGACAGCCGGATCGACGGGGCCGCGCCCGGGTCCTCCATGCGGCGCAGGTGGTCGACCCACGGGCCGGTGGCGTTGAGCACCAGGCGCGCGTCCACCCCGAACTCGTCGCCGGAGAGCCGGTCGCGCAGCTCGGCACCGGTGACCCGGCCCTTGGTGAAGCGCAGGCCGGTCACCTCGGCGTGGTTGAGGACGACGGCGCCCGACTCGGCGGCCGCGCGGACCGTCATCAGCGCCATGCGCGCGTCGTTCATCTGGTCGTCGCCGTACACGGCCACGGCCTTGAGGTCGTCGGTGCGCAGCTCCGGCACGTCCTGCGCCGCCTTGGCGGGGGAGAGCAGGTGGCCGACGCCGTCGCCGAAGGCCGACAGCGCCGAGTAGGCGAAGACGCCGGCCCCCAGCTTCGCCGCGCCGTGCGGCCCGCCCTTGTAGACCGGCAGGTAGAAGGTGAGCGGGTTCGACAGGTGGGGGGCCACCTGCCGGGAGACCGCACGGCGCTCGAAGTGGTTCTCCGCGACCAGCTTCACGGCGCCGGTCTGCAGGTAGCGCAGGCCGCCGTGGAGCAGCTTCGAGGAGGCGGAGGAGGTCGCGCCGGCGAAGTCACCGGCGTCCACCAGAGCCACCCTGAGGCCGGACTGCGCGGCGTGCCAGGCGGTCGAGATGCCCAGGATGCCGCCGCCGATGACGAGAAGGTCGTACGACGCCTTGGAGAGCCGCTCCCGGGTCTCGGCCCGGCTCGGGTTCGAGCCGGAGGCCGGGTGCGTCCCCAGGGCAGGCACGGACTGCAGGGTGGACTGAGTGGTCATGTCGGGTTCTAACTCCTCGTCAGTCTTCGTCGGCGATCCAGCCCATGGTCCGCTCGACGGCCTTGAGCCAGCTCTTGTACTCACGGTCGCGGGTGTCCGCGTCCATGCGGGGGGTCCACTCGGCGGCCCGGCGCCAGTTGGCGCGCAGGTCGTCGGTGCTGTTCCAGAAGCCGACGGCGAGACCGGCGGCGTAGGCGGCGCCGAGGCAGGTGGTCTCGGCGACCATCGGGCGCACCACGGGGGCGTCCAGGAAGTCCGAGAGGGTCTGCATCAGCAGGTTGTTGGAGGTCATGCCGCCGTCGACCTTGAGGGCGGTCAGCTCGACGCCGGAGTCCTTCGTCATGGCGTCCGCGATCTCCCGCGTCTGCCAGGCGGTGGCCTCCAGGACGGCGCGCGCGAGGTGCGCCTTGGTGACGTACCGGGTCAGGCCGGCGATCACACCGCGAGCGTCGGAGCGCCAGTACGGGGCGAACAGGCCGGAGAAGGCCGGCACGAAGTAGGCGCCGCCGTTGTCCTCGACCGACAGGGCGAGGGTCTCGATCTCGGCGGCGGTGGAGATCAGGCCCATCTGGTCGCGCATCCACTGCACCAGCGCGCCGGTGACGGCGATCGAGCCCTCCAGGGCGTAGACCGGCTGCTGGCCGCCGATCTGGTAGCCGACGGTGGTCAGCAGGCCGCTGTAGGAGTTGATGATCTTGTCACCGGTGTTCATCACCATGAAGGTGCCGGTGCCGTAGGTGGACTTGGTCTCGCCCTCGGAGAAGCAGGTCTGGCCGAACAGGGCCGCCTGCTGGTCGCCCAGCGCGGAGGCGACGGGGATGCCGCCGAGCAGGTCGCCCAGCTTGCCGCCCTTGATCTCGCCGTAGACCTCGGCGGAGGAGCGGATCTCCGGCAGCATCGCGGTGGGCACGCCGATGGACTCGGCGATCTTCTCGTCCCACTCCATGGTGTGCAGGTTCATCAGCATGGTGCGGGAGGCGTTGGTGACGTCCGTGACGTGGCGGCCGCCGTCGGCGCCGCCGGTCAGGTTCCAGATGACCCAGGTGTCCATCGTGCCGAAGAGGATGTCGCCCGCCTCGGCGCGCTCCTTGAGGCCGTCGACGTTGTCCAGCAGCCAGCGGGCCTTCGGGCCGGCGAAGTAGGAGGCCAGGGGGAGGCCGGTCTCGCGGCGGAAGCGGTCCTGGCCGACGTTGCGGCCCAGCTCGCGGCAGAGGGCGTCGGTGCGGGTGTCCTGCCAGACGATGGCGTTGTGGACGGGCTCCCCGGTGTTCCTGTCCCACAGCACGGTGGTCTCGCGCTGGTTGGTGATGCCGATGGCCTTGATGTCGTCGCGGGTGATGCCGGCCTTCTCGATGGCCCCGGCGACGACCTCCTGGACGTTGGTCCAGATCTCGGTGGCGTCGTGCTCGACCCAGCCCGGCTTGGGGAAGATCTGCTCGTGTTCCTTCTGGTCGACGGAGACGATCCGGCCGTCGCGGTCGAACACGATGCAGCGGGACGAGGTCGTGCCCTGGTCGATGGCTGCGATGAACGGGCCGGCGGTGTGGGCGTCGGTCACTGTGTGCTCCTGGGAGTTCCTTGGTTACGGGGCTGTACGTACGGCGCTTCGGCGCGGACTCGGTGGCCGGCGGGTATCCGGTGCCCTCAGGCGAGGGCGACGTTGTAGATGCCTGCCGCCAGGGCGCCGCCGATCAGCGGCCCGACCACCGGGACCCAGGCGTAGGACCAGTCCGAGCCGCCCTTGTTGGGCAGCGGCAGCAGGGCGTGCACGATGCGCGGACCGAGGTCGCGGGCCGGGTTGATCGCGTACCCGGTCGGGCCGCCGAGGGAGAGACCGATCGAGACGACCACGAGCGCCGTGATCAGTCCGCCCAGGACGCCGAGGCCGTTGCCCTCGTCGTTGAGGCCCTGGGTGAGCACGGCGAGCAGCAGCACCATGGTGCCGATGATCTCGGTGGCGAGGTTCTGCACCGGGTTCCGGATCTCGGGGCCGGTGGAGAAGACGCCCAGTACCGGGCCGGCGCCCTTCTCCTGGGCCTGGACCGCCTTCGCGGTGGTGGCCTGGGCGCCCGGCCCGCCGACGATCTCCTTGTCCGTCAGGTGCACCTGGAACTGACCGTAGTACGCCATCCAGACCAGAGTGGCACCAATCATCGCGCCGAGGAACTCTCCGGCGAAGTAGACCGGGACGTTGCTCCAGTCGCCGTCCTTGATGGCGAGGGCCACGGTGACGGCGGGGTTGAGGTGGGCGCCGGAGAGCGGTCCGGCGATGTAGACGGCCGTCATGACGGCGAAACCCCACCCGAAGGCGATGGCGAGCCAGCCGGCGTTACGGGCCTTGGAGGCCTTCAGGGTCACGGCGGCACACACACCGCCGCCGAGCAGGATGAGTATGGCGGTACCGATGGTCTCGCCGATGAAGATGTCGGAGCTGGACACCCGCGACTCCTTTGTCCTTCGTCCAGGGAAGCCGACCCCCGGGTCCCTCCGGGGATTGGCGCCCTCGGAAATGAGAGCGATGCCGGCCCTTGGCGTTGTCACACTCTAGCGCGTATTGCCGGTAGGTGTTCGACAATGCCGACCGATGGACGGGAGTCTCGCCGTGGCGCGATACGTGCGTCAAGGGTCTGGTAATCGAAAACGGGATCGTTACTGATCGGGCCGGCAGGCCGGCCCTCCCGTCCGCCCGGCGCCCCTACCGCGGGCGCGCGAGCGGGCGCGGCCCGCGGAAGGAACGTGCGGCCGGCCGTCCGCACGGGAGCGGACATGCCTGCGACCGGAGTGCCCCCGCGGCGCCCCGGTCCCGTGTCCTGCCTGCTCAGAAGCGGCGCGCGCCCAGATCCCGGGACACCGAGCGGGCGCAGTCCCGCACCGCCGCGATCAGTTCGGCGCGCAGCTCGCCGTCCCGGCGCAGCCGCTCCACCGCGCCGGTCACCCCGACCGCGCCCACCGGCATCCGCCGCCGGTCGTGGATCGGCGCCGCCACGGACGCGACGCCCTCCCAGGTCTCCTCCACGTCCGCCGCGTAGCCCCGCGCGCGGGTGAGGTCCAGGATCTGCTCGAAGGCGTCCGCGTCGCACACCGTGCGATCGGTGAACGCCTTGCGGTCCGCGTCCAGGGCCTCGCTGTGGGCCACCGGGTCGTAGGCGGACAGCACCTTGCCGAGGGCGGTGGAGTGCAGCGGCTGCATGGCCCCGATCTCCAGGACCTGCCGGCTGTCGTCGGGCCGGAACACGTGGTGCACGATCAGCACGCCCTGCTGGTGCAGCACCCCCAGGTAGACGCTCTCGCCGCTGGAGCGGGCCAGGTCGTCCGTCCAGACCAGGGCGCGGGCCCGCAGTTCGTGCACGTCCAGGTAGGTGGTGCCCAGGCGCAGCAGCTCGGCGCCCAGCTGGTAGCGGCCCGAGGCCTCGTCCTGTTCCACGAAGCCCTCGTGCTGGAGGGTGCGCAGGATGCCGTGGGCCGTGCCCTTGGCCAGGCCCAGCGACGAGGCGATCTCCGACAGGCCGAGCCGCCGCTCGCCGCCCGCGAGCAGCCGCAGCATCGCCGCCGCCCGTTCGAGCGACTGGATGTTCCGTGCCATCGCCGTACTGCCTCCGTCCCCTTCGACCGTCGACCCGCGACGCCCCTGCCGCTGTTCGGCATTGCCGAACACTACCGGTCGATGCCGACCTCCCGCCAATGGTCGGCCGTCGACGATCGCGTCACCCGTCCTCCGTAACCGGGTGCCGTCCATCATGGTCCGGCCCGTGGACGCCCTGAACATCGGGACGCGGACCCGGCTACCCTGGCCGCGTGCGCCCCTGCCGGGGAAGGCCCGTGACGCCTCCCCGCGCAGCCGCAAAGCCGACAGCCGTCGCATCTGAGGGAGCCCTTTACATGGCCTCGTTGCCGCAGTCCCCTTCCGCCGACAGCCGGACCCGTGTGTCCGCCCTACGAGAGGCACTCGCCACCCGGGTGGTGGTCGCCGACGGTGCGATGGGCACCATGCTCCAGGCACAGGACCCCACGCTCGAGGACTTCGAGAACCTCGAGGGCTGCAACGAGATCCTGAACCTGACACGCCCGGACATCGTCCGTTCGGTCCATGCGGAGTATTTCGACGCCGGTGTCGACTGCGTCGAGACGAACACCTTCGGCGCCAACCTCACCGCCCTGGGCGAGTACGACATCGCCGAACGCGTCACCGAGCTGTCCGAGGCCGGTGCGCGCATCGCCCGCGAGGCCGCGGACGAGTACACCGCCCGCGACGGCCGGGCCCGCTGGGTCCTCGGCTCGATGGGCCCCGGCACCAAGCTGCCCACGCTCGGGCACACCACCTTCACCGCCATCCGGGACGCCTACCAGCAGAACGCCGAGGGCCTGCTCGCCGGCGGCGCGGACGCCCTGCTGGTCGAGACGACCCAGGACCTGCTGCAGACCAAGGCGAGCGTCATCGCCGCCCGCCGCGCGATGGAGACCGCCGGGTTCGACGTCCCGCTCATCGTGTCGGTCACGGTCGAGACCACCGGCACCATGCTCCTCGGCTCCGAGATCGGCGCCGCGCTCACCGCGCTGGAACCGCTCGGCATCGACATCATCGGGCTGAACTGCGCGACCGGCCCCGCCGAGATGAGCGAGCACCTGCGCCACCTGGCCCGCCACTCCCGCATCCAGCTGTCCTGCATGCCCAACGCCGGCCTGCCGGAACTCACCAAGGACGGGGCCCGCTACCCGCTGACCCCCGGGGAACTGGCCGACGCGCAGGAGACCTTCGTCCGCGACTACGGCCTGTCCCTGGTCGGCGGCTGCTGCGGCACCACGCCCGAGCACCTGCGGCAGCTCGTGCAGCGGGTGGGCGGCCTGGCCCCCGCCGAGCGCGAGCCGCGCCCCGAGCCCGGAGCCGCCTCCCTCTACCAGAGCGTCCCCTTCCGCCAGGACACCTCCTACCTGGCGATCGGCGAGCGGACCAACGCCAACGGCTCCAAGAAGTTCCGCGAGGCCATGCTCGAGGGACGCTGGGACAACTGCGTCGAACTGGCCCGCGAGCAGATCCGCGAGGGCGCGCACATGCTCGACCTGTGCGTGGACTACGTCGGCCGCGACGGCGTCGCCGACATGCGCGAACTGGCCGGCCGGCTCGCCACCGCCTCCACCCTGCCGATCGTCCTGGACTCCACCGAGGTCGACGTCATCCGCGCCGGGCTGGAGAAGCTGGGCGGGCGCGCCGTCATCAACTCCGTCAACTACGAGGACGGCGACGGACCCGAGTCCCGCTTCGCCCGCGTCACCCGGCTGGCGCAGGAGCACGGCGCCGCCCTGATCGCGCTGACCATCGACGAGGAGGGCCAGGCCCGCACCGCCGAGAAGAAGGTCGAGATCGCCGAGCGGCTGATCGAGGACCTCACCGGCAACTGGGGCATCCGCGAGGAGGACATCCTCATCGACTGCCTCACCTTCACCATCTGCACCGGCCAGGAGGAATCCCGCAAGGACGGCCTCGCCACCATCGAGGGCATCCGCGAACTGAAGCGGCGCCACCCCGCCGTGCAGACCACGCTGGGCCTGTCGAACATCTC
Source organism: Streptomyces sp. SID14436 (assembly GCF_010548465.1). Lineage (GTDB taxonomy): Bacteria > Actinomycetota > Actinomycetes > Streptomycetales > Streptomycetaceae > Streptomyces. The sequence continues at coordinate 2,096 of NZ_JAAGMD010000741.1, read as the reverse complement.
CTTCGGCCTCAACCCGGCCGCGCGCATCCTGCTGAACTCCGTCTTCCTCGACGAGTGCGTCAAGGCCGGACTGGACTCGGCGATCGTGCACGCCTCGAAGATCCTCCCCATCGCCCGCTTCAGCGAGGAGGAGGTGCAGACCGCCCTCGACCTCATCCACGACCGCCGCCGCGAGGGCTACGACCCGCTGCAGAAGCTGATGCAGCTGTTCGAGGGCGCCACCGCCAAGTCCCTGAAGGCGGGCAAGGCCGAGGAACTGGCCTCCCTGCCGCTGGACGAGCGGCTCAAGCGCCGCATCATCGACGGCGAGCGCAAGGGCCTGGAGGCCGACCTCGACGAGGCCCTGGAGACCCGCAAGGCCCTCGACATCGTCAACGACACCCTGCTGGACGGCATGAAGGTCGTCGGCGAGCTGTTCGGATCCGGCCAGATGCAGCTGCCGTTCGTGCTCCAGTCCGCCGAGGTGATGAAGTCCGCCGTCGCCCACCTCGAACCGCACATGGAGAAGACCGACGAGGCCGGCAAGGGCACCATCGTGCTGGCCACCGTCCGCGGCGACGTGCACGACATCGGCAAGAACCTGGTCGACATCATCCTGTCGAACAACGGCTACAACGTCGTCAACCTCGGCATCAAGCAGCCCGTCTCCGCGATCCTCGACGCCGCCGACGAGCACCGGGCCGACGTCATCGGCATGTCCGGCCTCCTGGTGAAGTCCACGGTGATCATGAAGGAGAACCTGGAGGAGCTCAACCAGCGCGGACTGGCCGCCGACTACCCGGTCATCCTCGGCGGCGCGGCCCTGACCCGCGCCTACGTCGAGCAGGACCTGTACGAGATCTACCAGGGCGAGGTCCGCTACGCCCGCGACGCCTTCGAGGGCCTGCGCCTGATGGACGCCCTCATCGGCATCAAGCGCGGGGTGCCCGGCGCCAAGCTTCCCGAACTGCGCCAGCGGCGGGTGCGCGCCGCCACCGTCGAGATCGAGGAACGCCCCGAGGCCGGCCACGTGCGCTCCGACGTCGCCACCGACAACCCCGTGCCCACCCCGCCGTTCTGGGGCACCCGGGTCAGCAAGGGCATCCAGCTCAAGGAGTACGCGTCCTGGCTCGACGAGGGCGCCCTGTTCAAGGGCCAGTGGGGCCTCAAGCAGGCCCGCACCGGCGAGGGACCGACGTACGAGGAGCTCGTCGAGGCCGAGGGGCGCCCGCGGCTGCGCGGGCTGCTGGACCGGCTCCAGACGGAGAACCTGCTGGAGGCGGCCGTGGTGCACGGCTACTTCCCGTGCGTCTCCAAGGACGACGACCTGATCGTCCTCGACGACGACGGCAACGAGCGCACCCGCTTCACCTTCCCGCGCCAGCGCCGCGGCCGGCGCCTGTGCCTGGCCGACTTCTTCCGCCCGGAGGAGTCCGGTGAGACGGACGTCGTCGGCTTCCAGGTCGTCACCGTCGGCTCCCGCATCGGCGCGGAGACCGCCCGGATGTTCGAGGCCAACGCCTACCGCGACTACCTGGAGCTGCACGGCCTGTCGGTGCAGCTGGCGGAGGCGCTCGCCGAGTACTGGCACGCCCGGGTGCGCAGCGAACTGGGCTTCGCCGGGGAGGACCCGGCCGCCATGGAGGACGTGTTCGCCCTGAAGTACCGGGGCGCCCGCTTCTCCCTCGGCTACGGGGCCTGCCCGGACCTGGAGGACCGCGCCAAGATCGCCGAACTGCTCCAGCCGGAGCGCATCGGGGTCGAGCTGTCCGAGGAGTTCCAGCTGCACCCCGAACAGTCCACGGACGCCATCGTGATCCACCACCCGGAGGCCAAGTACTTCAACGCCCGCTGAGGCACGTACGCGCCTCCCGGCCCCCGTCACGAGCCCTCTGCGCACGCCCGCGCGGGGGGCTCGCGGGGGACCCACGGGGCAAATGAGGCACTTGCCGCGCGCGCGACGTACACTGGTCGGTCCACTGCAGGCCGGTTCCCCGCACGGGGGACCGGCCTGCTCGCCCCTTCAGGAGGTACGTGGATGACCAGTACGATCCCCGCCTTCGGTGCCACTCCCGGGCCGCTGCCCCGGGCGGCCGGCCCCGCCCCGGCGCCGGCCG
>NZ_JAAGMD010000073.1 GCF_010548465.1 Streptomyces sp. SID14436 | reverse complement strand
GCGTCCCGCCGCCGCGGGCGCCGACAGCCCCTACGCGTGAGGAGCCCCGTGACCGACCCCCTGCACGCGGACCTGCTGGCCCTGGCCCGCACGGCGGCCCACCGCGCGGGCGAGCTGCTGCGGGACGGCCGCCCGGCCGACCTCGCCGTGGCCGCGACCAAGTCCAGTCCGATCGACGTCGTCACCGAGATGGACATCGCGGCGGAGAAGCTCATCACCTCGCTGATCGCCGAGGAGCGGCCCGAGGACGGCTTCCTCGGCGAGGAGGGCGCCGCCACGGAGGGCACCAGCGGTGTCCGCTGGGTGATCGACCCGCTCGACGGCACGGTCAACTACCTCTACGGGCTGCCCACCTGGGCCGTCTCCATCGCCGCCGAGCAGGAGGGCGAGGTGGTGGCCGCGGCCGTCGTGGCCCCGATGCGCCAGGAGGCCTACCACGCGGTCCGCGGCGGGGGCGCGTGGGCGACGGGCGCCAAGGACGGCGAGCGCAGGCTGGCCTGCCGCCCCGCACCGCCCCTCGACCAGGCCCTGGTCTCGACCGGCTTCAACTACGTGCGGGACGTCCGCGACCACCAGGCGGACGTCGCGCGGCGGCTGATCCCGCTGCTGCGGGACATCCGGCGCAGCGGCTCGGCCGCCGTCGACCTGTGCGACGTCGCCGCCGGCCGCCTCGACGGCTACTACGAGCGCGGTCTGCACCCGTGGGACCTGGCCGCGGGCGACCTCATCGCCCGGGAGGCGGGCGCGCTGACCGGCGGACGCCCCGGACAGGCGCCCTCCCACGACCTCACCGTCGCGGCCACCCCGGGCGTCTTCGAGCCCCTCCAGCGGCTCCTGGAGGACTTCGGCGCCTGGCACGACTGACGCCCCGCACCCGGCGGGAGCGCACACGTGAGCGGGCCCCGGCGCTGGATTCGCCGGGGCCCGCTCACGTGCGTACGAACCGGTCAGATGCCGGAGAGGCCGACTTCCACGCCGTGTTCCGCGGCGAGTCGTCGCAGATCCTCGAGCTCGCCCTGCTCCACCTCGACGAGGAACTCGTCGCCCTCGTCGCGGGCCCGGGACAGATCGGACTCGGTCGTCCTTATGCGCTGCAGAAGTCCTGCGGTGAAAGCGTCCATGCTGCGCCCCCTCGTCCAGGGTCGTGGGTCGATGGCACGGGGGTGTGCCGTTCGAAAGGGTCGATCACGCCCGAAGCGGATGCCCGGCGCCGCTCGGCCGGGGGGCTACGGTGCCGGACACCCCTGCCCGCTCTGCGGAAGCGGACCACTACGTACCGCATGGTGGTACGGCACAAGCAGAGCGTGATCGCGGGGTGTAAGACCCGTCCTCCCCAGGCTCCCTTCCGTGGAAACCTAACGGCACGAGAAAATCTCGTATTCCCGTTCCGTTCCCCCGTGTTTCCTCCGCCCGGCACCTGCCCGCACCCGCGGCGCTCCCGACTTACCGCCGACTTACGGCCGAAAAGGGCAGGATGGAAGCCCACACACTCACCGGTAACCCTGCCCGCGCGCGCCCGCCCGGCGCCGCCCGGCAGGACATCAGGAAGGACAAGCGACGTGCGCGTACTCGTCGTCGAGGACGAGCAACTGCTCGCCGATGCGGTGGCCACCGGACTGCGCCGGGAGGCCATGGCCGTCGACGTCGTGTACGACGGTGCGGCCGCCCTGGAGCGCATCGGCGTCAACGACTACGACGTGGTCGTCCTCGACCGCGACCTCCCGCTCGTGCACGGCGACGACGTCTGCCGCAAGATCGTCGAGCTCGGCATGCCCACGCGCGTGCTGATGCTGACGGCCTCCGGCGACGTCAGCGACCGGGTCGAGGGCCTGGAGATCGGCGCCGACGACTACCTGCCCAAGCCGTTCGCGTTCAGCGAGCTCATCGCACGCGTGCGCGCCCTGGGACGGCGCACCAGCGTCCCGCTGCCGCCCGTCCTGGAGCGCGCCGGCATCAAGCTGGACCCCAACCGCCGGGAGGTCTTCCGCGACGGCAGGGAGGTCCAGCTGGCGCCGAAGGAGTTCGCCGTCCTGGAGGTGCTCATGCGCAGCGAGGGTGCCGTCGTCTCGGCCGAGCAGCTGCTGGAGAAGGCCTGGGACGAGAACACCGACCCGTTCACCAACGTCGTGCGCGTCACCGTGATGACCCTGCGCCGCAAACTGGGCGAGCCGCCGGTCATCGTGACCGTGCCCGGCTCCGGATACCGGATCTGATCCCATGGCCGCCACGCCAACCCCCACGCCGGCGTCCCCCCAGGCCCCACCCAAGCCCACCTGGGACCCCCGCAGGCCGGTGCAGCCCTTCCCCTGGCTGCGCCCCACCATCCGCATACGGCTCACGCTGCTGTACGGGGGCATGTTCCTGATCGCGGGCATCCTGCTGCTGTCGATCATCTACCTGCTCGCGGCGAACGCGCTCAACGTGGGCAGCGACCTGCCGTTCCAGATCCTGTCCGGCAACGTGGAGAGCCAGACCTGCCACCTGGGCGGCGCCCAGGTGCCCGCCGCCGAGCTGAACCGGGCGCTCAACGAGTGCGTCAACGAGCAGCGCCAGCACGCCCTGGACAACCTGCTCAGCCGCTCGCTGCTGGCCCTGCTCGGCCTCGCGATCATCGCCTTCGCCTTCGGCTACGCCATGGCCGGCCGGGTGCTCTCGCCGCTGGGCCGGATCACCCGCACGGCCCGCGCGGTGGCCGGTTCCGACCTGTCCCGCCGCATCGAGCTGGACGGCCCGGACGACGAGCTGAAGGAGCTGGCCGACACCTTCGACGACATGCTGGAGCGCCTCCAGCGGGCCTTCACCGCCCAGCAGCGCTTCGTGGGCAACGCGTCCCACGAGCTGCGCACCCCGCTCGCGATCAACCGCACGCTGCTGGAGGTGCACCTCTCGGACCCGAACGCGCCGGTGGAGCTCCAGCAGCTGGGCAAGACGCTGCTGGCCACCAACGAGCGCAGCGAGCAGCTCGTCGAGGGGCTGCTGCTGCTCGCCCGCAGCGACAACCAGATCGTCGAGCGCAAGCCCGTGGACCTCGCGGAGGTCGCCGAGCAGGCGATCGACCAGGTGAGCGCGGAGGCCGCGGCCAAGGGCGTGGAGATCCGCGGCCGCCACGAGCCCGCCGTGGTCCAGGGCAACGGCGTGCTGCTGGAGCGGATCGCCCTGAACCTGGTGCAGAACGCGGTCCGGTACAACGTGCCCGGGGACGGCTGGGTGGAGGTGACGACCGAGGTCCAGCACGGCCGGGCGGTCCTGGTGGTGTCCAACACGGGGCCGGTCGTGCCGGCGTACGAGATCGACAACCTCTTCGAGCCGTTCCGGCGGCTGCGGACCGAGCGCACGGGCAGCGACAAGGGCGTCGGACTCGGACTCTCCATAGTCCGGTCGGTGGCCCGGGCGCACGGCGGGCACATCTACGCGCAGCCGCGCGAGGGGGGCGGACTCGTGATGCGTGTCACGCTGCCGATGTGAGATCACGACACGGCCGGACCGTGTTCGCTTTGCGCGGAATTTTTTGGGCACCCGCCCGACGGTCACCTGTGTGATCGATCACAGGTCGGATTTCCCCACCGTCCACTCTCCGTGATCATGGGCCCGGTCGAAAGGTCGGGAAAGTCCCGGTTTTCAGGGCCCCTCATCACGGGAAGTACACGGTGAGGCGCCTTTGGCGCCCAGTGACGGGACCGTGTACGGTCCCCATCGCCATCCCAGCCGATCACTCATGAGGAGTCCGGTTGGGTGTCGATTGAGTAACAGACCTTGATGTGAGGCAAAATCTCCGCCTCAGGTCGGGCACAAGTCCGGCCTCTCACGCGTTACGTGCGCTGGAGACACCGCATACACCCAGAGGGGGAGAGCGAGCATGGCAACCGACTACGACACTCCACGCAAGACCGACGACGACGTCGACTCGGACAGTCTGGAAGAACTGAAGGCCCGGCGCAACGACAAGTCGGCGTCCGCCGTGGACGTCGACGAGTTCGAGGCCGCCGAGGGCCTGGAACTGCCCGGAGCGGACCTCTCGAACGAGGAGCTGGCCGTCCGGGTGCTGCCCAAGCAGCAGGACGAGTTCACCTGCATGAGCTGCTTCCTGGTGCACCACCGCAGTCAGCTGGCCCGGGAGAAGAACGGCCAGCCGATCTGCCGCGACTGCGACTGAGGGAGGGTCGGCCGTGACTGGCTCGACCCCTTCCCGGAAGCGCCGACTCTTCGCAAGGGGAGCGGACCAGGGGCCGCAGAGCGGCCCGCAGCACGACGCGCGTGACCACGAGCGAGGCCCGACCGGTACCGGAGGGGCCTCGCTCGAGCACGCCGGACACCAGGGTGACCTCCCTGCTCCCGAGGAGGTCCCCGCACCCGTGGCCCGCCGAAGGGCCGCGGCCTTCCGCGACAGAGCCAGGGAGGGAGCCCGCAAGGGCGGAGCACGCGCGCGTGCCGGACTGGCGTACCTCGCGGACCGCATCATCGAGATGGCCCCCCGCGTGCCCGTACGCGACCTCCAGACGCTGCGCGCCCAGTTCCCCGGGCTCGGGCCCGAGGAGCTCGCCGACAAACTCGTCGCGGGTGCCGCCAACGCCACCGCGACGGTCGGAGCCGGAGTGGGCGCCGCCGCGGCCATGCCCGTACCGCCCGCGATGCCCGCCGAACTGGCCGCCGAGGTCACCGGCGTCGCCGCCATCGAACTCAAGCTGATCGCCGAACTCCACGAGGTCTACGGCGTCCGCCCGGCCGGCACCCTCGCCCGGCGCAGCACCGTGTACCTCAACACGTGGTCGGAGGAGCGCGGCGTCGAGGCGACCAAGCCGTCGACCGTCAGCGCGGCGCTCAACAGCCGGATGAAGCGCGAACTGCGCCAGCGGATCATGAAGCGCACGGTCCGCAACCTGCCGAACCTGATGCCCTTCCTGGTCGGCGCCGCCGTCGGCGCCTTCATGAACCGCAGGGACACCCGGAAACTCGCCGCCCGCATCCGCGCGGACCTGCGCCGGATCCAGGTGCCGTGGGACCGGCTGGCCCCGCTGCCCGCCCTGGAGACCCCGGCGGACGCCCTCGACATGGACCGGCTCACCGAAGGACCGCACCGGCACCGCGACGGCCGCGGCACGGAGGGCGACGGCCCCGCCGCCTGATCACGCTCCCGGACGCGGACCGCGCCCCGGCGTCCACCACGCGACCGGCCGGTACGCCCGGCCCGTGCCCCCGCGCCGCGGACGACGGCTAGGCGGCCGCCTTCGCCGCCCGCAGCGCCGCCGCCAGCCGCTCCGGCTCGCGGGTCGACAGGAACACGTACGGCGTCGGGTCCGCGGGATCGGTGATCTCCACCCGCACCGCCGTGGGGATGTAGGCGCGCAGCAGCATGAAGCAGCGCGGGTCGGCCTTGTGCGTGCGCCAGGCCCGGGCCTCCTCGGCGTCCAGGACCTCCGCCTCGCCCAGAGCCGTCACCGGGATCCGGGCCTCGCCCGCGACCAGGCTGCCGCCCACCACCCGGATCCGCGCCGAACCGTAGGAACTGACCACGACGGCCGCCGCCGCCGAGCCCGCGGCCAGACCGCCCAGGCTCGGCAGCGTGCCGAACGGCATCAGGATGAGGGCGAAGGAGACACCCGTCAGGAACGAGATCAGCCACCAGGTGCGGGGCGCGGTCAGGCGTTCTTCGTACGGGGCGGCGGAGAGCTGCTGCATGGATCCAGCTTGGCACGGTGTCGGTACCGCGCCGACGCGCGGGTAAGGTCTGCGCCTGTGAGTGGTAATTCCCCAGCTCTTCAGCCCCCGGCCGACGCCGGGAAACCCGTGCGGCACCCGGACGCGCCCGCCCCCGGCGAACTCCTCGGCGCGCACTACGCCCAGTGCTTCGGCTGCGGCGGCGACCAGCCCCACGGCCTGCACCTCCAGGCGCGCGCCGGTGAAGGCGTGTCGGTCACCGCGGAGTTCGTCGTGCAGCCCGCCCACCAGGGCGCTCCCGGCCTCGCGCACGGCGGGGTGCTCGCCAGCGCCCTGGACGAGACGCTCGGCTCCCTGAACTGGCTGCTGCGCGTCATCGCCGTGACCGGCAGGCTGGAGACCGACTTCGTCGGCCCGGTGCCCGTGGGCACCACGTTGTACCTCGAGGCCGAGGTGACGGCGGTGGCCGGGCGGAAGATCTACTCCACCGCCACCGGCCGCGTCGGCGGCCCCGACGGCCCCGTCGCGGTCCGCGCCGACGCGCTGTTCATCGAGGTCAAGGTCGACCACTTCATCGACAACGGCCGCCCGGAGGAGATCCGGGCCGCCATGGACGACCCCGACCAGGTGCGCCGGGCCCGGGCCTTCGAGGTGAACCCGTGAGCGGGACCGGCCGTGCCCCGCTGGAGGTCCTCCTCCGGCGCGTCGACCCGGACGTACCGCTTCCGTCGTACGAGCACCCCGGCGACGCGGGCGCCGATCTGCGCACCACCGAACCGTGCGAACTCGCCCCCGGGGAACGGGCCGTCCTGCCCACCGGGGTGTCTGTGGCGCTGCCGGAGGGGTACGCGGCGTTCGTGCACCCGCGATCCGGTCTGGCCGCGCGCTGCGGCGTCGCCCTGGTGAATGCCCCGGGGACGGTTGATGCCGGGTACCGTGGGGAGATCAAGGTGATCGTGGTGAATCTCGACCCGCGCGAGACCGTGCGGTTCGAGCGCTTCGACCGGATCGCCCAACTGGTCGTCCAGCAGGTCGAGCGGGTCCGCTTCGTGCCGGTCGCGGAGCTTCCCGGCTCGGCGCGGGCCGCAGGGGGCTTCGGCTCCACCGGCGGTCATGCCGCGGTGGAAGGTAAGAGCGGTACAAGCGATCAGGCCGCCGAGGGCGGCACAGCGGGTGGGAATCGATACGCTTCGGTCGTATCCGACCGGGAAGGACAATGACGTGTTCGGACGTCGCAAGAAGAGGGATGCCGCCGAGGACGCGGCCGGCGAGGCCGAGCAGGTCGTCGACGGTGTCGACACCGAGGTGGAGCAGGAGCGCGAGCGGCTGAGGCTCGAGCCGGCGCCGCGGCCCGACGGGCCCTGGGACAGCACCGAGGTCCGCGAGCCGGGCGAGGGGCGGGTCGACCTGGGCGGTCTGTTCGTCCCCGGCGTCGACGGCATGGAGCTGCGGGTGGAGGTCGCGGGCGACGCGATCGTGGCGGCCACCGTCGTCCTGCAGGACAGCGCCATCCAGCTGCAGGCCTTCGCGGCTCCCAAGCGTGAGGGCATCTGGGGCGAGGTCCGCGAGGAGATCGCGACCGGCATCACCCAGCAGGGCGGCATCATCGACGAGGTCGAGGGTCCGCTGGGCTGGGAGCTGCGGGCCCAGGTGCCGGTCCAGCTGCCGGACGGCACCGGCGGCTTCCAGGTCGTGCGGTTCGTCGGCGTGGACGGCCCCCGCTGGTTCCTGCGCGGCGTGATCTCCGGCCAGGGCGCGGTCCAGCCGCAGGCGGCCGGACTGCTGGAGCAGATCTTCCGGGACACGGTCGTGGTGCGAGGGGACGGCCCCATGGCGCCGCGCGACCCGATCGTCCTGAAGCTGCCCAACGACGCCCAGATGGTGCCCGAGGGCGTCCAGCAGGAGGAGACGGAGGGCTCCCGCTTCGCCGGCGGCATGGGCCAGCTGCAGCGCGGACCGGAGATCACCGAGGTCCGCTGACCGTCGTATCCGTGTGAGGGGCCGACCCCGGCAGGCGCCTGGGCCCGGCCCCTCACCGGTGTCCGGTGCGCGCCCCCTGTTGATCGACGGGTGGGCAACGGCGATACTGACGCCCGGTCCACGGGGAGGGCGAGCGGATGAGTCGGGTGGTCACCGAGACCGAGACCATGGTGCGCGTGACGGACGTCCACAAGTCGTACGGCACCGGGGCCGCGGCCGTCCACGCGCTGCGCGGCGTCTCCTTCGACGTCCCGCGCGGGGAACTGGTGGCCCTCAAGGGGCGGTCCGGGTCGGGCAAGACGACCCTGCTCAACATCGTCGGCGGGCTCGACGCCCCCGACCGCGGACGGGTCGGCGTCGACGGGGTCGACCTCGCCGACCTGGACGAGAACGGGCTCCTCGCCCTGCGCCGGGACCGCGTCGGCTTCGTCTTCCAGTCCTTCGGACTCATCCCGATCCTCACCGCCGCCGAGAACGTCGGCGTCCCGCTGCGGCTGCGCCGCGCCGACGCGCGTGAGCGGGAGGAACGCGTCGAGCTGCTGCTGTCCCTGGTCGGCCTGGCCGACCACGCGGCCCAGCGGCCCGGCGAGCTGTCCGGCGGCCAGCAGCAGCGGGTCGCCATCGCGCGCGCCCTCGCCAACAACCCCTCGCTGCTCATCGCGGACGAGCCGACCGGCCAGCTGGACGCGGAGACCGGGCACGCCGTGATGGAGCTCCTGCGGGCCGTCGTGCGCAGCGAACGCGTCACCGCCCTCGTCGCCACCCACGACGCCACCCTCCTCGACCTCGCGGACCGGGTCCTGGAACTCAACGACGGCGAGATCGTCGAGCACTGACCCCGCCGGCGGCGCCCGGCCCCACGGGCCGCCGGCCCGGGGCGCCGCGCACCGCACCCGGCCGCCGGCGTCCACGACCGGCCGGCCGCCCGGGCCCCGGCGCCTGAGCAGCGGTGTTCCGGACGTATGGTCGAGGCCGCGCAGCAGTGGTGAGCGGAAGACAGTGAGGCCATGGGACGCGGGACGCTACGGATACACCTCGGTGCCGCACCGGGCGTCGGCAAGACCTACGCGATGCTCGCCGAGGCGCACCGCCGGATCGGGCGGGGCACCGACTGCGTGGTCGCCTTCGCCGAGCCCCACGGCCGGCCGAGGACCGAGGCGCTGCTGGACGGGCTGGAGCGGATACCGCCCGCCCACCTGGAGCACCGCGGGGAGGTCCGGTCCGAGATGGACGTCGACGCGGTGCTCGCCCGCCGCCCCCGCGTGGCCCTCGTCGACGAACTCGCCCACACCAACGTCCCCGGCTCGCGCAACGCCAAGCGCTGGCAGGACGTGGAGGAACTGCTGGCCGCCGGGATCGACGTGCACTCCACGCTCAACATCCAGCACCTGGAGTCCCTGGGCGACGTCGTGGAGTCCATCACCGGCGTACGGCCCGCCGAGACGGTGCCCGACGAGGTGGTGCGGCGGGCCGAACAGATCGAACTGGTCGACATGACCCCCGAGGCGCTGCGCCGCCGCATGGCGCACGGCAACATCTACCAGCCCGACAAGGTCGACGCCGCCCTCTCCAACTACTTCCGCCCCGGCAACCTCACCGCCCTCAGGGAACTCGCCCTCCTGTGGGTCGCCGACCGCGTCGACGAGCACCTCCAGCGCTACCGCAGCGAGCACGACGTGTCCGCGATCTGGGGCTCCCGCGAACGGATCGTCGTCGGCCTCACCGGGGGCCCCGAGGGCCGCACCCTGATCCGCCGGGCCGTCCGGCTGGCCGAGAAGGGCGCCGGGGGCGAGGTGCTGGCCGTCTACATCGCCCGCGGCGACGGCCTCACCGCCGCCTCGCCCAGCGAACTCGCCGAGCAGCGCACCCTGGTGGAGAACCTGGGCGGCACCTTCCACCACGTCGTCGGCGACGACATCCCGGGCGCCCTGCTCGCCTTCGCCCGCGGCGCCAACGCCACCCAGATCGTGCTGGGGTCCTCGCGCCGCAAGGCCTGGCAGTACGTCTTCGGCCCCGGCGTCGGCGCGACCGTGGCCCGCGAGTCCGGGCCCGACCTGGACGTGCACATCGTCACCCACGAGGCGATCGCGCAGGGCCGCGGTCTGCCGGTGGCCCGGGGCGCCCGGCTGGGACGGTCCCGCGTCGTGTGGGGCTGGACGGTCGGCGTGGCGGGCCCCGCGCTGCTGGCGCTGCTGCTGAGCGCCGTCAACCCGGGCCTGGCCAACGACATGCTGCTGTTCCTCGTGCTGACCGTGGCCGCCGCCCTGCTCGGCGGGCTGTGGCCCGCCCTGGCCTCGGCGGCGTCCGGATCGCTGCTGCTGAACTACTTCTACACGCCGCCCCTGCACCGCTGGACGGTCGCCGACCCGAAGAACATCGGCGCCATCGTGATCTTCGTCGCCGTCGGGGTGGCCGTCGCCTCGGTCGTCGACCTCGCCGCCCGCCGGACCCACCAGGCCGCCCGGCTGCGCGCCGAGGCGGAGATCCTCTCCTACCTCGCCGGCAACGTGCTGCGCGGCGAGACCGGCCTGGAGGACCTGCTGGAACGGGTACGGGAGACCTTCGGCATGGAGTCCGCCGCCCTGCTGGAGCGCGCGGGCGACCTGGAGCCGTGGACCTGCGCGGGACGGGCGGGCACCGACCGGCCGGTGGACCGCCCGGAGGACGCCGACGTGGACGTCCCCGTCGGCGACCACATGGCCCTCGCGCTCACCGGCCGGGTGCTGCCCGCCGAGGACCGCCGGGTGCTCGGCGCGTTCGCCGCCCAGGCGGCCGTCGTCCTGGACCACCGCCGCCTGCGCGAGGAGGCCGACCGGGCCAGGGCCCTCGCCGAGGGCAACCGCATCCGCACCGCGCTCCTGGCGGCCGTCAGCCACGACCTGCGCACCCCCCTCGCCGGGATCAAGGCGTCGGTCTCCTCGCTGCGCTCGCCCGACGTCGTGTGGTCGCCGGAGGACCGGGCCGAGCTGCTGGAGAGCATCGAGGACGGCGCCGACCGCCTGGACCACCTGGTGGGCAACCTGCTCGACATGTCGCGGCTGCACACCGGCACCGTCACCCCGCTGATCCGCGAGATCGACCTCGACGAGGTGGTGCCGATGGCGCTCGGCGGCGTGCCCGAGGGCGAGGTCGCCCTGGACGTCCCCGAAACCCTGCCCATGGTCGCCGTCGATCCCGGCCTCCTGGAGCGGACCATGGCCAATCTGGTGGAGAACGCCGTCAAGTACAGTCCCGCCGGCACACCCGTACTGGTGGCAGCCAGCGCCCTCGGCGACCGGGTCGAGGTCCGTGTGGTGGACCGCGGCCCGGGGGTGCCCGACCAGGCGAAGGCCCGCATCTTCGAGCCCTTCCAGCGCTACGGTGATGCCCCGCGCGGTGCCGGTGTGGGCCTCGGCCTGCCCGTCGCGCGGGGCTTCGCCGAGGCGATGGGCGGCACCCTGGAGGCCGAGGACACCCCCGGCGGGGGCCTGACCATGACGGTCACCCTCCGCGCCGCGGGAGCCGTCCCCGAGCCCGCCCGCCCCGCAGAACCCGCGGTACCCGAAAGGCAGTTTCCATGACCCGTGTGCTGGTGGTCGACGACGAGCCGGCGATCGTGCGCGCCCTCGTGATCAACCTCAAGGCACGCTCGTACGACGTCGACGCCGCCGAGGACGGGGCCGGCGCCCTGCGACTGGCCGCCGACCGCCGCCCCGACGTGGTCGTCCTCGACCTCGGGCTGCCCGACATGGACGGCGTCGAGGTGATCCGGGGACTGCGCGGCTGGACCCGCGTGCCCATCCTGGTGCTGTCCGCCCGGCACGCCTCCGAGGAGAAGGTGCTGGCCCTGGACGCGGGCGCCGACGACTACGTCACCAAGCCCTTCGGCATGGACGAACTGCTGGCCCGGCTGCGGGCGGCGGTGCGGCGCGCCGAACCGGCCGGGGGCGAGGAGGACGGCGTCGTGGACACCGGCGAGTTCACCGTCGACCTGGCCGCGAAGAAGGTCAACCGGGGCGGCAAGGACGTGCGGCTGACGCCGACCGAGTGGCACCTGCTGGAGGTCCTGGTCCGCAACAGCGGCCGCCTGGTCGCGCAGAAGCAGCTGCTGCGGGAGGTGTGGGGGCCGTCCTACGGGACGGAGACCAACTACCTGCGGGTGTACATGGCACAGCTGCGGCGCAAGCTGGAGGCCGACCCGTCGCACCCCAGGCACTTCATCACCGAGCCCGGCATGGGATACCGCTTCGAGAAGTGACGCCCGGCACCCGCCACCACGGACCCCCGCCTCGCGGCGGAGAGGCCCCCGGCGGTGGCGGGCACCGGCCGGTTCGGGGCGTCGGCTCCACGGGTACGTAACCGTCAGTGCACCCCGGTACGCTTCAGACATGAGTGCTGTTCCTCGTCCCGAGAAGCCGGCGGGTCGGTTCCGGCGCATGCTCGACCGGCTCTCCTCCTCGCAGGAGGAGCTGGAGTCGGAGGAGCTGCGCGAGGACGCCGACATCGCGGGCTGCACGCGGATAGGAGACTGCCAGGACCGGCAGGTCGTCACGGTTACTGGTACCTTGCGCACGGTCACGCTGCGCCCGCGCGCGGGAGTCCCGGCCCTGGAGGCCGAGCTGTTCGACGGCTCCGCCGCCCTGGACGTGGTGTGGCTCGGCAGGCGCTCCATCATGGGGATCGAACCGGGGCGCAAGCTGATCGCATCGGGCCGGATCTCGATGAGCCGGGGCCGCCGGGTGCTGTTCAACCCGAAATACGAATTGAGACCCCTGGGACGGGAGTAGCCGGTGACGTCGCTCGACAAGCCGACAACCGAAGACACATCCGCGGACGACGCCCGGGCGGTGACCGAAGCCGCCCTGTTCGAGGCGTTCGGCGGAGTGCGGGGCATGGTCGAGACGGTGCTGCCCGGGCTCCTCTTCGTCAGCATCTACACGATCAACAAGGACCTGCACATGTCGGCGATCGCGGCGCTCGCCGTGTCGCTGGTCCTGGTCGTGGTCCGGCTGGCCATGAAGGACACCGTCAAGCACGCCTTCAGCGGCGTCTTCGGCGTCGGCTTCGGTGTGGTCTTCGCGATGATGACCGGCAACGCCAAGGACTTCTACCTGCCCGGCATGCTCTACACGCTGGGCCTGGCCCTCGCGTACATCATCACGGCGATGGCGGGCGTCCCGCTGATCGGTCTGATGCTCGGGCCGATCTTCCGGGAGAACCTCTCCTGGCGCACCCGCAATCCCGGCCGCAAGAAGGCGTACACCAAGTCCAGCTACGCCTGGGGTCTGATCCTGCTCGGCAAGAGCGCGATCCTCTTCCCGCTGTACTGGTGGGCCGACACCACCCAGCTGGGCTGGGTGCTGGTCGCGCTGAAGATTCCGCCGTTCCTGCTGGCGGTGTACCTGACCTGGGTGTTCCTGGCGAAGGCTCCGCCGCCCATCGACGTGTTCGCGGAGATGGAGGCGGAGGAGCGCGCCGAGAAGGAGCGCGAGGCGGCCCGGGCCGCCGGCACCGCGCAGACGCCCGGAGCCCACGCCGGGCCCGGAGCCCACGCCGGGCCCGAGGACCCCGGCACGGCCACGACCACCGGACGGCACCGCAGGGGCGCGTAGCCTGCGCAGCCGGTAGCCGGTAGCCGGTAGCCGGTAGCCGGTAGCCCGCAGCCCCGCAGTCGCCGCGGAACCGCTGCCCGTACGTGCGTGAGGGGGCGGCCGGGGGATTCTCCCGGCCGCCCCCTCACGCGTGTGCCGGGCGGAGCCGTCTCAGCGCCCCGCGTCGCCCTTGCGCACCGACAGCAGGTCCTCCAGCTGCTCCTCACGGGCCTGGGCGGCCACGAACAGCAGCTCGTCGCCCACCTCCAGGGAGTCCTCCCGCGTCGGCGTCAGCACGCGCGTGCCGCGGATGATCGTGACCAGCGAGGTGTCCTGCGGCCACTGCACGTCGCCGACCTGGGTGCCGGCCAGCGCCGACTCCTCCGGCAGTGTCAGCTCGACGAGGTTGGCGTCGCCGTGGCTGAACCGCAGCAGACGGACCAGGTCGCCGACGCTGACCGCCTCCTCCACCAGCGCCGACATCAGGCGCGGGGTGGAGACGGCGACGTCCACGCCCCACGACTCGTTGAACAGCCACTCGTTCTTCGGGTTGTTGACCCGGGCCACGACCCGGGGCACCCCGTACTCGGTCTTGGCGAGCAGCGAGACCACCAGGTTGACCTTGTCGTCGCCGGTGGCGGCGATGACGACGTTGCAGCGCTGCAGCGCCGCCTCGTCCAGCGACGTGATCTCGCAGGCGTCCGCCAGCAGCCACTCCGCCTGCGGAACGCGCTCGACCGAGATCGCGGTCGGCGTCTTGTCGATGAGCAGGACCTCGTGGCCGTTCTCCAGCAGCTCGCCCGCGATGGAGCGGCCGACCGCCCCGGCCCCGGCAATGGCGACCCTCATCAGTGACCGCCCTCCTCGTCGGGTCCCTTGGCGAACGCCGCCTCGACCCGGTCGATCTCGTCGGTGCGCATCATCACATGCACCAGGTCGCCCTCCTGCAGCACCGTCTGCGAGCTGGGCAGTATGGCCTCGCCGAGCCGGGTCAGGAAGGCCACGCGGACCCCGGTCTGGTCCTGGAGCCTGCTGATCCGGTGCCCCACCCACGCGGGCGAGGTGTGCACCTCGGCGAGCTGCACCCCGCCGGTCGGGTCGCGCCACAGCGGCTCGGCGCCCGAGGGGAGCAGCCGGCGCAGCATCTGGTCGGCCGTCCAGCGGACCGTCGCCACGGTGGGGATGCCGAGGCGCTGGTAGACCTCCGCGCGGCGGGGGTCGTAGATGCGGGCGGCGACGTTCTCGACGCCGAACGTCTCGCGGGCGACCCGCGCGGCGATGATGTTGGAGTTGTCACCGCTGGAGACGGCGGCGAAGGCGCCGGCGTCCTCGATGCCCGCCTCGCGCAGGGTGTCCTGGTCGAAGCCCACCCCGGTGACCCGGCGGCCGCCGAACGAGGAGCCCAGGCGGCGGAAGGCGGTGGGGTCCTGGTCGACCACGGCGACCGTGTGACCCTGTTCCTCCAGGGTCTGGGCCAGGGCGGAGCCCACCCTTCCGCAGCCCATGATGACGATATGCATTACTTCACACCGCGCTTCCTGCAGGCCCTGCGGCCTTCACGACTCTGGTGCTCATGTCCCTCTTTCGGCTCGCCAGGCAACACGTCCGCGGCCCGGCAGCGGACCGCAGGGCAACATCATGCCGGGGGATCGGGATCCTGACGCCCTTCGGGGCACGGCCCGTCGGGTCGGACATGGTCGCGGCACCGGAGGGCCCGCCCGTCCAACGTATCCCTCCGGCCCGCGGGGGCCGAACGGACGGGCGGACGGAGGGCCGAACGGACGGGCGGATCATGGCAGTGCCGCCGGGTCCGGCGGGGCGTCCGGGCCGTTGTCCACAGCGGTCGTGCGGGCAGTTGTCCACAGCCGTCGACAGGGCGCCCGGACGTCCGACAAGATCGACGGGTCGGCACGCCAGGGCGCCCAGAACCCGGGGGGCCGGTATGGGAACCGGTACGGGGCCGGTAGGGGAACCGGTACGGGGCCGGTATGGGAACCGGTACGGGGCCGGTATGGGAACCGGTACGAGGAACGGTTCGAGGGTCGGTACAGGAATCAGCAGGAGCGGCAGGAATCGGCAGGAGAACCGGTATGGGGGAAGCGGTATGACCACAGACATCGACGTGCTCGTGCTGGGCGGCGCGGGCGTGGACACCATCGTTCATGTGCCCGAACTGCCGCTGCCGTTCGCCGACAGTCACATGATCCGCCCGGGCATCGTCACCCGCGCGGGACAGAGCGGGGACTTCGTCGCCCTCGGCACCCGCGCCCTCGGGCTGCGCACCCACCACATCGACCTCCTCGGCGACGACCCGGAGGGCGACCTCGTCCGCGCGCTGCACCGCGAGCACGGCATCGCCCTCACCGCCGTGCCGCAGCCCCGCGGCACGAAGCGCGCCGTCAACCTCGTCGATCCGGGAGGGCGGCGGCTCTCCCTCTACGACGCGACCCGCTGGGCCGAACAGGACCGGCTGCCCGAGGAGACCGTCCGCGCCCTGGCCGCCACCAGCCGGCACGTCCACGTGGTCATCACCCAGCCCTGCGCCGACGCCCTGCCCTTGCTGCGCGCCTCCGGGGTGACCCTCTCGACCGACCTGCACGACTGGGACGGGCGGAATCCTTACCACGAGCCCTTCGCCCTCACCGCGGACCTGGTCTTCCTGTCCGCCGCCGCGCTGTCCGACCCGGAAGCCACCATGCGCGACATCGCCGGGCGCGGACGGGCCCGGGTGGTCGTCGTCACCGCGGGAGCGGAGGGCGCGTACGTCCTGGCCGACGGCCGCCTGACCCACGTCCCCGCGGCGCCGCCCCCCGCGCCGGTCGTGGACTCCAACGGCGCCGGGGACGCCTTCGCCGCCGGGTTCCTGTACGGCTGGCTGCACGGCGAACCCCCGCTCCGCTGTGCCCGCTACGGCGCGGTGGCGGGCGCCCACGCCTGCACGGTGCCGGCCACCCGCGTCGACAGCATCGGACGGGAGGAACTGCTGGCCCGCGCCGCCTCCCCGGCCCCGGTCAGCGGCGGGTGATGCTGCGCACGCTGGCCAGGGCCAGCAGGGCCACGCCGACGAGGGCGGCTGCGGCGCCGATCAGTTCTGCGGTCGCATGCATGGAACCTCCACGGAGCGCGGCGGGGCCGGACATCGGGGAACAGGGGGAACGAGAACGGGGGGAGTAGGACAGGCGGGGCGGGACGAGCGGAACAGGCGGCACAGACGACGAACAGCGGACGAGCGCAGGACGACCCCAGGCCGAACTGAGGTCGAACGAGGTCGAACGAGGTCGAACGGGGGCCGGATCGCGGCGCGTTCCGGCACGGCCGAGCCGGGACCTCGCCCCGACCGGCCCCGGAACCGGATCCGGGCTTAGTCATATAGGCATGGAAGCCTCGCGGCCGGTGCGATCCGTGCCCGTCCCGCCGCCCGATTCACCCGGAGGGCAGACGGAATCCGGACGGAGGGCACACGGAATCCGGACGGGAGGCGGCGGAATCCGGACGGGCGGTGGACGACGGGAGGAGGCCGGGCGGAGGGCCCGGCGGAGGGCCGGGCGGAGGAGGGGTGGCGGCTGGGCGGGTCCGCTCCCGACGGCCTACGATGCTCTGTTGTGTCCAAACTGACCGACGTGCCCAAACGGATTCTCATCGGGCGCGCACTGCGCAGCGACCGGCTGGGGGAAACGCTTCTGCCGAAGCGTGTGGCACTCCCCGTCTTCGCTTCCGACCCGCTGTCCTCCGTGGCGTACGCGCCCGGTGAGGTACTGCTGGTCCTCTCCATCGCGGGCCTGTCGGCCTACCACTTCAGCCCCTGGATCGCCGCCGCGATCGTCGTGCTGATGGTCACCGTCGTCGCCTCCTACCGGCAGAACGTCCGCGAGTACCCCAGCGGGGGCGGCGACTACGAGGTCGCCAACACGAACCTCGGCCCCCGCGCCGGGCTCACCGTCGCGAGCGCCCTGCTCGTCGACTACGTCCTCACGGTCGCCGTGTCGATCTCCGCCGGCATCGAGAACCTGGGCTCCGCGATCCCGTTCGTCGTGGAGAACAAGGTGGCCTGCGGGATCGGCGTGATCGTGCTGCTGACCCTGATGAACCTGCGCGGCGTCCGGGAGTCGGGCACGCTCTTCGCGATCCCCACCTACGTCTTCGTCTTCGGCGTCTTCACCATGATCGCCTGGGGCGCGTTCCGCAGCCTGGTGCTCGGCGACGACATGCGCGCCCCCACGGCCGACTTCGAGATCCGGCCCGAGCACCCCGGCCTGGCCGGCTTCGCCCTGATCTTCCTCCTGCTGCGCGCCTTCTCCTCCGGCTGCGCGGCGCTCACCGGTGTCGAGGCGATCTCCAACGGCGTCCCCGCCTTTCGCAAGCCCAAGGCGCGCAACGCCGCCACCACGCTCGCCATGATGGGCCTCCTGGCCGTCACCATGTTCTGCGGGATCATCGCCCTCGCCTCGGCCACCCACGTCCGGATGGCCGAGAACCCGGCCACGGACCTGGTCCACGACGGTGTCCCGCTCGGCCCCGGCTACGTACAGGACCCCGTGATCTCGCAGGTCGCGGAGGCGGTCTTCGGGCACGGCAGCATCCTGTTCATGATCCTGGCTGCGGCCACCGCTCTCGTCCTCTTCCTCGCGGCGAACACCGCCTACAACGGCTTCCCGCTGCTCGGCTCGATCCTCGCCCAGGACCGCTACCTCCCCCGCCAGCTCCACACCCGCGGCGACCGCCTCGCCTTCTCCAACGGCATCCTGCTGCTCGCCGGCGCCGCCGGGCTGCTCGTGTGGATCTACGGAGCCAACTCCACACGGCTGATCCAGCTCTACATCGTCGGCGTCTTCGTCTCCTTCACCCTGAGCCAGATCGGCATGGTCCGGCACTGGAACCGCCTGCTGGCCACCGAACGGGACCGGACCGCGCGGCGCCACATGATGCGCTCGCGGGTCATCAACGCCTTCGGTGCCTTCTTCACCGGCCTCGTCCTGCTCGTCGTGCTCAGCACCAAGTTCACCCACGGCGCCTGGGTCGCCCTGCTCGGCATGTGCATCTTCTACGCGACGATGACCGCGATCCGCCGCCACTACGACCGCGTCGCAGAGGAGATCGCCGCCCCGGACACCCCGGGCGACGACATGGTGCGCCCCTCCCGCGTCCACTCCGTCGTGCTCATCTCCAAGATCCACCGGCCCGCCCTGCGCGCCCTCGCCTACGCCAAGCTGATGCGCTCCGACAGCCTGGAGGCCCTGAGCGTCAACGTCGACGCCGCCGAGACGAAGGCGCTGCGCGACGAATGGGAACGGCGCGGCATCGAGGTCCCCCTCAAGGTCCTCGACTCCCCGTACCGCGAGGTCACCCGGCCGGTGATCGAGTACGTCAAGAACCTGCGCAAGGAGTCGCCCCGCGACGTCGTGTCCGTGATCATCCCGGAGTACGTCGTGGGCCACTGGTACGAGCACCTGCTGCACAACCAGAGCGCCCTGCGGCTGAAGGGCCGCCTGCTGTTCACCCCGGGCGTGATGGTGACGTCGGTGCCGTACCAGCTCCAGTCGTCGGAGGTCGCCCGGCGGCGTGCCCGCAAGCGGCAGAACTGGAGCGCGCCGGGCGCGGTACGGCGGGGTCCGAAGGAGCGGGCGAAGGACACGTCCCCGCACCCGTAGACTGGTGGGCTGTTGTCGCGGACCGACCGGTCCGCCCACCCGCTCTCGATGTTGTGGAGTCACCCCGCCATGCAGGCAGAACCGAGGAAATCACTGGTGGGGGAGGAGTACGAGGTCGAGGTCGGCCCCGTCGCACACGGCGGCCACTGCATCGCCCGCACGTCCGCCGGCCAGGTGCTGTTCGTGCGGCACGCGCTGCCCGGGGAACGCGTCGTCGCCCGTGTCACCGAGGGTGAGGAGGGCGCCCGCTTCCTGCGGGCCGACGCCGTGACGATCCTGGACGCCTCCAAGGACCGGATCGACGCCCCCTGCCCGTTCGCCGGACCCGGCCGCTGCGGCGGCTGCGACTGGCAGCACGCCAAGCCCGGCGCGCAGCGCCGCCTCAAGGGCGAGGTCGTCGCCGAGCAGCTGGAGCGCCTCGCCGGGCTCACCCCGGAGGAGGCCGGCTGGGACGGCACCGTGATGCCCGCCGAGGGGGACAAGGTCCCCGCCGGCCAGGTCCCGTCGTGGCGCACGCGCGTGCAGTACGCCGTCACCGCCGACGGCCGCGCGGGGCTGCGCCGGCACCGCTCGCACGAGGTCGAGCCGATCGACCACTGCATGATCGCCGCCGAGGGTGTCAGCGAACTCGGCATCGAGAAGCGCGACTGGACGGGCATGGACTCCGTCGAGGCGATCGCGGCCACCGGCTCCCAGGACCGCCAGCTCATCCTCACCCCCAAGCCCGGCGCCCGCCTCCCGCTCGTCGAACTCGACCGCCCCGTCTCGGTCATGCGCATCGACGAGCGTTCCGGCCAGGTCCACCGCGTCCACGGCCGCCCCTTCGTCCGCGAACGCGCCGACGGCCGCACCCACCGCGTCGGCAACGGCGGCTTCTGGCAGGTCCACCCGAAGGCCGCCGACACCCTGGTCACCGCCGTCATGCAGGGCCTGCTGCCCCGCAAGGGCGACATGGCCCTCGACCTGTACTGCGGAGTCGGCCTGTTCGCGGGGGCCCTCGCCGACCGGGTCGGTGAAGCGGGTGCCGTCCTCGGCATCGAGTCCACCAAGCGCGCGGTCGAGGACGCCCGCCACAACCTCGCCGACTTCCCCCGCGTCCGCATCGAGCAGGGCAAGGTCGAGTCCGTCCTGCCCCGCACCGGCATCACGGAGGTCGACCTCGTCGTCCTCGACCCGCCGCGCGCGGGAGCGGGCCGCAAGACGGTCGAGCACCTCTCCTCCCTGGGCGCCCGCAGGATCGCCTACGTCGCCTGCGACCCGGCGGCCCTGGCCCGCGACCTCGCGTACTTCCGCGAGGGCGGATACCGGGTGCGGACGCTGCGGGTGTTCGACCTGTTCCCGATGACGCACCACGTGGAGTGCGTGGCGATTCTCGAGCCTGCGGGCAAGGGATCCTGACCTGTGCTTTTGTCGCCCGGGTGAGTTGCTCGACCTGTTTCCCTCCGGGTAGCGGTCCGCCGGCCGGGACAACCTGAAGTCGGCCTGCCAGGGCCTCGCCGCCAACGGGTGGACCTCCCCGCCCGGCGTCAGAAAGTGCTCGACCTGGCCGGCGACCGCGACGACGACCGGGCCCGCGAACCCTCCGCTCACGGGGGGCGACGCGGTACGCCATGCCCTCGGGGGTCGCAGGCCGGCCCGCTGGGGCTGCTCCCCGCCGGGTCGGCCCCTCGGGAGCGTGGCCGCCGGGAACACCACTCGGGCTGCACCCAGCCCGTCGAGTTCGCGATCGACCGCTGACGGGCCGACCGGCAGACCCGTCAACGGTCATGGGTACCGGCTGCGCGATGCCTCCACCGGGCGCTCCGGCCGACGAGCGCTTCCCAACACCGGCATCGACGACATCCTCGGTGATCTCGCTGAGGGCCACCTTCGCGTCGAGGCGGCAGAGGACTCGGCCGACCGCTGCTGGGCGCTCCGAGGACGGCGGCGACGGATCACCGGCTTGACGCCGCATTTGGCTAACCGTTAGCTATTGGTGAGTCGTGGAGGAGGAGGGCCGTCCGTGCAGGACGTGGTGCTGGCGCTGCTGGTCAAGGGGCCGTCGCACGGGTACGACCTGCGCGGACGGCTGCTGGCCGCGCTCGGGCCACTGGGAGAGACCCTCAACGCCGGGCAGGTGTACGTGACACTCACCCGGCTCGAGAAGGCGGGTCTGGTCGTACGGGAACGCGAGGACGCATCCGCGCGCGGTCCGCGGCGCAAGGTGTACGCGCTGACCGCGGCCGGACGGGAGCGGGTGGCCGGGTGGCTGGCCGAGCCCGCCGAGGCCCGGGCGGACGTTGCGGGGTTCCACCTGAAACTGGTGGCCGCCGCCGAGTCGGGCATGGCCGATCCGCTCGCGCTCGTCGAGGCACGGCGCCGCGAGCTGCGGCGCAGCCTCGCCGAGGTCCAGCACGCCGTCCTCGCTCACGACACGCACTCGGAGGCCGGACTGCTCCTGGAGGGTGTCGCCCTCCGGCTACAGGCCGATCTGCGCTGGCTGGAAGCGTGCGAACGGACTTGGTCCGCCCGCACCCCGTTCGGAACAGGTGGAGGGCACGGATGACGACACGAGGCGGTCGGCGGGGCAGACGGCTGTCCGGGCGCGGCGACAGCGCGGACGTGGCGGCAGGTCCGGTGCTGCGGACCGTCGGTCTGTCACGGGTCTACGGGCGGGGCGAGAGCACGGTGGTCGCCGTCGACGGGGTCGACCTCGACGTACCCTCCGGGCAGACACTGGCCGTGACCGGTCCCAGCGGCTGCGGAAAGTCGACGCTGCTCCATCTGCTGGGCGGCCTCGACCGGCCCGACGAGGGTGAGGTGTGGCTCGGCGGGCAGCGCATCGACCTGCTCGGCGAACGCGCGCTCGCCCGACTGCGGCGCCGCGCCGTCGGTTTCGTGCACCAGGACTTCCATCTGATGGACGAACTGACCGCCGCCGAGAACGTGGAGCTGCCCGCGCTGCTCGCCGGTGACACGCCGCGCACCGCCCGCCGACGCGCCGCCGCCCTTCTCGACCGCGTCGGACTCGCGGACCGGGGCCGGTACCTGCCGTCCGAGCTGTCCGGAGGGCAGCGGCAGCGGGTCGCCATCGCCCGCGCCCTGGTCAACGAGCCGCTCGTGGTCCTCGCCGACGAACCCACCGGCAATCTCGACACCGCCGCGACCCACGACGTCCTCCGCCTCTTCGCCGACCTGCGGGCCACCGGACAGACCCTCGTACTCGTCACCCATGACGAACGCGTCGCCGCCACCGCGGACCGGGTCGTCTCCCTTCGCGACGGGGCGTCGGCCGAGGACACGTCCGTGGCCGTGGACGGCTCGCACCTCGGCGCGCTCCTCGGCTGGGAGGAGTGACCATGGGCCGTCTGCTGCTGATCTGGCGGCTCATCGCGCGGGACCTGCGGCGCCGTCCCGGTGAGGCCGTCATGTTCCTTGTCGTGGTCACCGCCGCCACCGCCTCCCTCACCCTGGGACTGGCCACCGACGATGCCGTGGCCGCCGGGTACGTGAAGACCCGTCAGGCCACCGCGGGCCCGGACATCACGGCCGTCACCACCGCCACGGACCCTGCCGCTCTGGCCCGGCGCATCGCGGACGCCCCCGGCGTGGACACGGTCGCCGACCCGGTCCCCGGGTTCTCCACCACCGTCCGCGTACACGGGCGCACGGAGAACACCGCGGTCGAAGGGCGTGAGCACGCGGCGGCCGCCGTGGACCGGCCGCTGGTGACCTCCGGCACGTGGGTCCGCAGCGGTGGCGCGGTGCTCGAACGCGGCTTCGCCCAGGCACTTGGCGTGCGTGTCGGAGACAGTGTCACCATCGGTGGGCGCGACTACCCGGTCGTCGGTACGGCCATCAGCGCAGCCACCCGCGTGTACCCGAACAGCAACTGGGCCACGGGCCCGGGGCCTTCCGATGGCGGCGGCCGCATCTGGCTCACCACCGACGACGCCCGCGCGGCAGCCGACGACGCGTCCCCCCTGCACCTGTTGAACATCAAGCTGTCCGACCCCGACGCGGCACAGCGCCTGGCAGACACCCTCTTCACCGACGATGTCAAAGGCCGCAACTGGGTCAACACCCATCCCTGGCAGGGCTTCATCGAAGGGAACACACGGTTGCTGAGGTCCGTCCAGCCCGCCCTGGTCATCGGCGCGGGACTGCTCGCGGCGGCCTCGCTCGTCACCCTCGCCTCGCTCGCCGCCGTACGCGCCCCGCGGGACCACCGGCGCGCAAGCCTTCTCAAGGCAGTCGGCGCCACACCCCGTACCGTGGCCGCGCTGCTGCTCGCGCAGTACCTGCTCCTCACGGTGGCGGCCGCCGCTGCCGGAGTCACCGTAGGATGCCTGACCGCGCCCGAACTGGCCGACGCCAGCGCCGGGTTGCTCAACACGGTCAGCCCGCCGACCACCGGCATCGTCGTGGCCGCCACCCTGCTCGCCGTAACGGTGGCACTGACCGGCACCCTCGGCCCGGTCCTGCGCACCGGGCGCTCCAGCACCATCGACAACCTGGCCGACCCGGCGCGCCTGCCCGCGGACCGTTCTCGGCTGCCGGCCATGACGGCCCATCTCCCGACGCCGCTCCTGATCGGGGTACGGCTGGTGGCACGCCGTCCCGGCCGCGCGGCCCTGAGCGCTGTGGGCACGGCCGCCACCACGGTCATGGTGACCGCGGCCCTCACCTTCCGGGTGTCGCTCGACGCGGAAATCGCTCGGGGAACTTCAGCTTTCGAGGACATCCGCAACGCCCTGACGGGCCAGGTCATGTTCGGTGTCACGATGGCCCTGCTGGCGCTGTCCGTGCTCAACACCGTCTTCGTCAGCTGGAGCACCGCCGTGCAGGCGCGGCGTGCGCTGGCCGTCACCCGCGCCCTGGGCGCCACCCCCGGCCAGGTCGTCGCGGCGCTCTGCATCGCCCAACTGCTGCCCGCCGTCGGCGGGATCGCGGTGGGGATTCCCCTGGGGCTCGGCTTGTTCTCGCTGTTCAGCGCGGTCGTGGTGGTACCCCCGGGCACCTGGCTCGCGGCCGCCGCCCCGGCCGTACTCCTTGCCGTAGCGGCACTGGCCGCCCTGCCCGCCTGGCTCCACACCCGCAGCCCCGCCGGGCGCCTCCTCAACGCCGGACCCGCCTGACCGGCTCCCGTCGCCGGAGCACGGAAGGATCTGGCCTGAAGTGCGGGTTCCGCATCCGTCGACCGGGCCGTGGTGGTGATGCGAGGCCGGCGAGCTCGGTCATGCGCGTCCAGGCCCGGTGACGGTCGACCGACTCGATCGGATGGACGGGAGCCGTCGGTCGACGGCCTTCCAAGCACGGCCGTCCTGGAGCCGGCCATCGCGATCCCCGGCCTGCCCAAGGCTCAGCGGGCAGCGGCGTTCTCGGTGGCCGTCGCCGCGGGGGCCGGCTCGTCGTCGGCCGGTCGGGGCGCCGTGTTCCTCGGGCCGCGCAGCGCGACGTATACGAGGAGGGCGGCCATGACGGCGACGCCGGCCCACATGGCCTGCTGCCAGCCGTCGACGAAGGACTGCTGCGCGGCGTCGACGAGGCTCGGGGCGTGGGTGCCGGTGGCGGGGGCGACCTCGACGGCGTTGGCGATGCCCTCGCGGGCGGTGTCGGCGGCTTCTTGGGGGATGCCGGCCAGCTTGCCGTCGATGGCGCTGCGGTAGCCGCCGGCGACGAGGGCGCCGAGGAGAGCAACGCCCAGCGCGGTGCCGAGTTCGCGGGTGACGTCGTTGAGAGCAGAGGCGACGCCCTGCTTGGCACGGGGCAGGGAGCTGGTGATGGCCTCGGTGGACGGGGTCATCGCCAGGCCCATGCCGATGCCCATGGCGAGCATGCCGGGCAGGAGGGAGAGGTAGCCGCCGTCCACGGAGACGAACAGCGCCATCAGGGCGAGGCCGAGGGTGGACAGGGTGATGCCGGTGCTCATGGTGGAGCGGGCGCCGGTCGCGGCGGCCATCCTGGGGGCCAGGCCGGAGGTGATCATCATCATGACGGCCATGGGCATCATCGCCAGGGTGGACAGGAGACCCGACCAGCCGAGGACCGCCTGGAAGAACGGGAAGAGGACGACGGCGATGCCGGCCTGGACGCCGAAGACGACCAGCAGGGTGAGGGAGCCGCCGGCCAGTCCGCGCTCGCGGAAGAGGCGTACGTCGAGCAAGGAGGCGTCGCGGCGGCGCAGTTCCCACCCGACGAACACGGCGGAGGCGATCACTCCGATCGTGAGGCCGGTCAGGGTGACGGGGTCGCCCCAGCCGCGTTCGGGGCCTTCCTGCAGTGCGAAGATCAGCCCGATGACTGCGAGGGAGGAGAGCAGCGCCCCGACGGTGTCGAAGGGGTGGGTGGCATGGTCGCGCGAGTCGGGGACCGACCTGAGCGTCATGGCCAGGGCGACGGCGGCCAGGGCGACCGGCAGCACGAACAGCCACCGCCAGTCCGCGACGTCCACGAGCAGTGCGGAGAGGAACATGCCGAGGATGCCGCCTCCGCCGGCGACACCGGTCCACACACCGATGGCCTTGCCGCGTTCCTCCTCGGGGAAGGTGGAGGTGATGACGGAGAGGGTGATCGGCATGATGATCGCCGCGCTGACGCCGGCGGCCACGCGGGCGCCGATCATGACCGCGGCCGAGGGGGCGAGCCCGGCCACGGCGCCGGCCGCACCGAAGATGATCAGCCCGGTGATCAGCATGGGCTTGCGCCCCAGCCGGTCCCCGATCGCGCCGAGCGGCAGGAGCAGGGCGGCCAGGGCCAGGGTGTAGATGTTGATGATCCACAGGATGGTGGTCTGGGACGCGCCCCACTCGACGGCCATGTGGGTCTGCGCGACGTTCAATCCGGACACCGAGGCGATGACGGCCATCAGCGCGATGGAGACGGCGATCAGGATCGCGCGCAGCTGACGCGGGTCCGGTGCACCCTCGTCGCTCGGCGGCAGGGACGCCGTCCGGTGAGGCTGATCGGTGCTCATGTCTTCCTTCCGTAAGGGCATGGGGGCTCAGCGCCGGAACGGATCCGGTCGCAAGAAGTGAGGCAGGGCGGCGCGTCGAGCGCGATCACACGGGCGCGTTGCGCGGGTTGCCGCTGGTCTGCGCAGGCATGGTGCGCCTCCTTTCGTACGTCTCCCGTGTGGAACATCTGCCGCCGACGCTAGGCCGGTATTGCATGAGGGGCATACGTAGTTGCGTGGAACGCAAGAAGGTGGCGCGCTGGACAGCCTCGTACGCAAACGGATCCCGCCCTGCGCGTCGCGCGCGGCCGGTCGCTGGAACAGCCGACCGCCGGTCCTCGCTGAACGGTCGGCGTTGCCTCGCGCGGGACCAGCTGGCTCGGCTCACTCGGCTCAGCTCGGCTCAGCTCGGCTCAGCTCGGCTCGGGGAGTCCGGTGAAGGAGCCGTGGATCTTCCACAGAACCACTGACCCCTCCCGGCACGTCGTGTTCTACGGTGCCACGGTCGCGCAGGACACCGGAGCGAGGAGGGGTTCGTGGAGCACGCGAGGACGGCGTTGGCCGAGCGGATCGCGGAACAACGGGCCGGGGTCGGTGATCCGCGGGCCCTGGTGGGGGAGATGCGCCGGTCGGTGCTGCTGGTGCCGTCGGTGGACGGGCGGTTGTGGAGCGCGCACTCGGGCGGGGTGCGGTGGGTGTGTGCCTTCACGGACGAGACGGCGCTGGCCCGGTTCGCGGAGCAACGCGGGATGACGGAACGGCCGTTGGACTACGCGGCGTTGCTGGGGGCCCGGATCGTGGACGAGATCGTGCCGGGGCTGGGGGAGCCGGCCGGTCTGGCGGTGGACATCGCGACCGAGGACGGGTCGATGTTCTTCCCGCCGGTCACGGGGATCGTGCCCGACGAGGCTGCCGTGGACGCCGTGCCCGACGAAGCCGCCGTGGACGCCGGCTCGGACGGGGAGGGGGACGGGCGTGGCCGCTGACGATGTGGACCTGAATCTCGATGCGGCGTCGGTGGCGAAGTTCACCAAGGGAGTGGGCGCCACCATCGACGGGCTGGGGGAGTTGGGCGGTGCCACCGGCTCGATCATGGGCAAGGGCTTCTCCGGGCTGTCGATGACCGGGATGGAGGCCGGGCACCACGGCCTGTCGACCGACTTCGAGGACTTCTGCGAACGCTGGGAGTGGGGCGTGCGCGCCCTGGTCAACGACGCCAGCCAGATCGCGAACCGCCTCGGCCTCGCGGCGGGCACGCTGTGGGAGCACGACCAGTACGTGGCCGGATCGCTGAAGGTGGGGGTCAACGCCCTGATGGGCGGCAACCCGCACGCCTCCGAGGAGGAGATCGCCCAGCAGGGCTGGGGTGAGGTGTTCACGCCGGACGCCTTCGACCCGGACTGGAGCCGCGAGTCGTTCGACCGGGCCGGTGAGGAGATCGAACAGACCTGGAAGGACACCGGCCGTTCGCTGCTCACGGAGGGGCGGGGCGGACAGCAGTCGGAGTGGCTCAACGAGCGGCTGGGCATCGACGAGAACGAGTGGAACCGGGCGTTGGACGAGGCGTTCGGCCCGTCGCCCGAGGAGCGCGCCCAGCAGGCGCAGCAGCAGGGCGGTCCGGGTGACGGCGGGGGCAACTGAGCGTGGGCATAGGCGACTTCATCAAGGACATCACCCCCGACTCGGTCGAGGAGGTGGTCGAGGACGGTGTCGAGTGGCTCGGTGACAAGGTCGAGGGCGCGGGCAACTGGACCGCGGACCGGCTGGACGACGTCGGCTGGGAGTCCGGCGCGGACTGGGTGCGCGAGCAGTCCCGTTCGGTCGCGAACCGGATGGGCGCCGAGGTCGACGAGATGGACCTCGGGGACACCGAGGACAAGACGAAGCTGGTCTACGGAAGCCCCGACAAGATCCGCTCCACCGCGGAGAAACTGCGCGGCTTCCAGAAGGCGTTCGACGACGCCGGCTCCGGACTGAAGGGGCTGGACCCCGCCCGCTTGAAGGGGGAGACGGCCGAGGCGCTGCGCAAGGCGGTGAGCACCCAGCCGCCGAAGTGGTTCGAGGGCGCCGACGCCTGCGAGAAGGCGGCCGCCGCGCTGGAGTCGTTCGCCTCCACCGTGACCTGGGCGCAGGGGCAGGCGCAGACGGCGATCGAGAAGTGGAAGGACGGCGTGAAGGCGTCCGAGGACGCCGCCGACGCCCACCGCAAGAAGGTCGACTCCTACAACAAGGCCGTCGACCGCTACAACGCCCTGCCCGCCGACAAACGCGACCCCTCCACGCTTCCGCCCTGCCCGGCCCCGACGTTCGACGACCCGGGCAAGAAGCTGATGAAGGAGGCGCAGGAGATCCTGGCCGAGGCCCGCAAGCAGCGCAACACCGCGGCCGAGACGGCCCGCACAGCGGTGCGCGCAGCCCGGGACATGGCTCCGGAGAAGCCGTCGTACACGGAGCAACTCGGCGACGGTCTGCAGGAGTTGCAGATCATGGGCGACCACGTCGGCGGCGGCGTCATCAAGGGCACCGCCGGGCTGCTCAACTTCGTGCGCGGCATCAACCCCCTCGACCCGTACAACCTGACCCACCCGGCCGAGTACGCCACCAGCCTCAACAGCCTGGCCGCGGGGCTGGTGCTGGCCGCCAACGACCCGGTCGGCACCGGCAAGCAGATGGTCAGCGACTTCATGAAGGACCCCTACGAGGGCTTCGGCCGTCTGCTGCCGGACGTGGCGCTGACCGTGGCCACGGGCGGGGGTGGCGCCGCCGTCAAGGGCATGCGCGTCGCCGCCGACGCGGCCGACGCGGCCCGGGTGCGCCGGCTGGTCGACGACGCGCCCGGCGGCACCCACAACCGGCCGGACGGAGACCGCACGACCGACGGCACCGACCCGGTCGACCTCGCCTCGGGCCGTATGTTCCTGCCGCAGACGGACGTGGAGATTCCCGGCATCCTGCCGCTGGTGTTCACCCGCCGCACCGAGTCGGGCTGCACGGCCGGCCGTTTCCTGGGGCGGTCCTGGACCTCCACCGTCGACGAGCGCCTGGAGGTCGACCCGGTCGGCATCGTCCACGTCACGGCCGACGGGCTGCTGATCACGTATCCGCACCCCGCCCCCGGCACCCCCACCCGTCCCGAGTCCGGCCCCGCCCGCACCCTGCTGGCCCGCGACGCGGACGGCGACTACACGCTCACCGACCCCGACACCGGACTGACCCGCCGCTTCACCGCCCCGCCCGACGCCGAACCCGGTGGCGACGGAACCGCCTGGCTGGCCTGCGTCACCGAACGCAACGGCCACACCATCACCGTCGACCGCGCCGCCGACGGACTGCCCACGGCCCTGGTCCACTCGGCCGGCCATCAGCTGAAGCTGACCACCGCCGACGGCCTGATCACCGCACTCCACCTGGCCGGCGGGGGCGAGGACGGCGCCGACCTGCCACTCATGTCCTACGGCTACGACGAGGACGGCAACCTCACCACCGTCACCAAACCCTCCGGCGCGACCACCACGTTCGTCCACGACGACCGCCGGCGCGTCACCGCCTGGATCGACTCCAACGGCAGCCGCTACGACTACGTCTACGACGACCGCGACCGCGTCATCGCAGAAGGCGGCGAAGCCGGCCACGTCCAGATCACCCTGGCCTACACCGAACCCGACCCGGACACCGGCCACCGCACCACCACCCTCACCACCGCCGCCGGACACGCGACCCGCCACCTGATCGACCACCGCTGCCGGGTGATCGCCACCACCGACCCGCTCGGCCACACCACCCGCTTCACCTACGACACCCACGGCAACCTGCTCACCCGCACCGACCCGCTGGGACACACCACCGCGTTCTTCTACGACGAGGACGGCCGGGTCGTCGCCGCCACCCGCCCCGACGGAAGCGAACTGCGGACCGTTCGCGGCCGGTTCGGCCTGCCGGTGGAGGTCGTCGGGCCGGACGGCGCCCGTATGGTCCATGAGTTCGACGAGCGGGGAAACCGCACGGCGGTCACCGACCAGGCCGGCGCCACCACCCGCTACACCTACGACCACGCCGGTCGCCTCACCTCGGTCACGGACGCACTCGGAGCCGTGACGCGCGTGGTGTGCGACGCGGCGGGGCTGCCCGTGGAGGTGACCGGTCCCGGCGGCGCCGGCACGCGCACGCGACGGGACGCCCTCGGCAGGCCGGTCCGCATCACCGACCCGGTGGGCGGCGTCACCCGCCTGGAATGGCACGCCGACGGGCAACTCGCCCGACGCATAGGCCCCGATGGAGCCACGGAGTCGTGGACCTACGACGGCGAGGGCAACGTTCTCACCCACACGGATGCGTCCGGTGGTGTCTCCCGCTTCGAGTACACCCACTTCGACCTCCTGGTCGGTCGCACCCGGCCCGACGGCACCCGCTACGCGTTCGAGCACGATGCCGAACTGCGTCTCACCCGCGTCATCAACCCGCAGGGACTGACCTGGACCTACGAGTACAACGCCGCCGGCGACATCGTCTCCGAGACCGACTTCGACGACCGCGTACTCACCTACCGGGTGGACGCCGCGGGCCGGCTCGCCGCCCGCACCGACGCGCTCGGCGGGACCATCTCCTTCGAGCGTGACCAGCTCGGCCAGGTGGTCCGCAAGGACATCGACGGCCGGGTGACGACCTACGCCTACGACAGGGCGGGCCGCCTGCTGGAGGCGGCCGGACCGGACAGCGAACTCCGCTACCAGTACGACCGCCGGGGGAAGATCAAGACCGAACTGGTGGACGGCCGCCCCGTCTCCTACTCCTACGACGCCCTGGGCCGCCGCACGCGCCGCACCACCCCCACCGGTCACGTCACTTCCTACACCTACGGCACCGACGGACAGCCCCACCGCCTGACCAGCGGCGGGTACCGCATCGCATTCACCCACGACGCCGCCGGCAGGGAACTCACCCGCGTCTTCGGCGACACGATCACCATCACCTCGGCCTGGGACGAGGCCGGACGGCTCGCCGCGCAGCACGTCACCGCCGGGGCTCGCGTCGTCAACCACCGTGCCTACTCCTACCGCGCCGACGGGCATCCCACCTCCGTCACGGACGGTCTGTCGGGCAGCCGCACCTTCGACCTCGACCGGGTGGGCCGGGTCACCGCCGTCCACGCCCAGGGCTGGACGGAGCGGTACGCCTACGACGACGCCGGCAACCAGACCTCGGCGACCTGGCCGGACCGGCATCCGGGCGGTGAGGCGACCGGGGAGCGGACCTACAGCGGCACCCGCATCACCCGTGCCGGAGACGTCCGCTTCGAGTACGACGCCCTCGGCCGGGTCACCCTGCGGCAGAAGACCCGCCTCTCCCGCAAGCCCGACACCTGGCGCTACGCGTGGGACACGGAGAACCGCCTCACCTCCGTCACCACCCCCGACGGCACCCGCTGGACCTACCGCTACGACCCGCTGGGCCGCCGCATCGCGAAACAGCGCCTGGCGGCCGACGGCACCAGTGTGGCCGAGGAGACCCGGTTCACCTGGGACGGCCTCACCCTGTGCGAACAGACCAGCCACCAGCCTGACGTACCGCACACGGTCGCCCTCACCTGGGAACATCGCGCCGACGTGCCCCTCACTCAGACCGAGCGCATCCTCACGGCCGACGACCGCCAGGAGGAGATCGACCGGCGGTTCTTCGCCATCGCCACCGACCTGATCGGCACGCCGACCGAGCTCATCGACGAGACGGGCGACATCGCCTGGCGCACCCGGAGCACGCTCTGGGGCACCACGGCCTGGGCCCGTGACAGCAGTGCCTACACCCCGCTCCGCTTCCCCGGCCAGTACTACGACCCCGAGACCGGCCTCCACTACAACTACTTCCGCCACTACGACCCCGAGACCGGCCGCTACACCTCCCCCGACCCGCTGGGCCTGGCTCCCGCCCCGAACCCCGTCGCGTACGTGGACAACCCGTACAGCGGGTGCGACCCGCTGGGCCTCATGCCCAAGTACACGAAGGAGGAGAAGGCCCAGCAGGCCAGGGAAAAGGCCATCCAGACCGCGGACGAGGTCGTCGAGAGAGCCCAGGGCGATCGGATGAGGAAGGCCGGTAACTACCACGCCGATTCCATGCACGGCTTCAGCGACGAACGGGTCCTGGAGATCCTCAAGAGCCCTGACGCGGTGTACCACTCGACGGCGGGCAGCGGAAGGCTGATCTTCCGGCACGGGGAGGACATCGTGGTGGCGGAGGGCCGCGGCGCCGGGGCAGGAAATGTCATCACGGCGTACGGTCCGTCCGGCATCAGGGGCGACTCCGGCGTGCGAGCGCTCGGCGGCCTCCCCACCGACCCCGGTGGGCCGATCACCCACACGGACGTGGTGGAGGGCAGGATTCCGGCCAAGGACGGCTATATGGCTCCTGGAGTGCAGATTCGATGAGGCGGCATTCACCATGAGACTCACCCTCGACGGCGACTGGCATGCGACGGTGACGGACGGTCCGCTGGGCATCGCCCCGCGATTCGACTTCCCGGGCCAATCTGTGCGCATCGCGGAGTACGCGGACGTGGCGGAATGGCAGCAGTTCCTCGTGGACACGTTCGGCAGCCAGGAGTGGCTGTGGGACGACCCCGACGAGCTCCGGTTCGCCCCGGACAGCCGGGAACTGGTCGGCGCCGGGTTCCGGTTGCCCTCCGAGTCCGCTTCCGCCGAGGACTGTGCCCGCGTTCCCCGCACGC
Organism: Streptomyces sp. SID14436; assembly: GCF_010548465.1. Classification (GTDB taxonomy): domain Bacteria; phylum Actinomycetota; class Actinomycetes; order Streptomycetales; family Streptomycetaceae; genus Streptomyces. The sequence goes on along the minus strand of NZ_JAAGMD010000073.1, from coordinate 34,855 downwards.
CGACGGTCCGCCCGGGTGGGCTCCTGGCGGACGAGGCCCGGGACTTCCGCCTGGAGCCGACCACGGAACTCTGCCGCGCTCCCGGTGATGCGGTGCTGACCTGTCTGCGCGACCTCGACGCCCTGGACGGGCCGCTGGAGGCCCGCATCGGCATCGCCCCCGACGTGGCGCTCCTCGTCCAGCACAGCACGGTCGTCGGCTGGAGCCTGACCGACCCGGTCCGGTACCTGACCACCGGGTTCGCAGCCCCAGACCCCCACCCTCCCTCCCCGGCCACCCGTCGGCTGCTCACCGAGTGCCTGGACCTGATCACCACGCCACTGCTCTACGAAGTGATGGACCGGAACCCGGCCACCTTGGCCCGCCTCAAGGCCGCCGACAAGGCCCTGCGCGACCAGCGCGAGGACCGCCACCGCGCAGACTCCCTCCTCGCGCTCATCAGCAACCTGGTCGAGGACTACGCCGACCGGCCAACCGGGCGGGAGCCGTGAACCACCGGCAGGATGACGACGGCCGGGTCCAGAATGAGGAATGAGACGTCGATGACGGCGAGACTCGGGTTCGACGGCAGCTGGTCCGCGGCGGTGACAGGCGAACCGCTCGACCTCGTCCCTCGTCTCATCGGCATGTCCCTGATCGTGTCCCCTTATACGGACCGGGTGGAACGGGAGAGGTTCTTCGCGGACACGTTCGGCAGTCAGGACTGGCTGTGGGACCTCCCCGAGGTCTTCCGCTTCGCCCCGGGCGGCCGGAGGCTGGTCGGAGCCGAGTTCCGCATTCCGGAAGAGGCCGCCTCGGCCGAGGACTCGGGCCGCGTTCCCGACATGCCCGGAGTACGCCCGGGCGGTCTGCAGGCGGACGAGGTCAAGGACTTCCGGCACGAGGTGTGCACGGTGCTGTGCCGCGCTCCCGGTGACGCCGTGCTGACCTGCCTGCGTGACCTCGACGTCCTGGACGAGCCTCTGGAGGCCCGCATCGGCATCGCCCCGGACGTGGCGCTCCTCGTCCAGCACGGCACTGTCGTCGGCTGGAGCATCACGGACCCCGCGCGCTACCTGACCGCCGGCTTCGCCGCCCCCGACCCCGCTCCTCCCGTCCCGGCCACCCGCCGCCTCCTGACCGAATGCCTGGATCTGGTCACCGTGGTGCCGGTGGTCGACGGCCTGGTCGACGGCGAACCGGCCGCCCTGGCCCGTCTCCAGTCCACCGACAGGGACCTGCGCGAGCAACGCGAGGACCGGCACCGGGCCGACGCCCTGCTGGAGTTGATCGCCACCTACGTGGAGGACTACGGGAACCGGTGAAAGAGAACGAAGACCAGCCCAGGGCCATGGCCCCGCCCCTGCGACCACCCAGGCGCCCGATGGGCCGGACGTCCTTGAGCGCTGTGGCCTGGACGTCACAGAAAGGGCGGAACGGGGCGGTCCACCCGTGGTCGCCATCTACGCGGTCACCGGATTCGAGCCTGTAAAGGCTCCGGTCCTCGTTCTCAACGGCGAGAAGGACACCGCCTTCCGGGCCGGAGAGGCGGACTTCGCCCGCGCGCATCCGCACGCTCGCGTCGAAGTGATCCCGCGAGCACGGCACTTGGCGAACTTCGACGACCCGGATGCGTTCACCGACGCCGTCCGCCGCTTCGCCCGCCAGCTCTCCGCCGACGGCTGAGCGCGCGCGGCGGAAGGGATCGGCGGCGCCGCGGAAGCCGGACGGGGGGAGACGCCGGTACCGATGAGGCGTCAGGTGTGCCATGCAGTGGTTCGAAACATTCGATCGCGATGCATAGAATTGCGCCATCCTCCCGTCGATCTCCTTCTCGTGCTCGCGGCGGTAGCCTTGAGAGGTGGGTTGACCTCGGCAGACGCGCGCCTCACGGTTGTTTCCGTCGCGCCGGACTTTCCGAAAGAGTGTCGAAAGTGTTGACAGGGTCATGGCGCTCTGCGAGAACTGTGGCCACCGACAGACGGGAGACGTCGCGCTCCTCGTGCCGTGACCGGCACTGCGACCGGTCACGTCGTCGCGGCGCGACGACGGGTGACCCCCGTCGAGTTCCATGCAAGGCCACGGGCGGCAGAAGCCGCCCGCCCCCCACCAGCCTTCATCGGGAGGACGCATGCAGCAGGACGGTAAGCGGCAGGACCAGAACCAGCAGAACCCCGCCCCCTTCAGCGGCTTGAGCCGACGAGGCTTCCTCGGCGGCGCCGGCACCGTCGCGCTCGCGACCGCGTCCGGACTGCTGCTGCCCAGCACGGCCCACGCCGCCACCACCATCACCACCAACCAGACCGGCTACGACGGCATGTACTACTCGTTCTGGACGGACGGCGGCGGCTCCGTCTCCATGACGCTCAACGGCGGCGGCAGTTACAGCACCCAGTGGACCAACTGCGGCAACTTCGTCGCCGGCAAGGGCTGGGGCAACGGCGGGCGCAGGACGGTCCGCTACAGCGGCTACTTCAACCCCTCGGGCAACGGCTACGGCTGCCTCTACGGCTGGACGTCGAACCCGCTGGTGGAGTACTACATCGTCGACAACTGGGGCAGCTACCGGCCCACCGGCGAGTACCGCGGCACCGTGTACAGCGACGGCGGCACGTACGACATCTACAAGACGACGCGGTACAACGCCCCCTCCGTCGAGGGCACGCGCACCTTCGACCAGTACTGGAGCGTCCGCCAGTCGAAGGTGATCGGCTCCGGCACCATCACCACCGGGAACCACTTCGACGCCTGGGCGCGCGCAGGCATGAATCTCGGCCAGTTCCAGTACTACATGATCATGGCCACCGAGGGCTATCAGAGCAGCGGAAGCTCGAGCATCACGGTCAGCGGCTGACCTCCGCCCGGCATACGGCCGGCTGCGGGCTCCGTCCGTCCTACGACGGGGGCCGCAGCCGGCCGCCGTCTTGTCCGCCAGGGGGCGGGAGCAACTCCATCGACGACGGCCGCCACCGTTTCCTCTGTTCGGTCATTCCTTCGTGCGGCGATGTGCCAATCAGCCACTCCGGAGTGTTCTCCTGCATCCGGCGGCCGGTCGTGATCCCATGGTTCAGCACCGCGGGTCGTGCTGCGCGCTCGACGTCGACTGGTCCGAGGCCACGTGCGGGCCGGGTCTCGTTCGAGTGAACCTGCCACGTCAAGCCGGTAGTGCCAGAGTGGCTCCGCGGGTGCCGCTGTTGCCACCCGCGGACGAATGGTGAGACAAGACGACCGGTGAAGAGGCCGGTGATCGCCCGCATATCGTGCAGCGGTCGGTCGGTAGGAGGACTTCGGGGGATCTGTATGACATTCGAGAAGGAATGGGCAGAGCTGCGCGCTGCTGCTGCCGATCGCACGGCGACACAGATCAACAGCGGCCCGGCCGACGGCGAGTACGACCTGGTGGTCAACCGTGACGACCTGGGCGCCATCGGCAACGACGCCTACGACTTGCTGGGGCGGTTGACGAAGGAGGGCGACATCGCCCGTCCCGCCACGTTCGATGCGGCAACGGCGCTGACCAACGGCAACTTCGTGAGCGGTTCAGCCGTGCTGAAGGTCCACGACCGCTGGCAGACGCATCTGAAGACCCTGCTGGACGCCTGCGCGCGGATCTCCAACCACCTCGACTTCAGCAAGGCGCAGCACGCCAAGGACGAGGCGAAGGTCGAGGGTGAACTGCTGAGGATCTCGGTGCTCAGCGAGTACATGAAGTAGGGCTCGGGGGAGCGACGTGCTGAAGTTCGAGGACATCATCGATGCGCCGTTGGCCAAGCTGAAGGCGGCGGTCGACGACTGGTCCGAGATGGCGGGAAAGCTGGAGACACTCGCCGCCGATGCCCGTGACGGGATGAAGAAGAAGGCGGACAGGGCGGCCTGGCAGGGCGTCAACGCAGGCGTGACCAAGGAGTTCATCGGCAAGACGGCCAAGGAGTTCGCGGACGCCGTGACCGAGGCCAAGGGCGTGCACCGGATCCTGAACGAGGGCTACGCGGCCATCAAGAAGGCCAGAGCCGACCTGATCGCCATCCGCGACGACGAGGGGCCCGCGGCCGGCGTTCGCGTGGACGGCAAGGGCAAGGTGACGCCGCGGGAACCGCTGTCCGAGATCAAGGGAGCTCGGAACGAACCCGACTACGACCAGCTTCTGCGCAAGGAGCGGCAGGCGGTCGAGCAGTGGCAGAAGCGGATCGACCTCATCGTCGACAACTGCAACGACACCGACCTCGCTCTCAAGAACTCCCTCGAGGCCAACGTCACCGACCGCAAGGACTTCGGCGCTCCGAGGTACACCACGCTGGACCAGGAGGAAGCCGCCCGCGCGGTTGCACTGGCCTCCAAGGGCCCGGACCTCACGCACGCGCAGCTTCAGCAGCTCAACGAACTGCTGAAGGACAACAGCAAGTCGGCCGAGTTCGCCCAGGTCTTCTACAACAGGCTGGGACCGGAGAAGGCGCTGGCGTTCTTCGGCCAGCTCGCCACGGACACACACGACTTCGGCAAGGTCGACCCGCAACGCCTCAAGGACGTCCAGGACCTCCAGAGAAACCTCGGCCTCAATCTGGCGACCGCCTCCCAGGACAAGGACTTCACCGAAAAGTGGGGCCCGGAGCTGCGCAAGTTGGGCACGGAGCGCATTCCGTTGAGCAAGTACGACCAGGGCGGCCCGTTCGGGTACCAGCTGCTGGGCGGGATCATGCGGTACGGGAACTACGACGCGAAGTTCCTCAACCCGATCGCCGAACACGTGGCGCAGCTGCACCAGAAGGATCCGGGCCTGTTCGCCGGAAACAAGCAGGTGAACGGCCCGTACAAGAACCCGTTCAACCCCTCCGGCGTGAACGGGGCCGGTTACGACCCGACGACCGCCATGCTGGAGGCGCTCGGCAACAGCCCGGAAGCCGCGAAGAAGTTCTTCACGGACCCTCCCACTGCCTACAACGAGGACGGCACGGTCAACCGGGGCGCCACGGCCGACCTGGGCAAGGACAAGAACGGCAAGGACATCGAGAACTACCTCGACTTCTTCGGCAACGAGGAGTGGGAGTCCTTCGGCGACGTCAACTCGGTGGACGAGAAGGAACTCGAGGCATCACTCGACCACATGCCGGACGCGCTCGGTCATGCCCTGGAAGCAGCGACCCTCGGCTACCCGGCCGGAGTCCCGGACCCGCACGTGGTGCGCGACGCGGAGAACGCGGCGATCATGCAGCAGGTCATGGAGAAGTACGGTGCCGACCCGGCTCTGCTGAAGCAGCACGAGGCGATGGCGGACAGCCTGGGCATCATGGGCGCGGGGTACATCGACGACATCAACTGGGCTCTGGACAAGAACCATCGGGACAGCGTGTTCGCACCGGGCGGGAACGCGGAGGGGCGCATCGACTTCGCGGACACCGAGGACGGGGACGGGCGGAGCATTGTCCGAGGTTTCCTGACTACTCTGGGCCAGCATCCCGATGCCTACGCGACGCTTTCGACCGCGGAACAGGCGTACACCCGCAGCGTTCTGGAGGGGACCGTGGGCCCGGACGGGATCAAGGAGGGTTCGGCCAGGGCGGCCGTGCGTGTGGGCGCCGAGGTGCAGGGGATGCTGGACCAGTCACGGGCCGACCAGGTGAAAGCGACTCACCTCAAGACCCATGAGGACTATGAGAAGGCGGTCGCGCGACGCGCGGGCTGGGTCGAGTTCGGAGCTACTGCGACCCTCGCCGCCGGTGTGGCCTTCTTGCCTGCAACCGCGGCCGTCGGTACGGCCGCGGTGCTCATCCCATTGGCGACTGATACGGCCAGTGGCGCGGTTGAGCAGGCCATCAGCCAGTTGGTCGGGGACGTTTCGGACAAGTCCGTGGACGAGCACAAGGAAAAGGTGGAAGACCTTGTCGAACAGGAGAGGAAGAAAATCTATGCTGCCGGGGAGGAGATGACCGAAGGTCCGTTGGAGAACTTTATGACGCGCCACGGCATTTCGTACGGCAGCGCGCTGCGGGAGGATTTGGTGAATTCGAGGCTGATTGGTTACGGGGCCGGCAACGATCGGGCGCAGCAGGTAGGAAATGAACCGGAGACGGGTTGATTCTAGCGAGAAAGAGAACATGAAGAGGTTTTCTGTATTCAATCTCGGGCCGGTTCGTGGGCGGCTTCTCAGCGGTGTGCTAGCCGGATTGTTGTGCCTTGGATCCGCAGGTTGCAGTGAGGGTCGAGAGGAAAGTCGGGATCCGAAAATTCCGAAGGACTACAAAGTGGTGGCGGGGACAGAGCTTTGCGGTGGAAATGCTATTTCTGTCGAGGCGTCACGGGCGCTGGAGTTGATCACGGGGGAGTCTCGGTTCGAAGCTTCGGCTGAGGAGTACACCATCGCCCGGGCCGCAGATGACGTTGTCAATGCGTATCCCGATCTTAACGTCGGCCGACAGGACATCTGTGGTGTCTACACTCCGATTGGAAAACCCAGTTTCGAGATCAAGATTAGCTGGGATGCGAGTCCGTCCCCCCCGACAGGTTCCCCGGCGTCAAAATTCACCGAGCTGAGAATGGGGGAGCGGACGGTGGCGGCGGCGGATAAGGCGATGGTGTTCTTTTCTTGCCGTGGAACTAGATTGCCCGACTCGTTGGGATTGGCGCACCTCATTGTCATGGTGCAGCATTGGGCCGTGCCGAGGGAGTTTGAAGGGGACGTAAAGGCGTTGAAGGACGCATATGCGACGGTCGCTCACTCCGTCGCCCTGGCCATGGCCAAGGAACTGCGTTGTGAGGGGAATGGCGGGCTCCCCGAGAAGCCTGTGCTCGATCCCGTATAACCGTGGACGTGGTCGGGCAGTGGTGGCCCGGCCCGACCTCCGTGGAATTTCTCGAAGCCGGACCCTCGGGCGGGAGGCTTTCCGGTGTTGTAACGGCCGTGCGGGCGTGGCGTGAGGAGCGTCCAGGTGCGTGCGCCGGACACTGGTGTGCCCGCTCCGCTGGGGGAGCGGGCGTCACGGCAGGGCAGAGGTGGGCGCCGGCGTAACCGCTTCAGGCTGGGCCCTCGTCAAGAGTTCTTCTCGGAGCTGTCGTGCCGCCCCGCGCCGGGGTGGTCGTCCCGGTGGCGGCTGCCGGGTAGCATCTCCTGCACCTTGGCCTTGAGGCCCTGTTTCACCATCGAGGCGCGGTCGCTGTCGCCCTTGAGGATCGCGGCCGCCGCGGCCTCGATCTGGTCCAGCGAGGCGTGCGGCGGGATCGGCGGGACGGCCGGGTCGGTGCGGAAGTCGATCACGAACGGCCGGTCGGCGGCGAGGGCCCGGTCCCAGGCGGCCTCGACCTGCTTGGGCTTCTCCACCCGTACGCCGTCCAGGCCGATGCTCCGGGCGATGTCGGCGTAGGGGAGGTCGGGGATGTGCTGGGACTCCTCGAACTGGGGGGCGCCGGACATGGCGCGCATCTCCCAGGTGACCTGGTTGAGGTCGCCGTTGTTCAGCACGGCGACGACGAGCCGCGGGTCGGACCACTCGCGGTAGTACTTCGCGGCCGTGACCAGCTCCATCATGCCGTTCATCTGCATGGCGCCGTCTCCGACGAGGGCGATGGCGGGCCGGTCGGGGTGGGCGAACTTCGCGCCGATGGCGTACGGCACGCCGGGGCCCATGGTGGCCAGGGTGCCGGACAGGGAGCCGCGCATGCGCCCGCGCAACCGCAGGTGGCGGGCGTACCAGTTGGCGGCCGAGCCGGAGTCGGCGGCGAGGATCGCGTCGTCGGGCAGCTTGCCGTCCAGGGCGTGCACGACGTACTCCGGGTTGACGGGGGCGGCGCTGACGGCGGCCCGGCGCTGCATGACCTCCCACCAGCGGGCCACGTTTTTCTCGACCGTGTCCCGCCATGTCCGGTCCTGCTTGCGGTGCAGCTTGGGCAGCAGGCGGCGCAGGGTCTCGCGGGCGTCGCCGACGAGGTTGACCTCGTTCGGGTAGCGCAGGCCGATCATGTGCGGGTCGATGTCGATCTGCACCGCGCGGGCCTGGTCCAGTTCCGGCATGAACTGGGTGTACGGGAAGCTGGAGCCGATCATCAGCAGGGTGTCGCACTCCTGCATCAGCTCGTAGGAGGGGCGGGTGCCCAGCAGGCCGATGGAGCCGGTGACGTAGGGCAGGTCGTCGGGCAGGGCGTCCTTGCCGAGCAGGGCCTTGGCCACGCCGGCGCCGAGCACGTCCGCCAGCCGCTCGACCTCCTCGCGCGCGCCACGGGCGCCCTGGCCGATCAGCACCGCGACCCGTTCCCCGGCGTTCAGCACGTCGGCGGCCCGCTGCACGTCCTCGTCGGCGGGCACCGGCGCGTAGCGGCTCAGGCCGAGGCTGGAGGGGACCATCTTGAACGCGTGGGTGGGCGGGCTGTAGTCCAGTTCCTGCACGTCACCGGGGATGATGAGCGCGGTGACGGTGCGTTCGGCGTACGCGGTGCGGAACGCCCGGTCGATCAGGTTGGGCAACTGCTCGGGCACCATGACCGTCTCGCAGAAGTCGGAGGCGACGTCCTTGTACAGGCTCGCGAGGTCCACTTCCTGCTGGTAGGAGCCGCCCATGGCGCTGCGGTCGGTCTGCCCGACCAGCGCCACCACCGGCACGTGGTCCAGCTTGGCGTCGTACAGCCCGTTCAGCAGGTGGATGGCGCCGGGGCCGGACGTGGCCGCGCACACGCCGGCCTTGCCGGAGAACTTCGCGTAGCCGACGGCCTGGAACGCGGCCATCTCCTCGTGGCGGGCCTGGACGAACTTCGGGTCGTTGTCCGCCCGCCCCCAGGCCGCCAGCAGACCGTTGATGCCGTCGCCCGCGTAGGCGAAGACGTGGTCGACGTCCCATTCGCGGAGCCGCTGGAGGATGTAGTCGGACACCTTGGTGCTGGCCATGGACACTCCGTTCCGATCCCGTCGACGACGACCGCCCCGGCGCGTCAGGCCCGTGCACGGCGGCGCGCGAGGGTGCGACGCCTCCTGGGTAACCGTGCGGATACGGGCGAAACGTCGCCCGCGCCGAGCTCGCCCGTCGCCCCCCGTCGGGACGGACCGGTGGCCGGGTCGTCGCGGGCCGCGGCGATGCTTGGCACGGGGCGGGGCGGTTACTCGTCCGCCATGACTGAGACACGGCCACTCGCCCTGATCACCGGCGCGTCCAGCGGAATCGGCCGCGAGCTCGCCCGGCAGTTCGCGCTGCACGGGTACGACCTCGTGGTGAACGCCGAGGACGAGGCGCTGGACTCCGCCGCCCGGGAGCTGCGGGAGACGGGGGCCGACGTCCGTACGGTGCGCGCCGATCTGCGGACCGGCGAGGGGCGCTTCATGCTCCTGGACGCCCTCGACGGCCTCACGGTCGACGTGGCCGCCCTCAATGCCGGGGTGGGCCAGGGCGGCGCCTTCGTGGACACCGACCTCGCCGACGACCAGGAGGTCATCGACCTCAACGTCACCGCGACGGTACGGCTGGCCAAACCGCTGCTCCGGGCCATGGTGGCCCGCGGCGAGGGCCGGCTCGCCTTCACCTCGTCCGTCGCCTCGGCGACGCCCGGTTCCTTCCAGCCCGTGTACAACGCCTCCAAGGCGTTCGTGGAGTCCTTCGCCCAGGCGCTGGCCGACGAGGTCAAGGACACCGGCGTGACCGTCACGTCCTTCCTGCCGGGCCCCACGGACACGGAGTTCTTCGACCGGGCCGGCATGGAGGACGACACCCGGATCGGCACCATGAGGAAGGACGATCCCGCGCAGGTCGCCGAGCAGGCGTACGAGGCGATCGTCAAGGGTGAGCGGAAGGCCCTCACCGGGTCGCTGAAGGCGAAGGCACAGGGGCTGGCCGGGAAGGTGCTGCCCGACGGGCTCAAGGCGGCGGCGCACCGGCGCATGGCGGAACCGGGCTCCGCGGACGCGGGGGACACGGGGGACTCCGGTCGCCGGTCGCCGTGACGCCCGCCCGTGCCGTGCTACCCCTGCCTCGGGCGACGGATGCGGATCGGACCGCGGGCCGTGTCCTCCGTGACGGGCCGGCCCGCCTGGGTCACCTCGACCTCCCCGGCCGACACCAGACGCCAGGCGGCGCGGCGGGCCGGCTCCATCAACGCCCGCCAGCCGTCGTCGTGCCCCTCGTCCCCCTCGTAGGCCCTGCGGGCCGCGTCGGACGGGCAGATCGACGCGGTGGCCGCGCGCTGTGCCAGCAGGTCCAGGATGACCTGCTCCAGGCGCCGGTCCAGCTCTCGCTCCTGCGGATCCGCCACCCGTCCAGTGTGGCACCGGGAGCGGGATACTGGAGCAACCCGCCCTTCCCCGGTGGGCCCGGCCCGACCCCACCCCGGGGGGCGAGAAGGCGAGGAGAGGAACGGCACGTGGATCAGCCGACGCCGCCCGGCCCCGCGCCCGGTGAACCCGAGCAGCCGACGCTGTTCGGGTGGGCCGACACGGCCCCGGCGCCGTCCCCCCGGCAGCCGTTCCGGGACAGTGCGCGGGCGCGCCGGATGCTGGACATCCGGGAGGTCTACGCCGAGCCCGCCGCCCTCGACACCCCGCGCGGCGCGCAGATCATCGCCGGGCTTCCCGGGGTGCGCGTCACCGAGGTCCCCGGTCACTGGCGCATCCCGTCCCTGCACGGCAACGACGGGAACGTCTCCCGGTGGGTGCGGGTCAAGACCGAGACGCTCGTCCTCGGCGTCAAGCAGTCCCTCACGACCCGCCCCAACGGCCGGTCTGCCGACTGGATCGCCCCCGGTCCCTCCAACGGCTGCGCCATGGCCTGCGCCTACTGCTACGTCCCCCGGCGCAAGGGTTACGCCAACCCCATCACCCTCTTCACCAACATCGAGGCGATCGTGGCGCACATCCGGCGCCACGTACGGGCCCAGGGCCCCAAACCCGGGCCCAACCAGTGCGACCCCGAGGCGTGGGTCTACGACATCGGGGAGAACGGCGACTGCTCCGTCGACGCGCTGATCTGCGACAACACGGCCGACCTGATCGCCGCGTTCCGTGGGCTGCCGACGGCGAAGGCGTCCTTCGCGACCAAGTTCGTCAACCCCGACCTGCTCGCCCTCGACCCGCAGGGACGCACCCGCGTGCGGTTCTCCCTCATGCCGGCCGACGACTCCCGGCTGCTCGACCTCCGCACCAGCCCGATCGCCGAACGCATCGCCGCCGCGGCCGACTTCCTGGACGCGGGCTACGAGGTCCACTTCAACCTCTCACCCGTCGTCCTGCGCGACGGCTGGCAACCGGACTGGACCGAGCTGCTCACCCACCTCGACGACGTGCTGCCCGCCCGGGTGAAGCAGCAGGCGGCGGCCGAAATCATCATGCTCACCCACAACCAGGCCCTGCACGACGTCAACCTGGGCTGGCACCCGCGCGCGGAGGAGGTGCTGTGGCGGCCCGACGTGCAGGAGACCAAGCGCTCGCAGAACGGCGACCTCAACGTCCGCTACGCCCTCGACGTCAAACGCCGGGCCGTGGCGGAACTCCGGCAGCTGATCGACACCCATGCGCCGTGGCTGCGGGTCCGGTACGCGTTCTGACGCGCGTCGGGCCGTGGGGTACGACGGTCACGTCATGATCGTCAGAGCGCTGGACCAGTTCAGGCCGAGTCGGTCCTGGGCCGCCATGTGCAGCAGCTGGAAGCCTTCCAACTGGCGCGCCCAGTGCAGCGGGCCCACGTCCAGCGGACGGAGCCCGGCCCCGGTGACCAGGTCGGCCACGGTCTGCCGGGCCGCGTCGTCGTCCCCGGCGATGAAGACGTCCAGGGGCCGCCCCGCCACCCTTCCCGCCGCGAGCGGCCCGGCGAACGTGGTGTTGAACGCCTTCACGACGCGGCTCTTCGGGGCGGCGGCCGCGATCTGCTCGGCGGCGGAGGTGTCGGCGGGCACGACCAGCTTGTCGAAGGTGCTGAAGTCGACGGGATTGGAGATGTCGACGACGATCTTCCCGTCCAGGCTCTCGGCCCACGCGGCGGCGATGTCGCGCCCGGCCGGATAGGGCAGGGCCAGGACCACGATGTCGGCGTCGGCCGCGCCGTCGGCGTCGGCCGCGCCGTCGGCGTCGACCGCCGAGGCGTCCGCCCCGGAGGCCCCCTCGCGCAGCGCGGCGGCCAGCTCCTCCGCCTTGGCCCGGGTGCGGTCGTGCACACGGAGGGTGTGGCCCCCTGCCAGGACCCGGGTGCCGATGCCGCGGCCCATGTTTCCCGCGCCGACGATGGTGACGTTCATGGGGTGCTCCTCCGAAGACGTCCCCCGTTCCCTCCCACCCTCACACCGCGGCTCGGACACTGCCACTGTTCCATGCAGGCGTGCTCGGCTGCGGGCCGCGGTGGTGTGCTCGTCCGCCGTCTACGGTGCCGCCGAACTGGACGAACGGGCCAGTGCGGCCAGTCTGCGGGCGGTCGCGAGGACGAGGAGGCCGGCGCCCGCGCCGAGGGAGTTCAGCAGGAAGTCCTCGGCGTCGGCCACCCGGCCTCCGCCCACGAGGAACTGCACCGTCTCGATCACGAACGTGAGGGTCACACAGGAGCCCAGCGTGACCCAGGCCCGTGTCCCCGGGCGCGAGAGGCTGATCAGCACGGGGAGCGGCACGAACATCAGCAGGTTCGCCAGGGACTGCCTGACGATCATGTCCTTCTCCATGCTGCCGAGGTTCTCGCCTCCGGACTGGAGGTAACCGAGTGAACCGAAGGAGAGCCCGCCGCCCCCGGTCTCCGCGGGGCTCAGCGAGAACGTGGCGGCGATGACCACCGAGGCGTAGAGGACGAGCCCGATGCGGCCCGCCGTGCGCATCCCCTCCGCCCAGCGGGTCTCCAGGACGAGCAGCGCCGTCACCGCGAGCGGGGCGAGCAGCAGGGCCACAGCCGTACGTGCGGGGGTGACGAGGAGGACGGTCTGCCAGAGGGCATGGAATCCCGGGAGTTGGTGAAGGGGAAAGCCGGGAGCCCTGCCCTCCGGGTGGAGAGCAGGGCTCCCGCTTCGACGGAGCGGGGTGGGACGGTGTCAGGCGTGTTCGACGAAGTCCGTCCACGCCTCGCGCGACACCTCGACGACGGGACCCGTCACGGCCTTGGAGTCCCGGATGTGCACCGATCCCGTACCGGCGGCGACCTCGACGCAGTCCCCGCCCTCTGCTCCGCTGTAACTGCTCTTGTGCCAGGTGAGGTCGAGCGTGACGGGTGAGGACTCGGCGGTGTTCATAGCGCTCCCAGCAACCTCTCGATGAACTCCAGGGACTCTCTCGGGGTGAGAGCCTGGGATCGGATAATCCCATAGCGGGCGGCGGCGAGTGCCGTCTGCTGCGGGTCGGTCTGGAGAGTGCTGGTCCCCTGGGCCTCCGTGTACGCGAACTTCCTGCCGTCGTCACGCGTGACGACCGTGAACGGCCCGTCCACACCCGCGCTTTCCTCGCAGCGGAGCGGAGCGATCTGGATCTCGACGTTGCGCTTGCGGCCGACGACGAGCAGGTGCTCCAACTGCCCCCGGAGCACGCCGGTTCCGCCCAGCGGGCGCCGCAGCACGGACTCGTCCATGACGAAACTCAGCAGCGGCGCGGACGGCCGGTCGAAGATGTCCCGGCGGGCGAGGCGCGCCGCGACCCGCTGCTCGATGGTCTCCTCGTCCAGGGGCGGCCGCCGCATGGCCAGTACGGCTCTCATGTAGGCCTCGGTCTGGAGGAGGCCCTTGACCACGAGCGTGTCGTACGACAGCAGTTCGATGGCCACCTTCTCCAGACTCGCCATCCCCTGGAAGAACACCGGGTACTGCGCCCGCTCCACCTGCTCCTTCCACACCGTCAGCAGACCGTCCGCGCCCAGCACCTCGTCCGCGCGCTCGATGGTCCGCGGAGACGGGATGCGTCGGCCCTGTTCGTAGGACGCGATCGTGGAGGCCGAGTAGCCGATGCGGCGTCCGAACTCCTCGCGTTCCAGGCCCGCTCGCAGGCGCAGTGTCTTCAGTGTCTGCCCGAACGCGGCGACGACCGCCTGCCCCGACGTGTCGGCGGTCGTCCCCTCCGTGTCGTCGGCCATGACGGCCTCGCCCCCCGGCTCCGTGCCCTCGGTCATCGGTGTCCCCTGTCGCCTCCCGTGCCCAACGGCGGCGCCCGTGGTCGCGTCACGCCCCGCGCCGCGTACGCGGGGAGGCGCCGCGCGTACAACGGGCCGCGTCGTCGGGTCACCGCTGGTCACACTGCGCGACCGGCGGGACGGTGGACGGCGTGACGAATCAACTCCCGGGTGCCGTCGGCACCGTCCGGTCCGCGGCTTCGGCCGATGCTCCGAGCCGCGCCTTCGAGATGCGGTTCACCTCCACCCCGCGCGGTGCCCGTCTCGCCCGCCGGCTGTCCGCGCACCGGCTGGACGCCTGGGGTGTCCCGTACGGGACGGGACCGCACGACGAGATCGTGGTGGTCGTCGGCGAGCTGACCGCCAACGCCGTGCGACACGGTCATGTGGGCGGCCGGGACTTCCACCTCCGGATGGAGGTGACCGGGTGCCCCGGCACCGTGCGGATCGAGGTCACCGACACGCGGGGCGACCGGACCCCGCCCGAAAGGGTGGAGCCGCGGGCGCCGGGGCCGGAGGACGTGGGGGGCCGGGGGCTGCTCCTGGTGGCGGGGCTGGCCGCCCGCTGGGGCTGGTGTCCGCGGTGCGACGGCCCGGGCAAGACGGTGTGGGCGGAGTACCTGCTTGTTCCCGCTTAACGACGGTGTTGCTTACTGCCTGATGTGCCACCTGACCTGCTCGTTTGTGTGTTGCACTCAGCCGGGTTGCATTGATACTCATCGGCCATGCACCAATCGACGTACTCATCAGCAGGCTGGGAGTCCTGGGGACTTGCGTTCAGGCCGGCGATCCCGGAGGGGATGCCGTTGCTGTTCGACGACGACCTTCTCTTCGAGGACAGCAACGGTGTCCGTCCCACAACCGTGATCAACTGCTGGGCCTGCGAGCTGCCAGCGAATGGATGCCCATCGCCGAATTCGTGGCCCTACTACGTGCGTACGGTGCGTGAGTGGCTGGAGTTCATATCCGAGCACGGAGTCGCCCTGTTCGACACGCGGCGTCGTCTGAAGGCGGCGTTGGGCGCGTACTCCGTCTATCGCGCCCAGGGCCCCATCAAGCATCGCTTCGAGGCGTCCACGTGGAACCAGAACATGGGGATTCTGGCGGGGTTCTACAAGTGGGCGAAGGATGAGGAGTACGCCGACTCCGAGCCGTTCACGTACCGGCAGGCGGTCTGGGCCTTCAAGGGGCAAGTCCGTCGCGGACGGGTCAACCAGTCACGGCGGCGCCAAGCCAAGCCTCATGTGACGATCAAGTATCTCGACGACGACTTCACGGACATGTTCCTGAAGGGGTTGGCGGGCCTGAGCCCCGACGGGGAGCGGGATCTGCGCTACCGAGGACGGGAGTTGGCCCGGAACTCGGCGGTCGGCCGAATGATCGTCTCCAGCGGACTACGCAGCCAGGAGTACACATACCTGCTGGTCTGCGAGGTGCCCCTGCTTCCCTCGCGACGGACCGCGGTGCCAGTGTCGTTCCCAGTCCCTTCCGGAATCACCAAGGGAAGCAAGTACCGCGAGTCGTGGATCGACTACGACTCGCTGGTCGAGCTGCACTCCTACATCTCGCTCGACCGGGCAGCGGCAACGTTCGGATCGTCGTGGCGTCCGCCGGCCCGCTGGGGAGAGCCGCTGTTCGTGACGGACGCCGATCAGCGGGGCGGACGCGTCAACGGGGTCCGTGTGCAGTGGAGTTCGCTCGGGCCTGACGAACGGCGGCGTCTGGTCGCCCCGGAGGGCGGTTCGATGCTGCTCTCGGTGTGGGGCCAGGGACGTCCATTCACCGGATGGGCCACGGTTTTCGCCAGGACCTCTGACCGCATCCGCGAGCG
Source organism: Streptomyces sp. SID14436 (assembly GCF_010548465.1). Classification (GTDB taxonomy): domain Bacteria; phylum Actinomycetota; class Actinomycetes; order Streptomycetales; family Streptomycetaceae; genus Streptomyces. Next base: position 19,009 of record NZ_JAAGMD010000073.1, on the reverse strand, counting down.
TTACGAGCCGCGCTTCCCGCACGTCAATCCGCACCGGCTACGTCACACCATGGCCATGGCGACCATGGCGCGGCTGATGCGTGGCTGGTACGAGCAGGCTGCACGACAGGTCCGCGACACCGACGACGATGCCGCCCTGGCGCACTACCTGCGGACCCAAGAGCCGCTTCTGATTCTGCGCGATCTGCTCGGACATACCAGTTCACTGACCACGGAAGCGTACCTCCACCGCCTGGACGTGCTCCGCCTGTTCACCTCCCTGTATCGGCGGGTCGGCAAGGAGTACGGGCTGCTGGACGAGGAGGCCGAGCTGGAGCTCGAGACTGAGTTCGACGACGAACTGGCGGTGGTCTGATGCCGGCCACCGTCACCCTTGACCCGCTGGGTGTGCACTGCGTCTTCAGCGACGGGTCGGAGTACCGCCGTCCCCTGCGTGTGCGGCGACGAGTGGAGCTCCCGGGGCTGGCACGCACTCTGCTGGAAGGCGTTACGGATCTTGTCCATCCGCACGGGCAGGTCGACAGCGCGGGAGGGATCGACCTCTACCTCACGGCCGTCCGCGGCTTCACCGACTGGCTGGTCGAGTTCGGGTTCTCCGGCGGGGCCTCCGACCTGACGCGCGCGCTCCTCGCCCGGTACTGGCGGCAAGGGGTGCGATCCTCCCAGGAGAGCGCGCTGCGGGCGATGTTGCGTTGCGCCGACGACCAGGATCAGATTCTGGCGCCGGACGTGCGCGCGTTCGTCGATGGCCGGCTGTTCAACACGGGCGAGCGGTACGGCTCGCACCAGCCGTACAGCGAGGCCGAATGGGCCCGGCTCATCCGTACCTGCCGCGACGAGGTCGATGGCGCGTTCCGCGCGTTCTGCGCGGCCCGTGAGCAGGCTTCGTCAGCTGACGGGCCAGGGGCTGCGCTCCGTGAGCGCACTGCCCATCACTGGCTGGTGCTTCACCACGGGCCCGACCCGCTCGTCAACGAGATGGCAGACCGCGGCTCGTTCCCCTTCCGGCAGAGATACGGGGTCGGTCTTCGCGCGGTGCTGGATCCGCTGATCCCGACCCTGGACGTGATCATCGCCTATCAGCTGCTGTTCGGCGCCTACACCGGGGTCGTGCCGGACGGGATCGCGGACCTGGGACTCGACGACATCGAGTGGGCGGGTGACGAGAAGATCCTCCTCAGCTACGTCAAGGGCCGCACAGCGGCGGAGAGCCTTGCTCTGTCACGTCAGGCCACTCGCCTGCTGGAGCAGTGGCTCGATCACTCTGCGGTGGCCCGCCGCTTCGCGCCCGAGGAACTGCGCCCCGAGCTCTGGGTGCGTTTCACGCCGAGTGGCACATGGGCGGGAGAGCGATGGCTGGCCAAGCCGGCCACGCGCCTGTCCATATGCGCCTGGGTGGAGCGGCGCCAGGCCGTCGACGAGGACGGGCGCCCCGCGCAGATGACCGGTGACGACGGTCTCCCCCTGGCCCTTCACCTGCACCGCATCCGCACTACTCACGACGCGCTGCAAGACCGGTCGCACTGGCGCGGCAGCCGCCGGTCCACGCTGGATCCGAACCGGTCCCCCGGCATCGAGGGTGATCACTATCTGACGAACACGACGCCGTCTCAGCGTGAGGCGGTGGAAGACATCATCGTCCAGGCGCAGGAGGACCTCGTTCGCCGGGCGCTGCCGCCCTTGGTGCTGGCCACCGCTGAAATGGCCGACCTGGTGGAGAACTATCCCGAGCACATGAAGCGGCTCGGCCTGGATGACAACGCCTTGGCGCAGCTCCTGTCCGGGCAGCGCGACGTATTCACTGCGGCATGTGGAGATCAGATGTCGGGACTTCACGGGCCGAAGGGCAAGCCCTGTCCGGCACGTCCGTGGGTGTGCCTGCTGTGTCCGCTGGCCTTGTTCGCCCCCCGCCATCTGCCGAACCTGCTGCGACTACGGGCGTTCTTCTCCCGTCAGTGGGAGCAGATGACCACCGCCGAGTTCATCCCCGTCTTCGGCCCGTACGCCCACCGTCTCGACGAGATCCTGACCCCCGACCGGTACTTCTCCGAGCACGCGCTGCGGGCAGCCGCTGCCGAGGTCACCGACTCCGATGTCGAGCTTCCCCTGCGACCTGAGGAGCACACCGTATGACCACCCTGCACCGGCCCGCGGGCCTCGCGGCTGCCTTTTCGCGTTCCGTCTTTCGAGGTGAAGACGTGTGCGCTGCGGCCGGTCTGCCGGTTCACGGTGCGGGCCCGCATCCTCACTTCGACGACGCAATCTGGGACTTCACTGGTGTCATCGGGCTGCCGCGGTACCTTGCGCGGTACGCGCGGATCTTGTCCTTCGTCGAGATCCTCAATCCCCAGTGGAGGGAACTCGCGAAGGAGTTCGTCTTCGCCCGGCTTGCACCGGACCACCGCGCTGTGCGGGAACTTGCTCACGCCTATCGAACGCCGGTGCTGATTGCCACGGTGCACGGGCGGCTGACCGTGCTGACCGGCTGGCTGAACTGGCTCACCGAACAGGGCGTGGACAGTCTCGGGGAGGTCACCCAGCAGCACTGTGCTGCCTACCTGGAGCTTCGCAAGAAGGTACGGGACAAGCACGGCGTCGTGATCCGCGACAGCAGCCCCGGCTACCGCATGGACGTAGTGGCGGTCATCCAGGAGCTGGGCTACTACAAGGAATTGTTCTCAGCAGACGGCTACGTGTCGGCCTTCCGTCCGTGGGGGCGACGCACGGCGTACTCCGTCGCCGGGATGGTCCGTCGGACGGGCAACACGACACCGCCGCTGAGCAACGACGTCTTCCAACCGCTCGTCGCGGCGGCCCTGTACGTGGTGGAGGTGCTGGCGCCGCACGTCATGGAGCTGCAGCAACAGTTGCAGGAGATGGTGCCGAACCGGCCGGGCCGCAACAACCGAGAGCGTCCGGACTGGAGGGTCGAGGTCGCGCAGGCCATCGACCGGCACATACAAGAGGGCGATCCGTTGGATGTCGCCCTCGATCACGTCGTGTCCCAGCGGCTGGCGGACGGCTGGGATCCGGACGATCCGCTGCTGCGGGTGAATCTGATCTCCCTCGCCCACGAGACCGGACGGCATGCCTTCCACTCCAGGTGGCTGCCCACCCTGCGCGGCCACCTGGAGAAGGCCGTCCGGGAAGTCGGCCTGGCCAAACGCTGGGGCCGGACGGCCGCCCTGGTCGAACGCGCGGACGGACGGGGCAGTGTCCCCTGGACCCTGCCGATGAACACCACCGAGGCCCGACTGCAGCTCTCCCGGGCCCGCACAGCGTGCGTCATCGCGCTCGCCGCACTGACGGGGATGCGGAAGAGCGAACTGGCCGAGCTGACCCACGACTGCCGCCTGCCTCCCGAGCAGCTCGGCGAGGGCCGCCTCCGCTACCGCCTGAAGGGCAAGGTCATCAAGGGCCGGAAGCTGGGTGGTGAACACGATCAGTGGGTGACCATCAAGCAGGCGTACGACACCGCCGGCGTGGCCGCCTCGCTCGCCGACCCGGTGAAGAACACCGGTCACCTGTTCAAGTCGCTCTCCTTCTTCACCCCGTACGAATGGTTCCTGACCTGGGTCAATGGCCCAGACGGCCGTCGCCTTGGGCTGGCGCCGATCCCCGAGGAGCCGGTCAGTCTGCGGATGCTACGGAGAACCCTCGCGGTGGAAATGGCGCACCGGCCCGGTGGTCTGCTGGCCGCCAAGATCCATCTCAAGCACATTTCCGTGGTCACCACGGAGGGCTATGCGGACCGCCCCGGTGGGGCCCAGTCGGTGCTGATGGCCGAGTTCGGCCAAGAGGAGCGGGAGCACAAGTTGCGCGTCGCCCTCGACGCTTTCCACGACTACCAGAACGGTATCCGGCCTGCGGGGCCTGGCGCCAGTGACCTCCTGGACTTCTTCGCGTTCGTCGACGAACAGCTGGATTCCTCCGGGGCGCCGAACATCAAGCGCAGCGACCAGGAGATGACGAACCTGCTCGCCAAGCGGGCCAAGGCCCTGCACCTGGGGCCGGCGAACTACTGCTGGTTCCTCGATCCGTCCAAGGCGCTGTGCCTCAAGCTCGCAGGGGCCCACGCCCGCGGGGCGACAGAGCCCTTGATCGGCATGTGCGATTCGGCGCGGTGCCCCCAGGCCACCCACCATGCCGGGCATCGCCCGGTATGGGCGGCCAGTGCCGAGAGCAAGAAGGTCTTCATCGCCACCATCGGACGCGCGCAGCGGACGGAGAAGGCCCGGCTGGGTACGGAACTCGCCCGCGATGAACGGGTGCTGGCCGAGATCGACGCCCGCTCCGGAACGGGGGCATGACGTGGCCCGCATCAGCGACGAGACCCGTCGGGACAACGAGGCGGCCATTCGGCACGTCATGGAGCGGCTCCTTGCCGGTGACGTTCCCGCGGGCAGCAAGTGCGACATCAAGACCCTCGCGGCCCAAGCCGGGGTCGCACGCACCGGCTTCTATCCCAAGAAGAACCGCGACGGCTCGCCGCGGCCAGGTCCCTATCAACACCTGGCGGAGGAGTTCGAGCGCCGGTTGACCGAGCTTCGGGAAACGGGCGTGATTCCAGACCCGCGGGCTGCACAGATCGAGCGCCTCAAAGAACAGGTCTCCGGGCTGAAGGAGCGCCTCGCCGCGCGTGACGCGCAGATCGATGGGCTCACTGACTTCAGGGAGCGGGCTCTGTCGCAGATCGCCGCCCAGCGGATGGAGATCGAGCGGCTGCGGGAACAGGCGGCCGCCGTCGGCAACGTCCGTCGGCTGCCTGCCGCCCGCGGTGGTCCGGCGCCGTACGGGTCTTGCAGTTGACAATGCTGCGGGCGGTCTTTTGCCACCACCGGGCCCGGAGGGTCAGGTGCCGATCTCCCGGTGGACGCCGCCGGCGGCGGTGTTGACGCCCTCGGCGAGGGTGGGGTGGATGTGGATGGCGCGGGCGATGTCGCTGTAGGTGGCGCCGCAGGTCATGGCGATGACGGCCTCGTGGACGAGGTTCCCGCCGTCGGGGCCGGCGATGTGGCAGCCCAAGATCTTGTCGGTTGAGGCGTCGACGACGAATTTGATCAGGCCGCGGGTGTTGCCGATGGCGCGGGCCTTGACGACGCCGGTGAAGTCCTGGCGGCCGATGAGGACCTGGTGTCCGGCGGCGCGGGCGGCGGGTTCGGTCAGTCCGACGGAGCCGACCTCGGGGTCGGTGAACACCGCGTGCGGCACGATCCGCCCGTTGGTGGAGCGGTTCTGGCCGCGGTAGGTGGTGCGGTAGGCGATGTCGGCGTCGTCGCGGGCGGTGTGGGTGAACATCGGCCCGCCGCGGATGTCGCCGAGCGCCCACACGTCCTCGGCCGCGGTGCGCAGCAGGTCGTCGACGGGCAGGAAGCCGCGCTCGTCGGGGGCCAGCCCGAGGTGTTCGAGGCCGAGGATGTCGGTGTTGGGGGTGCGGCCGGTGGCGATGAGGAGGTGGCTGCCGTTGATCTCGCCGGTCTCGCTGCCCTGGCAGCCGGCCCGGATGTTTCCGGGGCGGCCGTCGACGGCGGTGCAGGTGGTGCCGGTCAGGACGGTGATGCCGTCGGCGGTGAAGCCGTCGGTGACGGCAGCGGAGATGTCGGGGTCCTCGGCGGGCAGCAGTCGCTCGGCGCGCTGGATGAGCGTCACGCGGGAGCCGAAGCGGGCGAACATCTGGGCGAACTCGCAGCCGATGTAGCCGCCGCCCACCACGATCAGGTGCTCGGGCAGGTCGGTGAGGTCGAGCAGGGTGCGGGAGGTGTAGTACGGGGTGGTCTCCAGGCCGTCGATGGCGGGGATGGTGGTGCGCAGGCCGGTGACCAGGAAGATCTTGTCGGCCTCGATCTCGGTGTGGTCCACGCGCAGCCGCCGGGGCGCGGTGAAGCGTCCCTCGGCGGGATAGAAGTCGATCTGGTCGGCCTTGCCGACCGTCTTGTATGAGCCGGAGCGGATCGTCTCCACGATCGCGTTCTTGCGCGCGACCACGGCGGCCAGGTCCACGCTGGGGGCGGGGACGTGGACGCCGAACTCGGCGGCCCGGCGCACCTGGTGGGCCACCGCTGCGGAGGCGATCATCGTCTTGGTGGGGATGCAGCCGCGGTTGAGGCAGGTGCCGCCGAGTTTCTCCTTCTCCACGAAGGCGACCCGGCCGTGTCTTGCTGCGCGCAGGGCCAGGGGCAGGCCGGCCATGCCGCCGCCGATCACCAGGGTGTCGTACCGCTCGGCCATGAGAGGACTCCTTCTGTGTCTCTGCCTGTCCAGCCCGGTGCGGACGGTGCGTACTGGGGCGTGTGAAGATCCTCAGCCGTGCGGGCCGGTGGGGCCGGAGGGGCGGGGCTGTTCGGGTGATCCGGGCGGCATGCGGCGGCTGCGGCAGGTGGAGGTGCGGTGGCGGCGGTGCCACAATGCGGCGGCGGTGAGCAGGACGGCTCCGGCTGTCCAGAAGGGCCAGGTCACAGGGGTGACGGAGGCGGCGGCCCCGGTGGCTGCACCGCCTGCGGCGGCGGTGGCCAGGGCTGGGCCGGTGCAGCACAGGCCGATCATGGACAGCCCGGCGCCGAGGGCCGTGCCGAGGGCCCCGAGCGCGGCGAGCGTGGCCGTCAGCAGGTGGCCGAGCACCCGGCGTAGCCGGGCGGGGGCGCTGTGTGCATCGGCTGGACTCCAGGGGCCGGGGCGGGCAGGGGTGAGGGTGTGGCCGACTGCCGCTCGGGGGGATGCGGCAGCCGACCGCCCTCCCGGCTCCCACGGGGGTTGGCGGCCGGGGCTTCGGGGGCTGGGGGTCAGGCCCACAGGGCGCTGCCCCACCTGGTCAGGATCAGCAGCGCGATGATGCCGATCCACAGGACGGGTACGGCCCAGTGGAACTCGGCGACAGTGCAGCGTACCCGGTCGGGGGCGGGGATGAGCCCGTGCTGGATGTTGTGCACGGTGGTGTACCAGAAGATGAGGATCGTCACGGCCCATACGAGGGTGCACCACAGGCACAGTGCGCCGATGGCATACAGCGAGGAGTACTGCAGCCAGGTGATGAGGCCGATGCCGAAGACGGTGCCGGCCTGCAGGCCCAGCCAGTGCCAGCGCCGGTAGCGGGCGCCAGCCAGCAGTCCCGCGCCGATGGCGATGACGGCGGGGAAGGCGGCCCAGCCGATGAAGGGGTTGGGGAAGCCGAAGGTGCTGGCCTGCCAGCTCTTCATGATGTTGTTGCAGGACAGCACCGGGTTGATGCTGCACGCCGAGACGTAGTCCGGGTTGGCGAGCAGTTCCATCTTGTCGTGCGTGAGCACGGCCGAGGCGAGCAGGCCGAGGGAGCCGCCCAGGATCAGTAGGAGGGCGAGCGTCCGGCTGGCGCCGAACGTCGCGTGCCTGCTCTTGTGCACGGCTGGGGTGGCCGTCTCGCGGGCTGCTGGCATGGTCATGGAGCAGTGTCCGTTCTGCATGCCTGCGGCCGGGGCTTTATCCGTTTCCCGGCCGCAGAGATGGGGCGTGGTCAGCAGCAGTGGCCGGGATTGTCGCGGTCCGGGGCGGCGGCCGGGGTGGGGACGGGCTGGGGCGCACAGCAGTCCGCCTCGGCAGAGGGGGCTGCCCCGGTGGGAGCGGCGTTGCGGGCGGCCTGCCGCCTGCGGTGGCGCAGGGCGGCGGCGGTGACGGCGAGGACGACCACGAGAGCGGTGACGGCGATGGTGGTGGTGTGGCCCTGGATCCAGGCGGTCGCGGTGGCGGACCAGGCGGCGAGGCCGCCGCCGGGGGCGGCGGTGGCGGGGCCGCCGGTGGCGGCGGGGTACCAGTACCAGGCCAGGTAGGCGCCGGTGAGGACGAGGACGGCGGCGGTGATGCGGGTGCCGTGCCGGGCCAAGGCGGTGATCTTGCGGGTGAGGGCGGCGCCTGCGGCGGCGGTGGTGACCGCGACGAGCAGCAGCACGGCGGCCGATCCGGCGGCGTAGGCGGCGAAGACCGCGAGGAGCCCGGCGAAGCTGGCGGTGGCCTGGGCCTGGGCGATGACGGCGAGCAGCACACCGAAGGTGCAGGACAGGGACGCGGCGGCGTAGCCGGCGCCGAAGACCACCATGCGCCGGGCGGTCGGCGGGCCCGCCGACCGGCGGGTACCGGTGGGCAGGTTCAGCCGCAGGCTGAGCGCGCGGCCGGTGAGCATGAAGGCGCCGAGGAGCAGCAGGATGATGCCGGTGGCCAGGCCGAGCCAGGGGGCGGCACGGATCAGGGCGCGGGCCCCGGCGCTGACGATGAGCCCGGCAGCGGCGAGGGTGCCGGCGAAGCCGAGGGTGAGGGCGGCGCCGGAGCGCAGGGCGCGGGTGAGGCGTACCGGCAGCGGGGAGGTGTCGTTTTCGCCGAGGGCGGAGGTGATCCAGGCGGGCAGCAGGGCGAAGCCGCATGGGTTGACCGGGGCGAGCATCCCGGCGGCGAAGGCGAGGGTGAGCAGGCCGTTCATCACGCGCCCGCCTTCTTCAAGGCGGCCTGGATCTGGTCGGCCGACGGGTCGGTGGCCCGGTAGGTGACCTTGCCCTGGGGGTCGACGACGATCAGCGTGGACAGGGCCGAGACCTGGTAGCGCAGGGACAGGGCGGCGCCCTTGTCGACGGTGGTGGCCAGTCCGGGCGCCTTGATGTAGTCGAGGAACTGCATGATGGTCGTCTTCGACTCGCTCGGGTCCATGTCCACCGCGAGGAAGGTGGCCTTGTCCCCGAACGCCTTGGCAGCCTTGTCCAGCGACTTGGCACCTCCGGCGCACTCGCCGCAGCCCACGGAGAAGAAGAACAGAGCGGCGGGCTTCTTTCCGGGCACCGCCAGCGTGGTGTCGTCGAGGAGGGTGACGGTGTCCGTCTTGGCTGCGGCGGAACTGCCGCTGACGGTGTCAGTCTTGGCCGTGGAGCCGGTGGTGGCGGTGCCGCAGGCGGACAGGGTGAGTACGGCGGCGGTGGCGGCGGCGAGGGCCAGGACTGTGCGGCGGCGCAGGCGGGTGCGGCGGGCGGTGGGGGACGGGGAGGTCATGGTGGTGCGGGCCTTCCTCGGAGGCGGGACGGGAGTTTGTCCCGGTCGGCGGCGGAGCGGGCGGGCGGATACGCGTGTCGTGGCGGTGCCGGTCGCCGACCTGCTCAGGGCTTGCGGAGCAGGTCGCGGTCGTGCTGGTCGGTGCGGGCGGGCAGCGGGCAGCAGGAATCGCCGCTGCCGGTGGGGCGGCGGCGCAGCCACCAGAGGAGACCGCCGGCCAGCAGGACCGCGGCCGGGGCCAGCAGCCAGGGACTGACCAGGGCCCCGCCGAGTCCGGCCAAAGCGCCGCCGGCCAGCAGTACCGGCCCGGCGCAGCACAGGACGGGCAGCAGCACGACGCCGACCATTCCGAGGGTGCCGAGCAGACCGCCTCGGCGCTCGCCGGGCTGGGTGGGCGGGCGCGTCATCGCGGGTCCCCCTTTGCGGGGATGCGGGGGCAGCAGTCCAGGGCGGCGGCGTTGTCGGCGGCCAGGGACCGGGCCAGCATGATCAGATCCGCGACGCGGGGGTCGCCGACGGAGTAGCGCAGTTTCTTGCCGTCCCGGCGGGCGGTGACGTAGCCGCAGTCCACGAGACAGGACAGGTGCACCGACACCCTCGGCTGCGAGATCCCGGCGTGCTCGACGCATTCGGCCGAGGTGCGCTCGCCGCGCTGGATGAACTCCAGCAGCTTCAGCCGGGTGGGGTCCGCGAGCGCGCGGAAGAACCGGGCTGTGGTGTCCAGATGGATGCACGGCACCTCGGCCGCGGCGGCCGTGTCCGGTGAGCCGGCAAGGGCAGGGGTTTTCATAGGCAGAGCCTTTCCACAAGCAGCTATTCGCTTGTCCGCATAGTATGGTGGCCGTCTGCCATTCGGCAAGCCGCATAGGAAACGGGTTCGGCGGGAGCGTCCGGCCCCCACTGAGGGAGGTAGTGCTGTGCTTCAGGCACACACCGGTTATGACCTGGCGATCATCGGTTCGGGAGGTGGCGCGTTCGCCGCGGCCATCGCCGCCCGCAGCAAGGGCAGGAGCGTGGTGATGGTCGAGCGCGGCACCACCGGCGGCACCTGCGTGAACGTCGGCTGTGTGCCGTCCAAGGCGCTGCTGGCCGCCGCCGAGGCCCGCCACGGCGCCCGCGCGGCCAGCCGGTTCCCCGGCCTGGAGGGCACCGAGCCCGCGGTCGACTTCCCCGCACTGATCGGCGGCAAGGACACGCTGGTGGAGCAGTTGCGGGCGGAGAAGTACACCGATCTGGCCGCCGAGTACGGCTGGCAGATCGTGCACGGCACCGCCACCTTCACGGCGAACGACGACGGCCCCGCCCTGGAGGTCGCGCTCAACGACGGCGGCACCGCCACCATCGAGGCCGCCCACTACGTGATCGCCACCGGCTCCGCCCCGTGGGCGCCGCCCATCGACGGACTGGTGGAGGCCGGCTACCTGACCTCCACCTCCGCCATGGAACTGGATGAGCTCCCCGAGCACCTGCTGGTGCTCGGCGGCGGCTACGTCGGCCTGGAGCAGGCCCAGCTCTTCGCCCGCCTCGGCAGCCGCGTCACCATCGCCGTCCGCTCCCGCCTGGCCTCCCAGGAAGAGCCGGAGATCTCCGCCGGCATCGAGGCCGTCTTCCGCGAGGAGGGCATCACCGTCCACACCCGCACCCAGGCCAGCGCCGTACACCGCGACGGCGACGGCATTCTCACCACCCTCACCGGCCCCGACGGCGAGCAGCAGATCCGCGCCAGCCACCTGCTGATCGCCACCGGACGCCGCCCGGTCACCGACGGCCTCGGCCTGGAGCGGGTGGGCGTGAAGACCGGCGAGCGCGGCGAAGTCGTCGTCGATGAGCACCTGCGCACCGGCAACCCCCGCATCTGGGCGGCCGGCGACGTCACCGGGCACCCCGACTTCGTGTACGTGGCCGCCGCCCACGGCACCCTGGTCGCCGACAATGCCCTGGACGGGGCGGAGCGCACCCTGGACTACACCGCGCTGCCGAAGGTCACCTTCACCAGCCCCGCCATCGCGTCGGTCGGGATGACCGACGCCCAGCTGGCCGAGGCCGGGATCGCCTGCCAGTGCCGCACCCTGCCGCTGGAGTACGTACCCCGCGCCCTGGCCAACCGCGACACCCGCGGCCTGGTCAAGCTCATAGCCGAACGCGGCACCGGAAAGCTGCTGGGCGCCCACGTCCTGGCCGACGGCGCGGGCGACATCATCACCGCCGCGACCTACGCCATCACCGCCGGACTGACCGTCGACCAGCTCGCCCACACCTGGCACCCCTACCTGACCATGGCCGAAGCCCTCAAACTGGCCGCCCAGACCTTCACCTCGGACGTCGCCAAGCTCTCCTGCTGCGCCGGCTGAACTCAGCCGGCGTCCCGCCCGCCCTGTCTGCGGAGATCCTGGCCGATAGCGCCCTCGCCATGGGCGCGGTGATCGGGCGGGGTGGGCTTCGGCAGGCGGTAGTCCCGACGGGCCGTCCGCCGACGCCGCACGAACAGCGCGGCAGTGATCAGCGTGGCCCCGGCCGTCAGCAACAGCCACGGCCAGGGGCCCAGCACGGCGGCGCCCGTGGCGGCCGTGCCCGCACCCGCCGCGGCCAGAGCGCCACAGCAGAGGCCGACCAGCGACAGCCCCGCGCCCAGCGTGGCGGCCAGGGCACCGAGACCGGCAAGGGTGACTTCCAGCAGTCTCCGAGCGGCCCGGCTCAGCACTATGCGCTGCCGGGCCGGTGTGGACAAGGCGGCGGCTGGCTTCGTTCACTTCAAGCGACAGCGTTTGTCCATCGGTTCGGGCGTCGGTTGGCGGTCGACAGCGGCCTGAATGTTCACGAGGAGAAATGACCTCACTGCATGGGGCAGCCCGCCGTCTGTGACAGCTCCCTCAAGCCTCTTCGATGATCGAGCAGACCGTGGAAGGCTCTCCGGTGGGGCGGTCGCCAGCGGCCTCGCGAGTCTCGGTGAGGGTCTGCCGCAGGGCCAAGAGATCAACGACGGTGGCATCGATCTCAGCAATGCGGGCGTCGAGGAGGTCACGGACGGCGTCGCAGGGCGGGGTGCCACCGCGGCGAATCTCCAACACTTCGCGGACGTCATCAAGGTGGAGTCCCAGAGCGCGGGCCTGGCGGATGAAGGTCAGCAGCTTGACATCGGCCAGAGTGTAGAGCCGGTAGCCGGCCATGCTGCGCTCTGCCTCAGGCAGCAGGCCCCTGGCCTCATAGACCCGGACCGCCTTGCGCGTGAGTCCTGCAGCGCGGGCAGTCTGCCCGATGGTCATGCCGTGCAACGCCATGATCGCTCCCTTCCTCCTCTCCAGTGTTGACCTTGCCCCAGGGGCCAGGTTCTAGCGTCGCTCGCGTAGGACAAAAACGCGAGAACAAGGAGGTGAGCGCGGTGCCATTCCGTGAGGGTGAGGTTTACCGCTGCCCGGACGAGAACTGTGGGTGCGAGCTGACGGTGACCAAGGGCGCCCCAGCGACCTGTGGTGGCCAGCAGAACCCGACCTGCTGCTGTGGGAAGAAGATGACCAGGGTCGGCCAGTAGCTCCTCAGGGTTGCCCCGGCTGGCGTTGCCTCCGGGGCAGCCCCGATGCCGTCCTGGCAAGCCCCCCGCTGCCTTCGAAACGATTCGTGAACAAAGCCAGGCGGCCATCGGTGGATTCCTCCCCGCGGTTCAGCAGCACCGCCTGCGGCGCCGGCCGGCCTGGCCGTGCGCGGATGCGGCGTCGCTGTGGACGCGGCGGCGCACGAGCACGGTGACGACGGCGGCGATGGCCAGGACGACCGCGGCGTCGACCACCCACGCGATAGACAAAACGGCGCCGATCCCGGCCAGGACAACGGCCGCGAGCAGGAACGGACCGGCACCGCGGACAGTCGACAGCAGCCGGACGAAGCCTGCGGCACCGCGGTCACCGGACCGTTGCAGCTGACGGCGTGAGGGCTGGGGAGGGGCATACATAACGGTCTCCTCGGGGTCGGAATCAGCGGTCATGCGGGCCGCCTCGCTGCTGTGGTGCCCGGCGTCGCCTTGCGGCGCTGCCGGAGGCGCCCCCGGGCGGGCAGCAGTCGTCGCGGCGGGCGCGGCGGCGTACGAGGACGGTGACGGCCGCGACGGCCAGGACCACGGCTGCGGCGATCACCCACGGATTGGCGAGCCAGGCGCCGATCCCGGCGAGGGCACCGGACAGGACCAGGACGGGACCCGCACAGCAGACGATCATCAGCAGGACGATCCCGATGCCCGGGGCAGCGCCCGTGGCGGGCCGGTCCTGTTCGCGGCGTGGGGGCTGGTCAGAGGTCGGCATGGCGATTCCTTCCGAGAGTCGGTCCCGGCTGGGCGCGATCACCAGAGCAGCGGTCCGGGACGCCGTCGTGGTCCGCGGCGACGGCGCGGGCGAGGACGACCAGGTCCGCCACCCGGGGGTCGCCGACGCGGTAGCGCAGCCTCCTTCCGTCCCGGTGGCCGGTCACATACCCGCAGGCCGTCAGACAGGCCAGATGGACCGAGACCCGCGACTGGGATACCCCTGCATATCCGACGCACTCGGCACAGGTGCGCTCCCCGCGAAGGATGAACTCCAGCAGCTTCAGCCGGGTGGGGTCCGCAAGCGCGCGGAAGAACCGGGCCACGGTGTCGGTGTGCGAACACCCGGCGTCGGCCTGGCGGGCGGACGCTGCGGCCTCAGTGCGGACCAGAACAGGTGCGGAGCCCATGACAGCCCCTCTCCCACATGCATCTATTCGCCTACTCGAATAGTATGGCGGGGTTCGGGTATTCGGCAAGGCATATAGAAAGCGGGCCGGTACCCGTTCCATCCAAGGGAGGTGGTGGCTGTGAGCACGCAGCGCAGCCGGTTCGATCTGGCGGTCATCGGCTCGGGCGGGGCAGCGTTCGCCGCCGCGATCGCCGCACGGAACAAGGGCAAAAGCGTGGTGATGGTCGAGCGCGGCACCACCGGCGGCACCTGTGTGAACACCGGATGCGTGCCCTCCAAGGCGCTGCTGGCCGCCGCCGAGGCCCGCCATGTGGCCCTCGCCCAGCCGTTCCCCGGTATCCGCACCGAAGCGGGCCCGGTGGACTTCCCCGCCCTGATCAGCGGCAAGCAGGCCATGGTGGAGGCGATGCGGGCGGACAAGTACGAGGACCTGGCCACCGAGTACGACTGGCCGATCCTGGCCGGCACCGCCCGCTTCGCCCCCGGACCCGAACTGGAAGTCGCCCTGGGCGACGGCGGCACCACCACCATCGAGGCCGCCCACTACGTCATCGCGACCGGCTCCGCCCCGTGGGCACCGCCCATCGACGGACTGGACGAGGCAGGCTACCTGACCTCCACCACCGCCATGGAACTCGACCGCCTGCCCGAGTCGATGCTCGTGGTGGGTGGCAACGCCATCGGCCTGGAGCAGGGCCAGCTCTTCGCCCGGCTCGGCACCCAGGTCACCGTCGTCGAGGCGCTGGACCGGCTCGCCCCGTTCGAGGAGCCCGAGGTCTCCGCGATGATCGAGGACGTCTTCACCGGCGAGGGCATCAGCGTGCACACCGGCGTCACCATCACCGCCGTGCGCCGCGACACCGGCGGCTACAGGCTCACCGCCGCCCGCGCGGGCGACGTCTTCGAACGGAAGGCGGAGCAGTTGCTGGTCGCCACCGGCCGCCGCCCGGTCACCGACGGCCTCGGCCTTCAGACGGTGGGGGTCAAGACCGGGGAGCGCGGCGAGATCGTCGTGGACGAGCACCTGCGCACCGGCAACGAACGGATCTGGGCGGCCGGGGACGTGACCGGGCATCCGCAGTTCGTCTATGTCGCCGGGGCCCACGGCACGCTGGTCGCCGACAACGCCCTGGACGGGGCCGAGCGCACCCTGGACTACCACCACCTGCCGCGGGTCACCTTCACCAGCCCGGCCATCGCCGCCGCCGGTCTCACCGACGCCCAAGTCATCGCGCAGGGCATGGCATGCGACTGCCGCGTCCTGCCCCTGGAGTACGTACCCCGGGCACTGGTCAACCGCGACACCCGCGGCCTGATCAAACTCGTCGCCGAACGTGGTACCGGGCGGCTGCTCGGCGCCCATGTCATCGCCGAGAGCGCCGGTGATGTGATCGCCACCGCCGTCTACGCGCTGGCGAACCGGATGACGGTGCACCAGATGGCCGACCTGTGGTGCCCGTACCTGACCATGGCCGAGGGCCTCAAGCTCGCCGCCCAGACCTACACCCGGGACGTGAGCAAACTGTCCTGCTGCGCCTCCTGACCCACCACCGCACAGCGATCCGCACCCCTGGGAGTGAGGTACCGCGAAGATGAAGAAAGACCACGGACCTGCTCGAGGACCTCGCCATCGCGCCGGTGGCCGGCGGGCTGGCCACCAAGGCTATGGAGCCGGTGAGCACCACGCTCTACCAGCTCGAATCCGAACCAGACCGGGCCCGCGAGGACGCCGCCCGGCCCGGCCCGCCGTACCGGATCGCCGCCGACAAGACCCTGCGCCTGCTCGGCATCCACCCCGGCGACCGCGCCCTGGACCGGGCCGGGCTGGCCTTCCACTACGGACTGGCGATCAGCTGGGCACCGGTCTACGCCCTGCTGCGCCGCACCACCGGCCTGAGCCCCGTCGCGGCCGGGCTGGCCTCGGGCGCGGCCATGTCGCTGATCGTGGACGAGGGCATCACCCCGCTGGCCGGATTCTCCGCCCCCAACCGGGTCTACCCCGCCGCCACGCACCTGCGCGGCCTCGCCGCCCACCTCGTCTACGGGCTGGCCGTGGCCGCCGTCACCGAGACCGCCTGGGCCCTGCGCCACCGGCGGCCGTGACGCCTCCTCCGCCCCGACAATCATCGGCATGGCCACCACCCGACACTCACCGCAAGAAACCCGGAGGTTCCTGTGACCGGCGAGCGGCCCGCACGGCCGATGACCATCGGCGAACTGTCCCGGCGCACCCACGTGACTGTCAAGGCACTGCGCGCCTACACCGACTGGGGCCTGATCTACACTGCGGGCCGCAGCCCGGCCAACTACCGCCTGTACGACTCCGACGCCCTGTGGTGCGTACGGCTGATCGGCGAACTGCGCAGCCTCGGCCTCACCCTGGCCGAGATCCGCGACCTCCTCAGCACCTACGCGGAAACCGGCGACCGGGCCCTCGGCCCCTCGCTGGCCGAACGCCTGCGCACCGCCCGG
Source organism: Streptomyces sp. SID14436 (assembly GCF_010548465.1). GTDB lineage: Bacteria > Actinomycetota > Actinomycetes > Streptomycetales > Streptomycetaceae > Streptomyces. Next base: position 2,831 of record NZ_JAAGMD010000073.1, on the reverse strand, counting down.
GCGCGCATCGAGACCAGGATCGCGGACCTGGAGAAGACACGGCGCCGCATCGACGCCTTCGAAGCCGCCCACCAGGCCGAACTCGCCGAAGGCAGCGGAACCGGCCTGTGGGCGGATGATCCGAGGCAGTGCGCCCAGTGCACTTGACTCTGTCCCCGGGGGCAGACCCTACGGTCGACCAGGCACCCCCTCCGGACGCGCGGCGGCCGACCGCCCGCCACCTTCGCAAAGCGACGACAAGGAATCCCGACCATGGACACCTCCGCCCAGAAGCTCGCCGACCGCCTGACCGCCGCCCTGGGCGGCGGCGAAAACGTCACCGGCCAGCCCTGGCTGTGGCGCCCGCTGCTCCAGCTCCTGGCCACCGGCCGGCCCGTCACCACCGGCCAGCTCGCCACCGCCACCAGCCACACCGAAGACGACGTCCGCCACGCCCTGGCCGCCATGCCCGACACCGAATACGACGAGACCGGCCGCATCATCGGCAGCGGCCTGACCCAGCGCCCCACCCCCCACCGCTTCGAAGTCGACGGCAAGCAGCTGTACACCTGGTGTGCCCTGGACACCCTCGTCTTCCCAGCCGTCCTCGGCCGCACCGCCCACGTCGAATCCCCCTGCCACGCCACCGGCACCCCGATCAGGCTCACCGCAGCCCCCGACGGCGTTACCGGCCTCACCCCGGCCGACGCCGTCGTCTCGATCGTCACCCCCGACGACCTGACCTCCGTACGCTCGGCCTTCTGCAACCACGTCCACTTCTTCGCCAACCCAGCCGCCGCCCAGGACTGGCTCACCGACCACCCCGGCATGACCGTCCTGCCCGTCGCCGACGCCTACCAGCTCGGCCGCCCCCTCACCCAAAACCTCCTCGACGGGACGACCCCGGAGTCCTGCTGCTGAATCGCGCCCAGCCTTGACCTTCTACCCTGCTGGAAGGTCAAGGCTGGAAACATGCGCATCAGCACCCTCGCCACGGTCACCGGCCTGACCGCCAAGACCATTCGCTACTACGAGCAGAGCGGACTGCTGCCCGCACCGCCCCGGACTGCGGGCGGTTACCGCGACTACCCGCCCGAGGCCCAGCCCCGGCTCACCTTCATCCGCGACGCCCAAGCCGCCGGACTCACCCTCGCCGAGATCCGCGGCGTACTCGCCCTGCGCGACAGCGGCCAAGCCCCCTGTCCCCACGCCGCCGCACTCATCGAGGCCCACCTGCGCCACATCGACGAACGCATCACCGCCCTCGCCCGCACCCAAGCCGCGCTACGCCAACTCACAGCCCGAGGCGCCTGATCGACCCCAGGCGCGCCTCGGAATCCGCTACAGTGTGGCGTTCGTCACGAGGAGTGCTGGAGATAGCGACACGGTGAACCGTTCGAATGCGACACCGGCCAGGTCTTCGTCCCCCATGTAAAGCGACACGACCTGCGGGGGACACAGTGTCTGCGGAAACAAACCTGCTCCCGGCCTCCGGGTGAGGGCAGAGGCGGGAGCGGCTTGACCCTGACATCGTGGCAAGGTGTCCCCTGGGTGCTGGAGGTGGTTTCGATCAATCCGACCAACGGAACCCCGCAGCCAACCCGTGTGGCGGCGGCCCTCGGCGCCGAGGCCGCGTCGGTCCGGCTCCAGGCGGCGATGGCGGCCGGTTCGGCACCGGACCCGGCGCTGCTGGAGACGCTCGTCGAACGGTGCGCGGTGGAACCGGACTTCTTCGTGCGGGACATGCTCACCTGGGCGCTGATCCGCCTCCCGGCGGATCTCACCCTGCCCCGGCTGCGGGAGGAACTGGACTCCGGGCGGGCTCAGGCCCGCGGCCAGGCGCTGCACACGCTGTCCAAGATCGGGGACGGGCGGGCGTACGCCTGGATCACGCGTGCGCTGCTGCACGACGCCGACGACGGGGTCGCGCGCACCGCGTGGCGGACGGCGGTGGCTCTCGCGCCGTGGGACGAGGGCGAGCGGGCGCGCCTGACCGGGGCGCTCGTGGAGCAGCTCGGGCGGGGCGACCGGGACGTGCGGCTGAGCCTGAGCCGGGCCCTGGTGGACCTCGGGGACGACATCCGGCCCGCGCTGGAGAAGGCCGCGGCGGACCCCGACCCGGTGGTGGCCACGCATGCCGGTGCGACCGCGCTGCTCCTGCGGGACCCGGAGGCGGGGTTCGACGCGGCGGTCGAGGAGGCGAAACGCATCGTCGCCCTCGGACCGGAACGGGCGGCCGCCGCCGAGAAGTCCGCCGGGGCGGGCGGGGCGGCGGCGGAGGCCGGGGCCCTGCCCCCGGAGGCGCGGCATGCTGATCGGTGACGTGGCGCGGCACTCGGGGGTGAGCCCCCGGATGCTGCGCCACTACGACGCCCTCGGGCTGGTGCGGCCGACGGGCCGCACCGTCGGCGGCTACCGCGAGTACTCCGCCGAGGACGTGCGCCGGCTCTTCCAGGTGCAGAGCCTGCGGTCCCTCGGGCTGTCGCTCAAGCAGATCGGGCGGGCGCTGGAGGACCCGGCCTCCACGCCGTCCGCGCTGGTCGGTGATCTCATCCGGTGGACGGAGGACCGCCTGGAGCGGGAGCGGGAACTGCTCGACCGGCTCCGCGCGATCGACGCGTCGGAGCCGGACGACTGGCGGGACGTGCTGCGCGTGGTCGCGCTCATGCAGGGCCTCGGCTCGCCCAGTCCCGCCCGCCGGCAGCAGACGCTGCTCGGCCCGGCGGGCGGGGGTGACGGCGCGACGGAGCTGCTGGCCGAGGCGGTGCTGGCGGAGTCCGACCCGCATGTGGCGGGCGCCCTGCGCTGGGCGCTCGCCCGGTCGGGCGGTGACGGCGCGGCGGCCGCCCTGG
>NZ_JAAGMD010000698.1 GCF_010548465.1 Streptomyces sp. SID14436 | reverse complement strand
TTCCGCAAGGGCCCGAACAACACCCTGGACGCCGGCCCGGACGATGTGGGGGTGCCGTGGGCGATCGGGTCCGCCGAGGGCGGGCACGACGCGGTGCATCCGCGGCTGGGCACGCTGGAGGACTTCGCCCGGTTCGTGGCGCGGGCCGGGGAGCTGGGGATGGAGGTGGCGCTGGACTTCGCGTTGCAGTGCTCGCCGGACCATCCGTGGGTGCACAAGCATCCGGAGTGGTTCCACCACCGCCCGGACGGGTCGATCGCGTATGCGGAGAACCCGCCGAAGAAGTACCAGGACATCTATCCGATCGCCTTCGACGCGGATCTGGACGGGCTGGTGGCGGAGACCTGCCGGGTGCTGCGGCACTGGATGGGGGTGGGGGTGCGGATCTTCCGGGTGGACAATCCGCACACCAAGCCGGTGGTGTTCTGGGAGCGGGTGATCGGTGAGATCAACCGCACCGATCCGGATGTGATCTTCCTGGCGGAGGCGTTCACCCGGCCGGCGATGATGCACACGCTGGCGCAGATCGGCTTCCAGCAGTCGTACACCTACTTCACCTGGCGCAACAGCAAGCAGGAGCTGACCCAGTACCTGACCGAACTGTCGGGGGAGGCCGCCTCCTACATGCGGCCCAACTTCTTCGCCAACACCCCCGACATCCTGCACGCCTATCTGCAGCACGGCGGCCGGCCCGCCTTCGAGGTGCGCGCGGTCCTCGCCGCCACCCTCTCCCCCACGTGGGGCATCTACAGCGGCTACGAACTGTGTGAGAACACCCCGCTGCGGGAGGGCAGCGAGGAGTACCTCGACTCGGAGAAGTACCAGCTCAGGCCGCGTGACTGGGAGGCGGCGGAACGCGAGGGACGTACCATCGCCCCGCTGATCACCCGGCTCAACACCCTCCGCCGGGAGAACCCCGCCCTGCGCCAGCTGCGAAACCTCCACTTCCACCATGCGGACCAGGAGGCGGTCATCGCATACTCGAAGCGGAAGGGCTCGAACACGGTTCTGGTGGTCGCCAACCTCGACCCGCACCACACCCAGGAGGCCACGGTCTCGTTGGACATGCCGCAACTCGGCCTGGAGCGGCACGAGTCGGTGCCGGTGCGCGACGAGCTCACCGGTGAGACCTATCACTGGGGCAGCGCCAACTACGTGCGCCTGGGGCCGGGGGGAGCGCATGTACTCGTCGTCGGCCGGGGGCCCGGGGACTCCTCCCCGGGTGAGCAGCCATCGGCTCCGCGACCGTCCACCCCGCACATGGGAGGGTCACCCACCACATGATCGTCAACGAACCCGTGCCGGACACCTTCGAGGACACTCCCGCCAGGGACCGGGACCCCGAGTGGTTCAAACGCGCCGTCTTCTACGAGGTGCTGGTCCGCTCCTTCCAGGACAGCAACGGTGACGGCGTCGGCGACCTGAAAGGGCTGACCGCCAAACTCGACTACCTCCAGTGGCTCGGCGTCGACTGCCTGTGGCTGCCCCCCTTCTTCAAGTCCCCGCTGCGCGACGGCGGCTACGACGTCTCCGACTACACCGCCGTGCTCCCCGAGTTCGGCGACCTCGCGGACTTCGTGGAGTTCGTCGACGCCGCCCACCAGCGGGGCATGCGGGTGATCATCGACTTCGTCATGAACCACACCAGCGACCAGCACCCGTGGTTCCAGGAGTCCCGCAAGGACCCGCAGGGTCCCTACGGCGACTACTACGTGTGGGCGGACGACGACAAGCAGTACCAGGACGCGCGCATCATCTTCGTCGACACCGAGGCGTCGAACTGGACCTACGACCCGGTGCGCAAGCAGTACTACTGGCACCGTTTCTTCTCCCACCAGCCGGACCTCAACTACGAGAACCCGGCGGTGCAGGAGGAGATGATCTCCGCGCTGAAGTTCTGGCTGGACCTGGGCATCGACGGGTTCCGGCTGGACGCGGTGCCGTACCTGTACCAGCGGGAGGGCACCAACTGCGAGAACCTCCCGGAGACCCATGCCTTCCTGAAGCGGGTGCGCAAGGAGATCGACGCGCAATATCCGGACACGGTGCTGCTGGCCGAGGCGAACCAGTGGCCCGAGGACGTGGTCGACTACTTCGGCGACTACGCCGTCGGCGGCGACGAGTGCCACATGGCCTTCCACTTCCCCGTCATGCCCCGCATCTTCATGGCCGTCCGCCGCGAATCGCGCTACCCGGTCTCCGAGATCCTCGCCAAGACCCCCGCCATCCCCTCCGGCTGCCAGTGGGGCATCTTCTTGCGCAACCACGACGAGCTGACCCTGGAGATGGTCACCGACGAGGAACGCGACTACATGTGGGCGGAATACGCCAAGGACCCCCGCATGCGCGCCAACATCGGCATCCGCCGCCGCCTCGCCCCGCTGCTGGACAACGACCGCAACCAGATCGAGCTGTTCACCGCGCTGCTGCTGTCCCTGCCCGGCTCCCCCGTCATGTACTACGGCGACGAGATCGGCATGGGCGACAACATCTGGCTCGGCGACCGCGACGCCGTACGCACCCCCATGCAGTGGACCCCGGACCGCAACGCCGGCTTCTCCTCCTCCGACCCCGGCCGCCTCTTCCTGCCCACCATCATGGACCCGGTCTACGGCTACCAGGTCACCAACGTCGAAGCCTCCATGGCCTCCCCCTCCAGCCTGCTGCACTGGACCCGCCGGATGATCGAGATCCGCAAGCAGAACCCCGCCTTCGGACTCGGCACCTACACCGAACTGCCCTCCTCCAACCCCGCCGTCCTCGCCTTCCTGCGCGAGTACGAGGACGACCTCGTCCTGTGCGTCAACAACTTCTCCCGGTTCGCGCAGCCGACCGAGCTGGATCTCAGCGCCTTCGAGGGGCGCCATCCGGTCGAGCTGTTCGGCGGGGTGCGCTTCCCCGCCGTCGGGGAACTGCCGTATCTGCTGACCCTCGGGGGACACGGCTTCTACTGGTTCCGGCTCCGCAAGGACGCCGCGTAGGACCCGGCGGGACGGTTTCCTCCGTCCCGCCCGGGGCACGCATCAGTAACACCCCGCCCACCGGTGGCGCCCCCGGGCCCTGCCGACGATGGGGAAAGGACGCGACGCCATGTCGGAAGCCGTCACCCGCACCGTCACCGCACCGCCCGGCCTCCTTGCGTCACTCGATCCACTGCTGAGGGAATGGCTGCCCAGGCAGCGCTGGTTCGCGGGCAAGGGACGCCCGGTCACCGGGTTCGCCCTGGTCGCGGCCACCGAGCTGCTGCCGTCCACCGCCAAGCTGGGCCTGTACCACCTGCTGGTCCGGGCGCAGCAGCCGCTCGCGGCGGGCCATGGCGGGCAGGAGCACCCCGGTGACTGCTACCAGCTGTTCATAGGCGTGCGCGAGGCGCTGCCGCCCCGGCTCGCGCCCGCGCTGATCGGTCACGTCACCCGGGGCCCGCTGGCCGGACGGACGGTCTACGAGGCCCTGCACGACACGCGGCCCGCCGAACTCCTCCTGGAGGCATTGCGCACCCAGGCCCGGGTCGGCGGGCTCCGTTTCGAGCGCGACCCGCGCCAGGACATCCGGCCCGGCCTGGTGCCCCGCCTGATGACGGCCGAGCAGTCGAACTCGTCCGTCGTCTACGGCGACACGTTCATCCTGAAGCTGCTGCGCCGGGTCGTACCCGGGGTCAACCCCGACCTGGAGCTGCCGCTCGCGCTGGCCCGGGAGGGCAGCACCCGGGTGCCGCCGCCCACGGCCTGGCTGGTCGCGGACCCGGGCGCCGCGGCCGGCGGGCCGGCCACCGACGAGCCGTACGTGCTGGGCGTGCTCCAGCCGTACGTGCAGGGCGCCACCGACGGCTGGGAGCTGGCCCTGCGGGCGCTGGCCAAGGGGGAGGACTTCCTCGCCGACGCCCGCGCCCTCGGGCGGGCCACGGCGGAGGTGCACACCGCTCTGGCCCGGGCCCTGCCGACGGTCACCCTGGGGCCCGCCCAGCTGCGGACGATGGTCGCCGGCATGACGGAGCGGCTGGCGGCCGCGGTGCAGGCGGTGGCGGCGCTGCGCCCGTACGAGGAGGGCCTGCGCTCGGCGTTCACGGCGCTGGACGACCTGGCCTCCGAGGGGCAGGTGTGGACCGCGCAGCGGGTGCACGGCGACCTGCACCTCGGGCAGTGCCTGCGGTCCCCGGCCGGTGAGTGGTCGCTGATCGACTTCGAGGGGGAACCGGCCCGCCCGCTGGCCGAGCGCCGCATGCCGCAGCCGGCCGTCCGGGACGTGGCGGGCATGCTGCGGTCCTTCGACTACGCGGCCCGCTCCCTGGACCCGCCGCAGCCCGACTGGGCGGCCCACTGCCGGGCGGCCTACTGCTCCGGCTACGCGCGGGCCGCCGGACGGGACCCGCGCACCGACCCCGTGCTGCTGCGCGCCTACGAGACCGACAAGGCGGTCTACGAGGTGCTCTACGAGGCCCGGCACCGACCCGACTGGCTGCCCGTACCGCTGGCGGCCGTGCGCAGGCTCGCCGGCTCCGGTGCGGCCGACCCGACCTGACCCACCCCTTCGCCCAGGAGGCTCCGCCCGTGACCCCCCGCCCCGAGTCCCCCGCCTCGCAGCCGGAACCGCCGGCCGGCCG
>NZ_JAAGMD010000576.1 GCF_010548465.1 Streptomyces sp. SID14436 | reverse complement strand
CGCGGCCCGGTCCACCTTGCCGTTCGCCGTCAACGGCATGGCGTCGAGGCGGATCAGCACCGAAGGGATCATTGCCTCGGGGAGCGCACGCGTGAGTCCGGCCCGGAGGTCGGCGGTGTCGACACCGCCCACGACGTACCCGACGAGCGCGGTCGCCCCCGAGGGGTGGGGACGGTCCAGGACGACGGCGTCGGTGACCTCGGGCAGGGCGCGCAGGGCATTCTCGACCTCGCCGAGCTCGATGCGCTGACCCCGGATCTTCACCTGGTGGTCGCGCCGGCCCAGGAACTCCAGCTCCCCGCCCGGCAGATACCGCACCACATCACCGGTGCGGTACAGCCGCGCACCCGGCACCGCACCGAACGGATCCGGCACGAACGCCGTGGCCGTCTTCACCGGGTCGTCCAGATAGCCGCGGCCGACACCCACACCGCCGACGAACAACTCGCCCCGCACACCGACGGGCACGGGACGCATCGCCTCGTCCAGCACATACAGGCGGGTGTTGCGGACCGCCGAGCCGATCGGGACGCGGTCGACCTCCGCGGTGAGCGTGGCGTGGGTGACGTCGTCGGAGCACTCGGTGGGGCCGTAGGCGTTGACGATCTCGATCCCCGGATAGCGGGCGAACCAGCGCGCGCACAGGTCCGGCGGCAGCGCCTCACCGGTCACCACCAGCTTGCGCAGATCCGCCAATCCCGGTGCTGAGCCGGCCACCGTGTCCCAGGCGTCCAGCGCCGCCCGCAGCAGGGACGGCACCACCTCCAGCACCGTGACCGCATCCCGCTCGGCCCGCACGAACAGACCCGTCGCATCCAACGCCGTCTCATCGCCGTAGACGGCGGTGCGGCCGCCCACGACCAGTGCGGCCACCATCTGCCACACCGAGATGTCGAACGTCAGCGCCGCGTTCTGCACCACCACATCCGCCCCGGTCAACGCCAGGTCGTCCACCTTCGCCAGCAGGTGGTTGTTCATCCCCGCCCGGTGCACCATCGCACCCTTCGGCAGACCCGTCGAACCCGACGTGAACAGCACATACGCCAGATCGTCACCCGCACCCGGCACCGGTGGACCGTCCACCGCAGCGCCGTCCCGGGGACACAGCACGACCTCCGGACGGGCATCCGTGGCCTCGGCGAGTGCGCGCGCGGCGTCCGCCGTGCCCGGTTCCGCCACGATCCAGCGGGCGCCGCACGCCGAGGTCATGTGCGCGTTGCGGGCAGCGGGGGCACGGAGGTCGAGGGGGACGTAGACGCCTCCGGCGCCCAGGACGCCGAGCAGGGTGACCACGGCGTCGATACCCCGCTCACCGTGATAGACCACCCGGTCGTCCAGCCCGACACCCGCCGCGAGCAGCTCACCGGACAGGCGGCTCGCCCGCCCCGCCAACTCGGCGTACGTCACCTCACCGCGGTCGTCGCTGACGGCCACCGCGTCCGGCTCCTCCACCGCGAGCTGCCGTACCCGCGTGACGAGGCAGTCCAGCCGGTCCGTGCGGTCGGTCGCGTTCCAGGTGTGGAGGAGCAGTTCACGCTCCGCCTCCGACACCTCGGTCAGCTCACGCACCGGCCGCGCAGGATCGGCAACCGCCGCACGGCACGCCCGCAGCACGTCGTCCAGCACCGCCCGAGCCGTCGCCTCGAAGAACAGATCGGTGCTGTACTCCAAGGTCAGCGACAGCCCGCCGTCCTCGGCCTCCTCGGCGACCAGCATCAGGTCGAACTTCGCCGTCCCGTCGCTCACCGGGAGATGCGTCATCTCCACACCGTCGAGGTGCTGTTCGACGGTCGGCGCGTTCTGGAGGGCGCACATCACCTGGAAGAGGGGGTTGCGGGAGCGGTCGCGGTCGGGGACCAGCTCCTGCACCAGCCGCTCGAACGGCACGTCCTGGTGCGACAGCGCCTCCACCGCCGTACCGCCCACCCGGCCCACCAGGTCCAGGAACGACTCCTCCCCCGACACCCGCGTGCGCAGCGGCAACGTGTTGACGAAGAAGCCGATCAATTCCTCCGTCTCCACCCGGGAACGGTTCGCCACCGGCACACCGATCACCACGTCGTCCTGACCCGCCCGCCGCGACAACACGGCAGCAAGCACCGACTGGATCGCACCGAAGAGCGTCGCTCCCCGCTCCCGGGCCACACCCGCCAGCCGGCCCACCACATCGGCGTCCAGCACCGCCGCCAACTGCGCACCCCGGTGACTGGGCACCGCCGGCCGCGGCCGGTCCGTCGGCAGGTCCAGCGCCGGCGGGGCGCCCTGCAACGCCTCACGCCAGTACCCGAGCTGCTCCTGAAGCACCTCCCCCGACAGCCACTCCCGCTGCCACGCCGCGTAGTCCGCGTACTGCACCGCGAGGGCCGGCAACTCCTGTCCCGCGTACGCGGCCTGGATCTCGCGCAGCAGGACCCCGACCGACCAGCCGTCCGAGACGATGTGGTGCATCGACAGGGCCAGTACGTGCTCCGTGTCGCCGGTCCGCATCACCACGACCCGCATCAGCGGGCCGTCGACCAAATCGAACGGCAACCGCGCGACCTCGTGCGCCACGCCCAGCACCGCCGCGGCCGGGTCGGCCTCGCCCGACAGGTCCCGCGCCTCGAATCCGACGGCGGGTTCCTCGTCCACCACCTGCACCGGGCCGGTGTCGCCCGCCTCGAACCGGGTCCGCAGCACCTCGTGCCGGGCCGCCACCGCGAGCAGCGCACCCCGCAACCGCTCCACGTCCAGCGCACCCGTCAGCCGCACCGCCGCCGGGACGTTGTACGAGGAACCGTCCGGGTCGAGCTGGTGCAGGAACCACATCCGCTGCTGCGCGAACGACAGCGGAAGCGGCCCCGCACGCTCCACCCGGCGCAACTCCGGCAGCGCCTCCACACGCCCCGCAGCCACCACCGACGCCGACACCCCCGCGACATCCGACGCCTCGAACAACGCCCGCAGCGGCAGCTGCACGTCGAACTCGGAGCGGATGCGGGCGATCAGCTGCGTCGCCAGCAGGGAGTGGCCGCCCAGGTCGAAGAAGTCGTCGTCCAGACCGACCTGCTCGGCACCCAGCACCTCGCCGAACAGCGCCGCGACCCGACGCTCCACGTCACTCTCCGGCGCCCGGTACGCCGCCTGGCCCGAACCGAACTCCGGCTCGGGCAACGCGGCCCGGTCCACCTTGCCGTTCGCCGTCAACGGCAGGACGTCCAGGCACACCACCGCCGACGGCACCATCGCCTCCGGCAGGGTCCGCGCCAGCTCCTGGCGGACGTGTTCCGCACCGGCCCCGCCCGTCACGTAACCGACGAGACGCAGCTGACCCGCCCCGTCGGTCCGGGACACGACCACGGCGTCGGTGATCTCGGCGACGGCGCGCAGGGCGTTCTCGACCTCGCCCAGCTCGATGCGCTGACCCCGGATCTTCACCTGGTGGTCCCGCCGGCCCAGGAACTCCAGCTCCCCACCCGGCAGATACCGCACCACATCACCCGTGCGGTACAAGCGCGCACCCGGCACCGCACCGAACGGATCCGGCACGAAGGCCCCCGCCGTCTTCACCGGGTCGCCGAGGTAGCCCCAGGCGACCTGGACGCCCCCGATGAAGAGTTCGCCCGGCACGCCCACCGGCACGGGCACCATGCGCTCGTCCAGGACGTACAGGCAGGTGCCCGCGATGGGGCGGCCCGCCGGGATGCCGGGACGGTCGGGCACGGCCTCGCCGGGGGCGAGGGTGTGGACGGCGCAGCCGACGACGGTCTCGGTGGGGCCGTACTCGTTGACGACGGTCGCCGCGGGTGCCAGCGCGCGGAACTGGTCCACCAGCACGGGGGACAGGGCCTCCCCGCCGACGACGAAGCAGGCGTCCAGGTCGGCGAGTCCGCCCTCGGGGAGGAGCCGGCACAGGGCCTGGAGGTGGGAGGGGGTCAGCTTGACGAGGGTGGGCCGGGCCGGGCCGGTCAGGACGGACACCAGGCCGTCCAGGGGGTCGGCCTCGTCGACGAGGTGGATCGTGCCGCCCGCGGTCAGCGGCAGCCACAGGCTCGTCACCGTGAGGTCGAAGGCGACGCTGGAGTGGACCGGGGCCACGGGTGCGCGGCCGGGGCTGTAGGCGTCGGCGGCCCAGCGCAGGTAGTTGGCGAGACCGCGGTGGGGCACGACGACGCCCTTGGGCCGGCCGGTCGAGCCGGAGGTGTAGAGGACGTAGGCGGTGTCGCCCGCGCCGGGGGTCCGGGGGGCGGGCTGCCCGGGGAGGGCGTCGACGTCGACGACGGGGGTGCCGCCCGCGACGTCGCGGGCCCGCTCGCCGGTGGCGACGAGGGCGGCGGCACCGGCGTCGCGGAGCAGGG
>NZ_JAAGMD010000530.1 GCF_010548465.1 Streptomyces sp. SID14436 | reverse complement strand
CCGGGCACGTCCTCGCGTTCTCCCCGACACGCGGCCCCGATGGCGGGTGCTCGCGGGCCGACGGGAACCGTCGACGCGGACAGCTCCGAGACCCGAGCGCCGTGCCGACCAGGACCCACAGCCGGCACAGCGGCGAGCGCTCACGCACGGGCCGCCACCGGCCACGCGCGGCTCCCGCCCCTGGGCGCAGCCCCGCCCACGGCCCACG
>NZ_JAAGMD010000473.1 GCF_010548465.1 Streptomyces sp. SID14436 | reverse complement strand
CCTCCAGCGCCCGCAGCACCGAACCGGCCGCGGGCCGGCCGGGGGAGCCGAGCGCGGGGGAGACCAGGGCGTCCAGGTCGTCGACGACCACCACCAGCCGGGGCAGGGGCGGTGCGGCGTCCGCCGCGCGCCGCGCCGCTCCCGGCCGCAGCCGGATCGTGGTGCTCGGCGGGGCGTCCAGGTCGCCGTTGTGCTCGGTGCCGGGGGCGGCGGAGCCACGGGTGCGCTGGGTGACCATGCGGTCCGCCAGGGCGCGGCCGGTGTGCCACTCCGTGAAGTCCGAGCGGCCGAGCAGCTCGGCCCGCCGCTTCAGCTCGGCGGTCAGGGACTGCGCGAACTCCCGCATCCGCACCGGGTCGTTGGCGGTGAGGTGGGTGGTGACGTGCGGGATGTCGGTGCACACGCCCAGGCCGTCGGCGGTGCCGTCGCCCGCGGTGCCCGTGCCCCGGCCGTCGACCAGGACGATGCCCAGCCGGTCGGGGCGTTCGGCCGCCGCCAGTGAGGCGACGACCGCGCGCAGGGTCTCGGTCCGGCCGCTGCCGGCCGGGCCCTCGACCAGCAGGTGCGGGCCGTCGGCCGCAA
>NZ_JAAGMD010000416.1 GCF_010548465.1 Streptomyces sp. SID14436 | reverse complement strand
AGACGGTGCTGGACGCCTGGCGGGACTTCGACCGGGCCGGCCGCCTCGCCCCTCGGCCCGGCCTCGCCCGTTCGGTGCCCGTTCTGGAACTGCTCGACGACGACGTCGACCTCGCTCCGGCCCGCCATCTGCCGCCCGCGGTCCCCGCCGACGACGCCGGACGCCTCGACGCCGTACGGGACCGCCTCACCGAGACGCTGCGGCTGGCCGTCGGCCTCACCACGCCGCCCGC
>NZ_JAAGMD010000725.1 GCF_010548465.1 Streptomyces sp. SID14436 | reverse complement strand
TAAGAGGTCCTAACAGAAGTCGCTGATGGTGTGACTGTCGGCTCAGATGCTCGTTGCTCTGTTCGTGGGGAAGAGGAACTCCCGTCCGTGGATCGTGTCGGACGAACTGTGGTCGCTGATCGAGCCGTTGTTGCCGGAGCCGGGTCCGAAGCTGGTCGCCGGGCGGCCGAGGGTTCCTGACCGGCAGGCTCTGTGCGGGATTCTGTTCGTCCTGCACACCGGCATCCAGTGGGAGTACCTACCCCAGGAGCTCGGCTTCGGCTCAGGCATGACGTGCTGGCGGCGGCTGGCCGCTTGGAACGAGGCCGGCGTGTGGGACCGCCTTCACGTCATCCTGCTGCAGAAGTTGCGGGCTGCGAAGCAGCTCGACTGGTCTCGGGCGGTGATCGACTCCAGCCATGTGCGGGCCGCTCGACGAGGCCCAAAAGCGGACCCAGCCCGGTCGACCGTGCGCGTCCGGGCAGCAAGCACCACGTCCTCGTCGACGGTCAGGGCGTCCCGCTCGCGGTGTCGCTGACCGGCGGCAACCGTAACGACGTCACGCAACTGCTGCCCCTCCTCGCCAAGGTCCCGTCCGTTGCGGGCCTGGTCGGGCGGCCGCGTCGGCGGCCCGACATGGTGCTCGGCGACCGTGGCTACGACCACGACAAGTACCGTCGGCTCGTGTGGGCTTTGGGCATCAAGCCGGTGATCGCCCGCCGCGGCACCCCTCATGGTTCGGGGCTCGGAGTGCACCGGTGGGTCGTCGAACGCACCATCGCCTGGCTGCACGGCTTCCGGCGCCTACGCGTCCGCTGGGAACGGCGCGACGACATCCACGAAGCCTTCCTCGGCCTCGCGACCTGCCTGATCACCCACCGGCACGTCCAACGCCTTTGTTAGGACCTCTAAAGGCCGCCGACCAGAACCTGGCGTCGCCTTCGAAGGTCGCCGACCAGAACCTGGCGGTGTCCTCGAACGTCGCCGACCCGAACTTGGCGGCGCCCTTAAAGGTTGCTGACCAGAACCCGGCGGTGTGTTTGAAGGTCGCCGACTCGAACCCGGCGGTGCCGTCGAACTTCGCCGGCCCAAACTCGGCGGTGCCCTCGAACGTAGCCGACCCGAACTGGGCGGCGCCTAAGCGGGGGTGACCGGTTGCAGTGTCACGAAGGGCGTTGAGTAAGGCGATGAGGAGGGATTCGGTGAAGGTGGTGCCGCGGTGGTCGATGCTGGCGCCGGGAGTCAGACCGGCCAGATAGGCGTCACAGTCGGCGCCAGCCAGGTGGGCGAGACATGCGGCGTGGCCGGGGACGTGGATGCCGCGGCAGCCGAAAGGGTCGGCAGCAAGGTCTGCACCGTGTGCGCAGTGCGGCCAATCTGGCGGTGCGGATGTGCTCATGGTGCGGCGGCTCCACGGTGCAGTGTCAGATGCCCGTAGGGACGCCCGGGGAACGAGATCGGTTCAGGCTCGGCGATGACGGGCAGCGTCGGGGACGGACCCACGTTGCGAACATGCCGTATGTGCCGGAACGACCCATAGATAGCCGTCGGGCACGGTGCGCAAGGAATCACCCGAATCGACGAGCAGACGCCGAACGCCCGATCGCGCACCGGCTGATTTGTTCGGGCGTGCTGGGCCGGCCGGGGGACATCCCCGCCGCAGCATCGCCCATGACCGCGTGCCGCCTGGCACTTTGCCCGCCATGCGCCCCAACTCCACCTCCGGCCGCCACTGGGACGGCAGCCCCCGCCCCCGCCAGCCCCGCCGCTCCCTGCAGGTCGCCGCGCACAGCCCCAGCCGCCTGCTGCGCGCCGGCCAGAGCGGCCGCTGCCGCAGCTGCGGCAACCGCATCGACTGGTACCAGCGCACCGACCACCGGCCCATCGCCCTGCACCCGGCGGAAGTCGCCACCGCCGACGTGCCCGAAGCCTGCCGCTGGCACCTCAGCGGCGGCATTGCCCACCCCCATGACGACGGCAGCGGCTGGTGCCGCCTCCCGCACGCCGCCCTCTGCCCCCGGCCCACCACACACCCCCGCGCCACCGATCCCCGCCTCGCATCGCTGCGCCGCCAGCTCGCCGTGCGCTCTCGCCGCCTGATCGACACCGGCACCTTCACCCCCACGCCCTCCGCGCCCGCCACCGCACTTCCGGAACCTGATGGTGACCGGCCGGTCCGACCCGTCGTGCGGATTCTCCTGACGCATTACCTCGGTGAAAGCCCCGTCGAAGACATCCGCTGCATCGCCCAGACCCGCCGGCGCCACCGCTGCGCCCAGCCGATCCTCGACCCGGCTCACCCGGCCGGGCGCTGGACGCTGCTGCCCATCCAGCCCCACCGCGGCCAACTCGCCCTACCCGGCGGAAGCATGGCCGTCTACGACCTCAACCACCTGCCCTACGCCGAGCAACTGCGCTGGCGCGCCCAACG
Source organism: Streptomyces sp. SID14436 (assembly GCF_010548465.1). Lineage (GTDB taxonomy): Bacteria > Actinomycetota > Actinomycetes > Streptomycetales > Streptomycetaceae > Streptomyces. Next base: position 88,206 of record NZ_JAAGMD010000725.1, on the reverse strand, counting down.
CTGTACCACTCACACCGCCGCCCCCGCCGCTGCCGACCTGGCCCTGGCCGACTGGCAGCCCCTCGACCCGCTCCTGCACGCCGCCCACCTCCACACCCGGCTGCCGAACCCCGCGCCGGACCAGCCCCACCGGCGGTGAAGGATGCCGCACCGCGCCCTGGAAATCACCCTCACCCGCCCCCTGAACCCGGCCGAACTTGACGCGGCCTGCCGCAGGATGCCGCTCGCCGCCAACTGCGACACCACCCGCCTGATGGCACTCGTACCCGCCAAGACCCCCGACCGGGCCGCCCACCGACTGCGCCGACGGCTCAAAGACCGGCTCCCCCTCGACGTGATCACCACCCACTACCCGGACGCGAGCGGACAGGTGCTGCTCAACCTCGCCCTCCCGCCCGCCGCCCACGCAGCCCTTCGGACGACGGCCCTCCGGACGGGACAGAAACCCGAGCGCCTCCTGGAACGAGCCGTCCACCGGGCCCTCGCCGAGCACACCGATCACGAAGTGAAACGCCTCGAACACGAACTGCGCCGGCTTCTCGCCCACACCACCCCCGCCCGCCTCTTGGCCGCGATGGGGCACGCGCTCACCCGAACCCCCCAAGGACCCACGCCATGAACCCGACCGACGAGCAGACCGCCGCAGCCGACGCTTTCACCACCGGCGACCACCTGACGGTCCAGGCCGGCGCGGGCACCGGCAAGACCACCACCCTGACCCTGCTCGCCCGCACCACCACCCGCCGCGGCCGCTACCTCGCCTACAACCGCGCCATCGCCCAGGACGCCAGCCACCGCTTCCCCAAGAACGTCCTGTGCAAGACCGCCCACGCCCTGGCCTACGCCGCCGTCGGCCACCGCTACACCCGCCGCCTGAACGCACCCCGCCGCCCCGCCTGGCAGACCGGACAGGCCCTCGGCCTCACCACAGCCCTCCGCATCGGCGACCGCGACGTCACCCAAAAGGCCCTCTCCAACACCACCCTGCGCACCGTGATGCGCTTCTGCCACACCGCCGACACCACGATCACCCGCCACCACGTCCCCCGCCTGCGCAACCTGGAAGACAGCGACCTCCACACCCAGCTCGCCGCCCACATCGTGCCCTTCGCCCGCAAGGCCTGGGCCGACCTGCAGCACCCCGACGACGGCGCGGTGCGCTTCGACCACGACCACTACCTGAAGATCTGGGCCCTCACCCAACCGAAACTCGAAGCGGACTTCCTGCTGCTGGACGAAGCCCAGGACACCAACCCCGTCGTCGAACAAATCTTCCTCGCCCAGCGCGACCACGCCCAACTGGTCATGGTCGGCGACTCCGCCCAGGCCATCTACCACTGGCGCGGCGCCAAAGACGTCATGACCGGCTTCGACGGCACCCGACTGGCCCTGTCCCAGTCCTTCCGCTTCGGTCCCGACCTCGCCGCGGAGGCCAACCGCTGGCTGCGCCTGGCCGACGCCCCCATCCGCCTGACCGGCACCTCCACCGTGCCCACCGAACTCGGCCCCGTCCCCTGCCCGGACGCTGTGCTGTGCCGCACCAACGCCGGCGCCATGGCCCAGGTCATGGCCCTCATGGCCGCCGGATACTCCGTCGCCCTGGCCGGGGGAGGAGACAGCCTGCGCGCCCTCGCCCTCGCCGCCCGCGACCTCAAGGAAGGCCACCGCACCCACCACCCCGAACTGACCCTCTTCCCCTCCTGGGGAGACCTGCAGGACTACGCCGCCCACGACCCGGCCGGACGCGACCTGCAGCCCCTGGTCAACCTCGTCGACACCCACGGCACCGACGCCATCCTCACCGCCGTCGACCAGCTTGTCCCCGAGCCACACGCCCAGGTCACCGTCTCCACCGCCCACAAAGCCAAGGGGCGCGAATGGCCCCGTGTGCTGATCGCCGACGACTTCGCCCGATCCCAGGACAACCACTTCGGCGATCGCACGGACCTTCCGGCGCCGCCCGCCCCCATCGACGATGCCGAAGCCCGCCTGGCCTACGTGGCCGTCACCCGTACCCGCCAGCGCCTGGATCTGGGCGGCTTGTCCTGGATCCACGACCACCCCGACGGCCACCACGACCTGCCGAAACCGCCCTCACAAAACGAGACTCCTGCCCGGGAACATCCATCGGGCGCACACGGTTGAAAGGAACGTGGTGGTGGAGGGGACAGTGTCCCCGGGCCTCACCTATCGCCTGCAGGGACGATCGTTCGGCTGAAGCCCTGCAGAGCCTTTCGCCGCGTAGGCGACCGCCCTTCACGACCACACATACTGAGCAGCCCCGCCCGGCCATCTAACCGGGCGGGGCTGACTGCTGAGACGGCCTGGCTCGTCGAGGTCTAGGAGGCCGGCTCGTAGGTCACGGTCTGGTCGGGGCAGGCGGCGGCCAGATCGTTGAGGGCGGCCAGTTCGGTGCCGTCGATGGTGAGGGTCCAGCGGAGTTTGGTGGCGACCCATTCGGCGGCGTAGCGGCAGTGCACGTCGGTGGCGGGCGGCAGCCACTGGGCGGGGTCCTGGTCGGCCTTCGACCGGTTAGAGCGGGCGGTGACCGCGACCAGCGCCTGGGGAGAGCCCTGGTCATTGGCATAGGCCTCGCGGCGCCCGGCACTCCACGCGGAAGCGCCTGAATCCCATGCCTCGGCAAGGGGAACCATGTGGTCGATGTCCAGACCCGAGGCAGAGGTCACCCAGGTGGCGTCGTAGTAGGAGAACCAGCGCCCGCCGGTCAGGCGGCAGCCTGCGCCCACAGCGGGAGTCTCGACGGCCTCGGCGATGAGGACTTCGGCGCGGGTGTTGCAGCCGTCGGCCGGATCGAGCCCGGCGTTCCAGTGGCGGAAGCTGTCCCGGCTGTAGCCATCGCGGGACTCCGTTTCCAGGGGCAGGCGGGTGACGGCCTCGGCCAGCGGCAGGGTCTCCACGGCGTACGCGGAGGCGGGGGAGAGAGCGAGGAGCAGGACGGCGAGCACGGCGGCAGCAAGACTGCGCGACACGGTGGTGACCATGTGCCGTTGATAGCGGTCCAGGCAGGCCCGACACGCCTGATGGTCAGAGGTATCACCCGTGTGAGGGCAATGGTCGTACCGCAGAGAACCGACCGTCCTGCAAGATCGACACGGCGTGTTTGGCGGTCACCCGGCCGGACTCGGCGAGTAGGCGTCACCGGGGCGCGAGGCCTACCGTCGAACTGCCCTGAGCGCTGACAGGACGTAAAGGGCCGGGCGGCCCTCGTGCTCCGCGCCCTGGGCCGGGGCCGCCCAAGAACCCGTACGTGACCATGGTGTCCCAGGGGGCGTTGCGCCGATCATGGATGAAGACGAGTACCTCGACCTGGACGAGATCGAGTACGCCCCCATAGACGGCCCGGCGCAGCGGCTGGCGCTGCTGACCTTGGAGGAAGCACACGACCTGCTGCGTCTGCTGGCCGAGCTCCACGACCGGCTGCGCGACCGCGTGCGGGCCAAGGAGGGCCGCACCGTGGATCCGACGGCCGCGATCGTGGACTCGCAGTCACTGCGGGCAGCGGCGAACATCCCGCGCTCCACGTCCGGCTGGGACGGCGGCAAGAAGGTGGGCGGCCGCAAGCGGCACCTGGTGGTGGGCTGCCTCGGCCTGGTCCTGGCCGTCGCGGCGACCGCGGCGAGCGTGCAGGACCGCGACGCCGCCGTCCCGCTGCTCGAGCAACTGCGCAAGGTGCACTTCTCCATCCGCCTGGTGTGGGCGGACGGCGGCCATGCCGGGCGGCTGGTCGACTGGGCGGCCGAGAACCTCCAGCTCACCCTTCAGATCGTCAGACGCACCGACGACGCCACGGGCTTCGTGGTGCTGCCGCGCAGGTGGGTGGTGGAAAGAACGCTCAGCCGGCTGATGCGCTCGCGCCGCCTGGTGCACAACTACGAGACCCTGCCCGCCATGCCCAAGGCCATGGTGCGGTGGTCGATGACCATGCCCATGAGCGGCCGCCTCGCCGGGCGCCGCCCCGGCGCCTTCAGCCGGCCGGTGCAGCGAGCGCGGTGAACACCCCCGGCCGCACCTGCCGGGCCCACCCCCGCTCCGCCAGGCATTTCGCCTTCGACCGCACCCCCTCGACCTTCGCCGGGACCACCCGAAGCCCAGGGCCCTGGCCAGCTGCTGGCAGCGCATGCTCTTTCGGCCCGCTTCCGACTCCAGCACCGACACGATCCGCTGGTAGTCCAGTGCCAGCACCTCGGCCACCGTCACGCGGGCATCCACCAGCCGCTGCGGCACGCGTTCCGCCTCGCCGAGTGCGGCCTGCACTCGCTCCGCCTCCTCCCGCAACCGCGCGATCTCTTCCCGGACCTTCTTCTCCCGAGCCTCCAGCAAACCGAGCACCGACGCCACCGGCCACCTCCACGAGCCGGACGAGCGGACCAACCACGCCCATCTCTCCCGCTGCCGACCGGAATTCATACCCACCCGCCCGCACTAAACGATCACGTTCGGAAAGCGGATGGCGTTTCAGGCCGCGCGCTGAGCTGGTGTCCCCGTCCCCGAGGCAGCACGGGTGGGCGAGAAGGTCCGTCGTCGGCTCAAGTACCTGAGCGCGGAGTGCAATCGCCGCCAGCAGTGATCGGGAAGGGGCCGGCCCGGATCCGAGCACCACGATCCGCCGGACCGGACGTGGCCGGCGGGGGGCGCATGACGGATCCGGGCCGGATATCAGTCCCCCGGCTCGTGATCGTGCGGTTCGTGGGCGGGCACCTCGCCGGGGCGGCGCCGCTGCCGGTCGCCGGTGAGCGCGACGATCCGGTGGGTCGGTAGGCGGGAGCTGAGGTGCGGCACTCAACGCGGCCGCCAGCGCGGCGGACGGAGAGATCCTCATGGCAGCATCCAGGTGGACGACCAGGGCCAGGGCCAGCCGCTCGGTCAGGAACTGAACGCGCCTGGGCGATGCAGCAGTCAACAGAGCGTTGACGTGCCGATCATCGTTGCTGCTGATTCGACGTGGACGAATGTCGCCCTACCGTCAGGCCGGATGCGTCATCGGTGGTGCCGGGTTCGCGCACGAGGGGGCGAGTCACGATGGTACTTCGCAAGGCCAGCGACCTGGTGAGCAGCCGGGAGACAGACCAGGTGCATTTGCAGTTTAGTGAACGAGCCCGGCAGACACCTGACGCTCCCGCGATCGAGTGCGACGAGACGGTGCTCACCTACGGTGAGCTGGACCGGTCGTCTGACATCCTGGCTACAGAGCTGCGCAGGGCGGGCGTCGCGGCGGAGGACCGCGTCGCCGTCTGCATCGAACCCTCGCTCGGACTGATCGTCGCCCAACTGGCCATCCTCAAAGCGGGAGCGGCATTCGTGCCGATAAACCCCGACTATCCCGACGAGCGTCTGCGCTACCTCGTGGCTGATTCCGCGGCGGTCGCGGTGGTGTCAGAGTCCCGCTTCGCCCAGCGCCTGCCGGACGGGCCCGTCACAGTGCTGCTCGACGCCGACGGCCCGGGGGAGTACGCGCCCCTGCCCGCTGTCCAGGTGCACCCGAACAGCGCTGCCTGTGTGATCTACACATCCGGCTCGACAGGTGACCCGAAAGGCGTGGTCATCACGCACCGCGGATTGGTGCACCTGGCCAGATGCGCGGCTGACCGGTTCTCGTTGCGGTATGGCGACCGATTCCTTCAGATGGCGGCCATCAGCTTCTCGGCGTTCCTGGAGGAGGTGTATCCGTCGTTGCTGACCGGGGCGACTGTGCTCCTGGCCGGGCGCCGGCGTGTGCTGACGTCGACCCGAACGCTGCTTGAGGTACTGCAACGACGTCAGGTGACAGGTTTCGGGATCACCACCGCGCTGTGGCACGGCGTGGTCGAGGACATGGCCGCGGACGGCGACCGATTTCCTGACTGTGTGCGCTTCGTGCTGATGGGCGGAGAGGCTGCACGGCCGGGGGCCGTGCAGCAGTGGGTGACACTTGGCATGCCCTTGGTGCACGTCTATGGCCCGACTGAGGCCACAGCGACGGCCACGTACCTGCACACGGACGACTACACGCCTGGAGCCGACGGAGACTGGACACTGCCCATCGGCAGAGTCATTCCGGCTACCCAGGTGTACCTGCTTGACGAGCAGATGCGGATGGTCGCCGACGGCGCGCCGGGTGAGCTGTACGTAGGCGGACTGCCGGTAGCGCGTGGCTACCTAGGCCGGCCAGCGATGACTGCCGAGCGCTTCCTGCCCGACCCCTATGGCGAGGCCGGGGCGCGGATGTACCGCACGGGTGACGTGGCCCGCCTGCGGGCCGACGGAAATCTGGAGTTCTTGGGGCGAGCAGACGATCAGCTGAAGGTCAACGGCTACCGGATCGAGCCCGCTGAGGTCGAAGCAGTCATCGAGCGGCACCCGGATGTGAGCCAGGCCTGCGTGGTCGCCCTGCAGGACGGATCCGGCGGCAGCCGCCTGACAGCCTATGTCGTCGCCCGTGCCGACGGGCCCGACGACTTGGACCTCATAGGGATCCGGAACCATGTCATGGCACTGCTGCCGGAGTTCACGGTGCCTGGTTCTTGGGCAGCAGTCGACGAGTTGCCACTTACCCTCAACGGGAAAGTCGACCGCACGGCTCTGTCCCGGCAACCGCTTCCGCCAACGGCGAAGGGCCGTGTGGTGCCAGCCGATCCCGTCGAGCAGGCCGTGGCGGACATCTGGAGTGCGGTTCTCGGCGTCCCGCAGATCAGTGTCACCGACGACTTCTTCGACCTCGGCGGCGATTCGCTGAAGGTCGCCCGCGTGATCTCCCGCACCCGGCGCATGCTGGAGGTCGAACTGCCGCACAGGGCAGTTTTCGACAACCGGACCGTGCGCGAGGTGGCCTCGATCGTCCGTACGCTCGTCGACGACCAGCCAGCCCCCGGCCGGCAGCCCGAGCAAGCAGAGGCCACCACCCGGCGCAGGCGTGAGTTGATGTCCAGGGCGCTGCACAAGCGAACCGGTCTGCCCGGTGCTTCCCCTCTGTCAGCAGCGCAGCGCGGACTGTGGTTCATGAACGAGCTTTTAGATGAGAGCCCCGTCTACAACGCACCCTGGTGGTGTCGCTTCCATGGACGTCTCGACATGGTGGCGTTCCGGTCGGCACTCAACGCGGTAGTGCGGCGTCACGACATCCTCAGGTCCCGATTCCTGACGGTCGACGGGACGCCAATCCAGGTGGTGGAGCCGGATGGTGACGTCGGCTGGGAGATCGTTGACTTGACCGAGTTGCCGGCCAAGGACAGGGAAGCTGCGGCCTTCGCCGCGGCTGGCACCGAGGCTGCCAGCTGGATTGACGTGCGCACTCAGGTGATGCGCGTGCGGCTGCTGCGCCTGACAGAGGACGACCACCTGCTAGTTGTCAATGCCCACCACCTCGTGTTCGACGGCGCGTCCGCTGAGGTCTTCCTTGAGGACCTCAGCGCCAACTACAACTCAATCGTCCGCGGTGACGAACCCGCAATGCCTGACCTGCCCCTGCAGTACGCGGACTTCGCGATGTGGCAGGGCGAGCACCTGCGAGGTCGCGAACTGGAACAACTGCTGGACTTCTGGCGTCCCAAACTTGCCGACTCACCGCCCTTAGTGCTACCGCAGGACCGTGAGGGAACGGCGCATGCCGACCGGCCCGCCGACACCACCAGGACGATGCTGCCGACCGCAGCGCGTGACCGGATCGACCAACTGGCTCCAGACGCCTCGGTGACACGGTTCATGGCGCTGTTCACCATTTTCCTGATCGTCTTGCACCGCCGCTGCGGCCAGGACGACATGTCGGTCGGAACTCCGGTGTCTCATCGGCCTCTGCCTCACCACGAACATCTCATCGGCTACTTCGTCAACACGCTGGTGCTGCGTTGCGACCTCTCGGGGGATCCGTCATTCCGCGAACTGCTCGACCGGGTCCGAACCGTTTGCGTGAACGCCTACAACCACCAGGAGCTTCCCCTAGATGTTCTGGTGGAACACCTCGGACGTCAGAGTGCCCCGCAGGTCAGGGCGACGTTCTCGGTGGACCGTGGTCCAGGAAGCGACGCCCGGTTCGCAGAGTTGGAGGTGGAGCCGGGGCACGAACTGCCCAGCGGTCGCGCGAAGTTCGACCTCGTGTGGCTCGTTGAGGAGAAGGGGACCGACCTGTACGTCAGTGTCGACTACGACAGGGACCGCTTCGACGCAACGACCATCCAGGAACTTATTGACGATTTCACCGAGCTGCTTCACGCAGCTGCTGCCCAACCGGACCAGCGACTTTCGCGGTTGGGGCGGTCAGAGCCCGCATCGGTCCCGACGCTCCAGGAGCTCACCCGGCAGTTGTGCGGAATGTTCGCCCTGGCCTTCGGGCTCGACGAAGTCGCTCCAGACGATGATTTCTTCGAACTCGGCGGCTACTCCGCCCTCGCCGCCCAACTTGCGGCACGTATTCGTGAGCGCTACGCCGTCGAGTTGACACTGCGCGCATTCTTCGACGAGCCGACCGTGGCTGGCATTGCCTCCAAGATCCACGGCAGCGCCGTCGTCGACATGCAACAGACCGAGAACAATGACACGGAAACGCTGGAGGACCTGCTCCACGAGATCGAGAATCTCTCCGACGACGAGATCAACGCGGTACTGGACGGCGACCAGTGAGCGCCAGGCCCGCTCCTCCCGAGCGCTAAGCGGCTTGCCTGAAGTTCTGCGCGTAATTCTTCGGTAGCCAGGGTGAGGTCCAGGGCGCGGCGGTGGTCAGCATCTGGGCGGGTGAGCGGTGCCGGAAGAAGGCGTGGACCTGGCGCAGGCGGCCTGGCCAAGTGACGGCGGTGTTGGCGAGGTGGGCCTTCAAGACGGCCCAGATGCGCTCGACCGGGTTGTCGTGCGGGCTGTAGCGGGCGCCGAACAGCAGGTGCAGGCGGGGGTGGTCGGCCAGCCAGTCCGTCACCGCCCTCGCGTGGTGGATGCTGTCGTTGTCGCAGACCACGGCGACCACCGGAGCGGTGGGGTAAACGGTCAGCAGCGCGTGGAGGAAGGCGGTGAACTCGGCGGCGGTGCGGCGGCCGAGGGTGTAGTGCCAGGCGCCGGTGGCCGCCTCCAGGGCGCCGAAGACGGTGGTCTGCCGGTTCTTGCCGGGGGTGGCCACCTGCTGCCGCGTCCCGCGTGGGATCCAGCTCGCCCGGATGTGCGGCAGCAGGTGAAGGTGGGTCTCGTCCTCGGCCAGGACCACCGACCCGGCCGGCAGGGCCCGCAGTTGCCGGCGCAGGGCGGCCAGAACGCGCGGCCGGTCCGGATCGCCCCTGGCCGTCAGGCGGGGCCGGTGCCAGGCGGCCTGCTCGCGCACCCGCCGGTACAGGGTGTGCGGGCTCATCCGGGGGCGGCCCAGGCGGTGCCGGATCCGGGGGACGGTCCACGGCCCGGGGCGGATCAGCAGGCGGCGGATGCGCTGGCCCAGCCGCGGCCCGCCGAGCCGGGGCCGTCCCGGGCGGGGGCGGTCGGCCAGGCCCGGTAGGCCGTCGGTGTTGTAGCGGTGGATCCAGCGGCGAACCGTGGCCGGATGGCAGTCGAGCAGGGTGCCGATCTCGTCCGCACTCAGACCGGCCGCGGACAGCAGCACCATCACCGCGCGGGCGGCCTCCCGCCACTGGTGATGCAGCAGGTGGTACAGGTGTGCATACGCCGGGGCGGGAGGGTTGGCGAACACGGATGCCGGGCGCATACTGACCTTGACCTCGCCGGTTTTGTCGTAGTTTCGTCAACCTCGACCCAACACCCGGCGAGGTCTTCCTGCCATCGGGGCCATCACGCCCGGCCGACGCCGCCCCGGATTCCGCGCAGAACTTCAGGCAAATCGCTTAGATGCGGGAGAATGCGTGAATGCTCACCACTGACAAGCTTTCAGCCGACGAGGCGAGGGCCTGCGCCCTGCACGCTCAAGGGCTGCTGGACGCCGACGGGCCGAACACGGTCGAGGGCGTGTTACGCAGGATCGGCGCGGTGCAACTGGATACCATCGCGGTACTGGCGCGCTCCCACGAACTCGTGCCCTACGCCCGGCTCGGGGCTATCGGCCGCAAGACCGTGGAAGACGCGTACTGGAGCACCGATGGTGTCCGCGCATTCGAGTACTGGGCGCACGCTGCTTGCCTGCTGCCCATCGAGGCATGGCCGTACTTTTCGTTCCGGCGCAAAGCCGAACGGGCCAAGCGTGAGGCGAAGCCGCGCGCGAGCGCCGAAGCCGTCGACCGGGTCCGCACGATGCTGCATGCCGGGCCGATCTCGGCGGCTGACCTTGGCGCATCGCGGGTCGCGGGCGGATGGTCTAGCCCGTCAGAGGCCAAGAGCGCCGCTGAGACGCTGTACTGGACCGGTGAGGCCGCATGTGTGACCCGTTCAGGATGGAAGCGCGTCTACCACCTCACCGAGCACGTCATCCCCCCGGACCTGTTGGCCACGCGGCCCAGCGACGAAGACTGCCATATCCACCTGGTGCGCACCGCGGTGCGCGCGATGGGCGTAGCGACCACGCGTGACATCGCCGGATACTTCCGTCAACGGCTGGCTGACGTGAGCGCCGCCCTGCACACGGCACCCGACTTGACACAGGTTGAGGTTGAGGGGTGGAGCGACCCCGCGTGGACGACTGCCGATGGGCTGGAAGCCGCGCACACGCACGGAGCCACGCCGTCGCGCGTCGTGCTGCTCTCACCGTTCGACCCGCTGGTGTGGGACCGTGAGCGAACCAGACGAATCTTCGGCCTTGCCCTGCAGCTCGAGGCGTACAAGCCGAAGGAGCAACGAGTCAACGGCTACTTTACGATGCCCGTACTTGCTGGGGGACGACTGGTCGGCTCCCTGGACCCGTCACGCGAAGGCACCACGCTGGCAGCCGGGCATCTCCGCCTGCTCGACACGTCCGCGCGCGACTTCGCCGAACAGGCCCTTCATGAAGCCGCTGCCTGGGTCGGCGCCGGCACCGTACGGATCGAGCCCACCTGACCTGCCTGTGCACACCGCCTTCCTCAACGTGTTGAAGGAACTCTCCACGCCGAACTGATGGACCGCACACCACTCCTGGCTAGATTCGCGGTGACGTCGCTGGTGTCGGCAAGCGCCCTACGTGGAGGGTCGAATGACGCAGGACAGTACCGCGGGCGCTACGTTCAGCCCTGAGCAACTCCGGCTTCTGCGAGCCAATCACACCCGCCGGAAACAGCAGCAAGGCCAACCTCTCGGGCTCGTCCGTAGAGAGCACGCCGGGCCGGCGGTCGCCTCCTCCGCCCAGCAGGCGATGTGGTTTACCTATCGGCTACTGGGCCAGGACACCACCGACCAGAACACCGAGAACGATCTCCTACTCCCGATCGCGATTCGCGGACCGTTGCAGACCGACCTCATCCGCCGGGCCTTCAACGAGATCGTGCGCCGTCACGAGTCACTGCGCACGGTGTTCAAGGAAGTTGACGGCATGCCGGTCCAGGTCGTCGGTCCGGCCTTCGACGTGGAACTTCCGGTTACCGACCTGACAGGGCACGACGAAGCCGATCGCGACGCCGTCGTTGCCGAGCACGCCGTGGCCGAGGTGCTGAAGGGCTTTGACCTGCGTGTCGGCCCGCTGCTTCGGCTTCGGCTGCTGCGGCTGTCGGATGCCGAGCACGTGCTGGTCATCGTCGTGCACCACATCGTCTTCGACCGGACCTCCGCGCAGATCGTCATGCGCGAGCTAGGCGAGCTGTACGAGGCGTACCGGGCACAGCGGCCGCCGCAACTACTCGAGCTGCCCATCCAGTACAGCGACTATGCCGTGTGGGAACAGGAGTTCCTCTCCGGCGGCAACCTCGACCGGCTCGTGACTTACTGGCGCGGTGCGCTCGAAGGGTTCTCCGGCTTCCTCGATCTGCCCACGGACCGCCCCCGTCCCGCGACTGCCGGCCTCGAGGGCGGCGCGTGCAGGCTGGTGCTGTCCCAGGAACTCAGCGACCAGCTGCACGAGTTCGCACGGAGGTCGCAGACCTCGATGTTCGTGGTCATGCTGGCCTCCTTCCACATCCTGCTCGGCCGCTACGCCAACCAGGAGGACGTCGGTGTCGGCGCGTGTTACACCGTGCGCCGCCGGCCTGAACTGGCCAACCTGGTCGGATTCCTGGTCAACACCATGGTGCTGCGCGGTGACTTGTCGGGAGATCCGTCGTTCCAGGAACTGGTCCGGCGGGTCGGGCGTACCACCATGGAGGGCTTCGATCACCGCGAACTGCCCATCGATCGCGTCGTACAGGAGATCCAACCAGAGCGGATTTCCGGACAGAACCCGCTGTTCCAAGTTATGTACGCCTTCCAACCTGAAGGGCCGGTCACGAACCAGGCCCCCGAGGGCAGCCTCGAGTACGAGTGGCTGGAGATCAACGTCCCAGACGCTCAGTTCGACCTCGTGCTGATCCTCGACGAGGAGCCCAGCGGCGTCGCGTGCACGTTCCGCTACCGTTCGGACCTCTTCGACCACACCACCATCGAGCGTCTGGTCGAGAACTACCGCGTGCTCCTTGAAGGACTGATGGACGACCCTGACCGGCCCGTCCACGCCGTGCCGATGATGCCTGACTCCGAGCGGGACACCGTCATCAGCTCGTGGAACCGCTCGGACAGCGGCCGGACCGTGGACCATTGTGTCCACGAGGCGATCGCCGAGTGCGCCGCCGCGCACCCGCAGCGCGAAGCGGTCGTGTTCGGCTCGCAGCGACTCACCTACTCCGAGCTGAACCGCCGCGCCAACAAGTTGGCCCACTACCTGCGCGGGCTCGGCGCCGGACCCGAAGTCCCGGTCGGCGTGCACCTGAACCGCTCCGCCGAGCTGCTGATTGCTGTCCTCGCGGTGCTGAAGTCCGGCGCGGCCTACGTGCCACTGGACCCTGACCAGCCCGCCGACCGGTTGGCCGCGATGGTCGGCAACAACCTGCCGCTGGTGGTCACCAACGTGCGGGATGCACTGCCGCCGCTGCCCGGAGTCCGCCTCGTCGACCTCGATGCGGAGCAGCCCGATATCGAAGCTGCACGGGACACCGACCCACAGTCGGGTGTGGCACCGCATCACCTTGCCTACGTATTGCACACCTCCGGATCCACCGGGCAGCCCAAGGGAGCGATGATCACACACGACGCGCTGCAGCACCACCTGCAGTGGGTCCAGAGCACCTATCCGCTGCGCGAGGACGACCGGCTGCTGCACAAGACGCCGATCGGATTCGACGTGTCCGTGCGCGAACTCCTTTGGCCGCTCACAGTGGGCGCGTGCGCCGTTGTCGCGGAACCGGGGGCTCACCGTGATCCGCAGGCGCTCGCGCAGACCATCGACGATCACGCCGTCACCGTCGTCCACTTCGTGCCCGCCATGCTCAGCGCGCTGCTGAGCGCATCGGACGTCGCCGAGCACACGCGTTCGCTGCGGCTGGTCGTGTCCTCCGGCGAGGCCTTGTCCGCGCAGCTGCAACAGCGCTTCCATAGCCTGCTGGACGTGCCGCTGCTCAACCTCTACGGTCCCGCCGAAGCCACGATTGACGTGCTCCACTGGCCGACCGAACCCGGACGCGACCTGCCTGCACTACTGGGTCGCCCGGTCGACGACACCAGGATCTACGTGGTGGACTCGGCGCTGCGCCCGGTACCCATCGGCATTCCCGGTGAATTGCTGGTCGGCGGCGCCCAGGTCGGACGAGGCTATCTCGGCCTTCCCGGTGTGACGGCCGAGCGGTTCATTCCTGATCTGTTCGGGCCAGCCGGCGGCCGGCTCTACCGCACCGGCGACCGCGTCCGCCTCACGCCGGACGGCAATGTGGAATTCCTGGGACGTGTCGACTTCCAAGTCAAGATCCGCGGATACCGCATCGAGCCCGGCGAGGTGGAAAGTGCCCTGCAGGAGGTGCCGTGCGTGCACGACGTCGTCGTCGTCGCCCGCGAGGACGTGCCCGGCGACATGCGTCTCGTCGCCTACGTCACCGCTGCCGAGGGCACCGCAGCCACACCCGTAGCACTACGCACTGCACTGGCAGCCAAACTGCCCGAATACATGGTGCCCGCCGCCTACGTGATACTCGATCAGCTTCCGGTCAACGCCAACGGAAAGGTCGACCGCGCGGCGCTGCCGGCATACGGCTCGGACGCACTGGCGTTGCGGCGCACCGACTATGTAGCACCCACGAGTGACGCCGAAAGCGTCCTCGCCGAGATCTGGGGCGCCCTGCTGAGTGTGGACCGCGTGGGGCTCGACGACGACTTCTTCGAACTGGGCGGCCACTCGCTGACCGCAACACAGGCCGTGGCGCGCCTCCGGGACGCACTCGAAATCGAGATCCCGGTCAACGTCATCTTCAAGGAACGTACCCTTAGGGCCGTCGCCGCCCACGTTGCCCGTCTCTGTTGATCTCTCGGCGGCACGGAGCCACACCGATAGACGAAGGGTGCACGGAGTATGACGGACTCTGCGGAGCAGAGCTCGGGTTCGCTGAAAGAGCTGTTACGCCACGGCGGTTACTGGCGCTGGTCGGCCGCGGCGCAGGCCTACCGCCTTCCACGCATCATGGCGCCGATCGCATTCGTACTCGTCGCCATGCAGCAGCGCGATTCGGTCGCCCTGGGCGGCGTGCTGGTGACGGTGTGGACGCTCGTGCCTGCAGCGGTGGCGCCCCTGGCCGGGCGGGTCTACGACCGGATCGGCGTCGCCACCTGGGCGCCGAGACTGCTCGTGGTCATGGCAGCCGGGCTCGGACTGATCGCGATGGCTTTCCACACCGGCGCGCCGGCACCGCTGATCGTCCTGATAGCCGGTGTCATTGCGGCAGTCGGCGCGGGGCTTGGCGGCAGCACGCGGACACTGCTCGGCCAGCGGGTCCCCAAGCGGTTGCTGCCTCCGGCCCTGTCGCTGGATTCCTCCGTGATCGAACTGGTCGTCATCGCAGCGCCGTTCGTCGTGATCCTCACCGCGCTCGTGGCACCTGTCGCACCGCTGTATGCGATGGCGATCATCACCCTGTTGGCCGCCGTCCTGCTGCGTCCCCGCCGTGCTGCGTCCACCGATATCGCTTCGGCGGATGGAGCGGATGACGCGCCACAGACCGTGGCGCCCGGTCTGTGGCGCAACCCCAGATTCTGGTTCTGGCTCGCCGTGTCCGGCGCCTTCGGGCAGTCGCTGGGCACCCTGGAGATCGGTGCCCTGCCGCTGTCGGACAGCTTTGGCACCGGCAACAGTGCTGCAGCCACACTGATCGCCATCCTGGCCATCGCGAGCGTGCTGAGCGGCTTCGGCTACGGCGCGGTAGCGACCAGGATGAAGCTGGGCCAGGTATGGCGCAGCATCATCCTGATGAGTGTCATGATCGCCGCTGGTATGGCGCTCGCCTTCGCCCAGACCTTCTGGCAGGCGGTCATCGGGTACGTCGTCATCGGCCTGTGCACCGCTCCGTTGAACACTGTCCTGTTCTATTCCGTCGAGCTGGTCGTGGATCCGGCGCGCAAGACCGAGGCCTTCAGCAGCGTCACCACGGCGAATGCGATCGGCTTCGCGGTTCCGGGCGCACTGCTGGCTCTTCTTCCGCTGCCAGTGATCTTCGGCCTGAGTGGCGCCTTCGCGGTGTGCGCCTTGATCGTTGCACTGGTTTACGGCCATC
The DNA here is from genome assembly GCF_010548465.1 of Streptomyces sp. SID14436. Taxonomy (GTDB): domain Bacteria; phylum Actinomycetota; class Actinomycetes; order Streptomycetales; family Streptomycetaceae; genus Streptomyces. The sequence goes on along the minus strand of NZ_JAAGMD010000725.1, from coordinate 72,595 downwards.
ACCGCGACAACACGGCCGCATCCGCCGTATCCCCGACGGAACAGGCGGCAACCTGACACCCACAGCACCGAGGAGGCCCCGATGACCACCAACGAAGGCAGCGAGCAGTGGCGCGTCGTCATCAATGACGAGGAGCAGTACTCGATCTGGCCGCAGGGCCGTGAGGTTCCGGCGGGCTGGCGTCTCGAGGGCACCCGAGGGTCGCGTGAAGAATGCCTGGAGCACATTGACCGCACGTGGACAGACATGCGCCCACTCAGCGTTCGCCAGGCGATGGCCGCCGACGGCTGACCGCTCACCATGGTCTCTGTGCCACCGCACCGCGACCGAGCACCTCTTGGCCTGGTCCAGCAGCACACGCTGCTGAACGCCTTTCTCGATCCGGGACGAGAGTGTCAGCATGGCAAGGCTGTGCTGCACGTGACCGGTTCACCGGATGTCCGCGCGCTGCGGACCGCGCTGGACCTGCTGTGGGAGCGGCACACGGCGCTGCGGGCCAGCATCCAGTTCGACGCCGAGGGAGAACCACACCAGACCATCGCTTCCGCGCACACACCGCCACCGACAGACGCCGCGCTCACGACGGAAATGGAGACCGACGCCACCGGGCCCGTGGTGTTGCGCCTGCGCTGGGATCCGGTGCGACTCGACGAGCACTCCATCCGACTGCTGGTTGATGACCTCATCGCCGTGTACGCGGCGCTGACCGAAGGGCGTACGCTCCCAGCGGCAGCCACGCATGTGAGTATCCGGACCCCCGCGACCGCGGCGGAGCGAGCCGAATTCGGCTACTGGGCCCAGGCCGCGCCGCACGGCAGAGAGCAGGCGGATCCGCCCGACCCGCTGAGCATAGCGGCGGGCATGATTCCGGAGGATCCCGACGCGGCAGTCACCGTCGTCACTGCCGCAGCTGTCGCGGTCCTCGCCCGGTACACCCACGAGCCGGACATCACCGTCGGCATCCTCGTGCGAGCCTGCGGTCCGGCCGCGGTCGGTGCGCACACCCAGCCGCGCCGGCTGTGCCGCACCGTCACCGACAGCATGACCTTCGGCGACCTCGTAGACGGACTGGCGGAACAACGGGAACGCGCCGCTGCCGGGCCGCTCGTCGACAACTCCGAGCGGGCGGCGGCGCATCCGCTGGGCCGGATTCTCGTCCGTCACGACCCGCTCACCGGGCAGAGGATCCACCGCGCGGGTACCACGTTCCATGTCACGGAGGCGGCACTGCCACCAGGACCGGCCGAACTGACCCTGACCGTGTGCACCGCCGCGGCGCACCCGCAGATCCGTTTCGACCGGCGGCCACAGGCGTGCAGTCGTGAAGCCGTCGATCGGCTCGCCCGACACCTGTCAGCCGTGCTCAACCAAACGTCGTCACGCCCTGACACCCCCCTGGCACACCTGAGGCTACTGACCGCGGCCGAGCATGAGCAGGCCCTGCTCGCCGCCCGTGGCCCCCGCCGCCCGTGGAACCACGAGCCTGTCCACCGCCAGGTGGCCGCCCAGGCCCTGGCTACACCTGACGCGGTGGCGGTGCGCTTCGATGGCGCTGACCTGACCTATGCCGCACTCGACGCCCGTGCCAATCAGCTGGCCCACCATCTGCGCGGAGCCGGCGTAGGGCTAGGTGACGTCGTCGCGATCCTGCTCGACCCGTGCCCAGATGTCTTCATCGCGCAGCTGGGGGTGCTCAAGGCCGGCGGGGCGTTCGTGATGACTGACCCCTCACATCCCAGCCGACGCGTGCAGTACACGCTGGAGGACAGCGATGCGGCGGCCGTAATCACGCACTCCAGCCTCGCCGACGTGCTCGGCACGGCGGACCTGCCGCGCGTCGAGCTCGACCGCGACGGGCCGACGATTGGTACCAGACCAACCACGGCGCCAGCCGACCTGACCGACGAGCGCTCCCTCGCCTACCTAATTTACACGTCCGGCTCCACCGGCCGTCCCAAGGGAGCGGTGCTCGCACACGCGGCGATGTCGAACTTCCTGCTCTGGTTGGGCGATCTGTTTGACCTGGGGCGAGGCGACCGGATGCTGCTGCACATGGCTTTGGTGTTCGACTTCGCCCACGGGGAGATCTTCGCCGCGCTGACCCGTGGCGCCGCCCTAGTCGTAGCAGACCGACCCGCGCGCACCTCCCCGAAAGCGCTGCGTGAGCTGATAGTCCAGGAACGCGTGACCTATCTGGGCGGCACACCCTCGCTGCTGGGGCTCCTCGACGCCGGCCCGTACCCGGACCTGCGCTACCTGCTCGTCGGAGGCGAATCCATCCCAGGCCCTCTGGTGGTGCGCTGGAACGCCCCCGGCCGGCGCCTTGTCAGTATCTACGGGCCCACCGAGACCGCGGTGGGCTGCCTGGAATATGAGTGTGCTCACACGGAGTGGTGCGAGCCGCCGCCAATCGGCCACCCTACCGCCAACCGGTCTGTCCACGTCCTCGACCGGTGGAACGATCCCGCGCCAACCGGTGTGCCCGGCGAGATTCACGTCGGCGGGCTCGGCGTCGGCGTCGGCTATCTCGGCCGGCCCAGCCTGACGGCGAGCCGGTTCATCCCTGACCCGACCATGCCGGGCGAGCGCATGTACGCGACCGGTGATCTGGGCGTGCGCGGCGACGACGGTGAGATCCGCTTTATCGGCCGCATCGACAGCCAAGTGAAGATCAACGGACTCCGCATCGAGTTGGAGGAGGTCGAGGCCGTACTGGTCCAGCACGCTGCCGTGGCGCGCGCGGCTGTCGTACCCGTGGAGCTCTCTGACGAGTCGAGCACCTTGGTCGCTTACTTCACCGTGGCTGGCAGACCGTGCACACCCGAGATGCTGCGGGACCACCTCAGCGTCGATCTGCCCACGCATATGATCCCGAGTCGGTTCATCGAAGTCGACGCGCTGCCCCTGTCCACCTCAGGCAAGATCGACCGCGCGGTCCTGCGAGCCCGTGAGATTGTCGACGATCGGTCCTACGTTCCACCCCGCACTTGGGCGGAGAACCAGGTCGCGCGGGTGTTCACCACGGTGACGGGCCACGTGGTCGGTGCCAACGACCGATTTCCCTCTCGTGATCCGCTGATGGCCATGCGCGTCGCCGTACTCCTTGAGCGGCTGACCGGCATACCAGTGACGGTCGACCAGCTCCTCCGGGCCGAGTCGGTGGCCGCTGTCGCGAAGGAGCTAAATCCGGACACGATGACGCTGGTCGACGATGAGGAACTGCTGGCGATGCTTGAGCTCGTCGAGGACATGACGGAGAACGATGACGTGATCTGAGCATCGTCAGGCACGCACGCATGGAGGCGCGCCCATGGGGCAGCCGGCGAGAGCAGATGAGAACGCTGGCCGGTGAAACCATCGGCCGGTGCTGTGCATGTCACCACGTAGAGGAGCGTTGTCCGTTCGGTGATCCGACGAGGTCGGCCGAGCCGTCTCACGAGCTTGAGGAAGGCGGCTACCCGATGACGGAAGTTGTGTGGGGGAGCCCATTTCGCTGTGAAGCCTGGCGGCATGTCAGGAACGGCCCACGCGGCAAGAGCGGAGTGGCGGGATTCCCCTAGACCAAGACTGCTCAACTACCAGACAGAATGGTACTCAAGCTCGCATCGGGCGCCTTAACTAGCTCTGCTCGAACTGTACTTGGCAGGAGCCAAGTCTATTCCCTTGAACAGACGGGACAGTTCATTGACGGAGGCTGCGGCCTCTTGGTGACCGGGCTGGTCATTCCAGCGCATCACCTGTTCTGCCACCGTGTGGAACGCCAGCGCGTGGTCGTTCAGCGAGAAGCCTTTGCCTTCGAGATAGGGCAGCGCCCAGAAGTCGAAGTTGTAGCTCGGTATCCATTTCGAGGTGGTCACACCGTCGAATATTGCGTCTCGGGCATCGCACGCACTGTGGATGTCCATCGTTTGGTGCCGCCAGTCGTAGCCCTGTCCGCTTAGCTCGAGTTCTCCGGCCCGCTGGTGGATGGGGGAGCGGTGGTTGTACCACCACGGTTCGGCGCGGTAGAAGGTCGGCGCTGCGCTGTTGAGGAAGTCGATGGTTTCTTGAACGGTCTCCTCGTTCTCACCGGGAAATCCGACCACGAACGAGGCGAACGTCATGATCCCGCGAGCTTTGAGCTGCTCGATTCCGTAGCGGTACCGGGCGGATGAGGCGGACTTGTTCATCTGTTTCAGCACCGAGTCGCTGGCTGATTCGATGCCCAGGAAAACTGCCCGGCATCCAGTGCGTGCCATCAGGTCGAAGGTCTCGTCATCCCGCGTGGACGAACAGCGGAAGAACGAGTACCAGTTGAATTCGAAGTCATTGCGGTCCATCATCCGCAGCAGCTCAGTGAACCGCTTGGGCGGCACGTTGAACGTATCGTCGATGAAGACGAGGTTGCGGATGCCGCGCTCCGACAGAACGCGCAGCTCCTTCTCCACCGTCTTGATGTCGGCGAGCGCGAGCGCACCAGCACGGGCCGGGAAATCACAGAAGCTGCAGTTGAATGCGCAACTGCGCGCAGTCCGGGTCTGCACCGTGGCGCCGAGTTCGAGATCGGTGAACAGGTTCCAGTCGATAGCTGTTTCGTTGAGTGAGTTGTTCTCACGCTGGAGCCCGGTGAACGCGAAATCACCGCCGTGGCGCACATACAGGTTGGGTGTCGAGTCCAAAGCACGGCCGTTGCGCACCGCCTCGACGACGCGGGCCAGCGTCGCCTCGCCCTGGGACTCACGGACGTACACATCGGCGTCCATGAGGTCGAACATGTCCGCCAGCGTCTCCGGGTCGGACTCCGTGGTGAGGTTGTCCACCAGCGGACCGCCCACGACAATCGTGGTCTCCGGATGTCGGGCCCGGATGAAGCGGACGATCTCGATCACCGGTGCCGGGGTGAGGTAGAAGGTGGTCGTGATGGCCACTGCTCGCGGGTCGCGCTGGTCGAGCAGCCGGGCCACCCGGTCGCGCTCCGGCGCGAAGAGGCTCACGAACTCGGCGGAGAAGCCGTGCTGGATCAGGAAGTTGGTCAGGTAGACCGCGGCCAGGTTGGGCACTTCGCCGACGTGGTAGTAGTTTTCGTCGGCGCCGGCTCGGGCGCGGTTGGCGAGGCTGTTGATCACGTCCATGTACGGAAGACGCTGATCCCCGAGCAAGAGGTGGTCCCGCATGAAGATTCGGCGGTCAGGGAAGTCGGGACTGCGCGACATGACCCGGCCTTCATACTCGGCGAAGTCCACGTCGTTGTAGCCGATGACCAAGCAGTCGATCCGGTCGGACATCACTACTCCCCGTGGGCGGGACCTGGGCTGCCTGCAGTCTGGCACCGGTCTCCCCGGGTGAAATCCACAGGACGTGGAGGCTGGGCTCCGCTCTTTGTCGATTTCGCGTCGGTACTGCGTGTGTACGTTCGGACCCCGACGTGGCGATAAGCAGCCGCAAGGCACGGAGATCGAGGAGCGATGTACCGATTTTCGCTGAGCGCCCGGGACACCGAGGACGTGTTGGTATTCGTCGATGAACTGGCCACGCACTTCGCCGGGGTGGAGGACGAGACGTTCCTCCAACAGGCTGCGGTGCTTGCCCACGAACTGCCACGATCGCTGCGCCTTGCGATGCACGATGTCCGCCTCAACGAGTCGCACGGCGCGATAGTCGTGTCTGGTTACCCGCTCGACGACGCCCGGATCGGGCCGACTCCCTTGAGCTGGGGCATGCAGGAAGCGTCGAGGAGCACTCGGCGAGAAGAGATCTTTTTCTTCCTGTGCGGGGCGCTGCTCGGCGATGCGATCGCGTGGCGCACCCAGCAGACCGGCCGCGTCATGCACGACGTGCTGCCCATCCCGGGCCATGAGAACGTGCAGCTCAACTCGGCCAGCGACATGCAGATCTACTGGCACATCGAGGACGCATTTCACGTCTATCGAGCCGACTACGTCGGGCTGATGTGCCTGCGTAACAACGACTCTGTGGCCACCACCTACGCGACGCTCGACGTTGAAGCGCTGCCGCAGGACGCGGTGCGGACACTCTTCGAGCCGCGATTCCTGGTCAGGCCGGACAACTCCCATGGTTCCGCCAGCGCCTTCACCGAAGAGCCGGCGCGGATCGCTGTGCTTTTCGGGGACCCTGCAGCGCCCTACCTGCGCCTGGACCCGTACTTCATGGACCCCGGAGCACATGACCCGGTCGCCTGGGAAGCGCTGGACGTCTTGGGCAAGCACCTGGAGACCAATCTTCATGAAGTCGCACTGCACCCGGGCGAGGTCCTATTCGTGGACAACTACCGGGCTGTCCACGGGCGCAACTCCTTCCGTGCGAACTACGACGGACGAGACCGCTGGCTCAAGCGTCTCAACGTCGCCCGTGACCTGCGCAAGTCGCGTGCCGCACGGTCCGCTCCAGCCGACCGAGTGATCGGCACGTTCGACATGGCCGCGAGGAAAGGGACCTAGCGTGGACCGGCGCGACCTCGACCAGCGTGTCACGGCTCTGTCCGCCGAGAAGCAGGCGGTGCTCAGGCGGATGCTGGCAGCGAGACGACAGCCCTCGGTCCGCGACATCTCCCTGAGCCAGCACGGAATGTGGTTCTTCGACCGACTGACCGGCGCCAGTCCGCTCTACACGATCGCCTGGCGGGCAGATGTGGTCGGCCCGTTGGACCGCAAGGTGCTCGCCGAAGCAGTAGGGCTTGTCGTGTACCACCACGAAGCGCTGCGCAGCAGGTTCGAAATGGTTGACGGCAAGCCCTCGCAGATCATCTTGCGATCGGTCAATGTCCCACTCCCATTCGACGACCTGACCGGGCTTGGGCAGGCTGCAGCAGATGCAGAAGTGGACCGGCTGGTCGACACCGAATCCCGAACCGGCCTGGACATCCGCAACGGACCGCTGCTGAAGGTGCGGCTGATACAGACGGCTCCGCAGCGGCACGTCCTCCTGCTGTGCGTGCACCACATCGTGTTCGACATTGTGTCTACCGACGTGTTCTTCCGCGATTTGGCAACGTTCTACAATCTACTCGCCGCCGGCGAGGACCCGGACGGCGTGGCACCCGCCACCCAGTACGCAGAGTTCACTGCTTGGCAGGCTCAAAGTCTGCGCGGTGACCGACTCGATGAGCAGGTCAAATTCTGGACCACCCAGCTCGACGGCGCACCGCACCTGCTGGATCTGCCCACAGACCATCCACGCCCAGCGGTGCAGACCTTCCGTGGCGCCGCCCACCGGTTCATTGTCGGAGCGGACACGACACAGGCGATGCGGGACTTGGCCGCAGCGCACCGCTGCACCCCCTTCATGGTATTCATGGCGGCCTATCAGCTGCTGCTGTCACGCTTCAGCGGTCAGTCGGACATCTGCGTGGCCACCCCCATGGCCAACCGTGCTCCAGGACTGGAGAACCTGATCGGACTATGCCTCAACATGGTCGTGGTCCGCAGTAACGTCACACCGCTGGCCAGCTTTGCCGATCTGCTCCACCGGGTCCGGGAGACCTGCCTGGATGTCTACGAGCACGCCGAGCTGCCATTCGACCGGCTGGTCGAGGCCTTGGCCCCGGACCGGGCGCTTAGCCACAACCCACTGGTACAGGTCACCTGCGGGCTAAACCGTCCGGCCGGCGACAGCACACGGCTCGGCGAAGCAGTGATCAAGAACGTGACTGGGCTGCACCTGGGCGCGGCCAAGTTCGACCTGTCCTTCGGAGCTGTCCTCCACGACAACCACATCGCCGTCACTGCGGACTACAGTGCCGATTTGTTCGACCGCGGCACCATCGCCGGCATGGCACGTGCGTTCACGACACTGCTCGACCAGGTCTGTCACGCCCCGGACACCCCACTGACAGACCTGCCACCGTTAGGCCTCGCGCCTCACCGTGCGGCACCACCGACGCAGGAACCTGAGCGGGGCACCGACCCCGTCACCGAGTTCTTGGCTCGGGCCACACAGTCCCCAGACGCTGTTGCCCTCGCCCTGCCCAGCAACCGGGACGTCACCTTCGCGGACCTCGCAACGGCGAGCGCGGGACTGGCTGCCAGACTGTCCCGCAACGGCGCAAGTCCGGAGACGACTGTCACGGTGGCCGACACAGCGAGCCTGGAGACCGTCGCGGCCGCATTGGCGGTGCTGCGCTGCGGCGCCGGCCTCGCAGTCGCGTCACCAGACAAGGCGGCCGAGCGTATCACCGCAATGCGGTCACGGCTGCTGGTGGCCGACGCCGACACGGCCAATACAGCGCGACAGCACGTCCGCACACCGCTCACCGTGCTGGTGCACTCAACCGATGAAACAGAGCCCCCCGGCAACGCTCCGACCCCGCATCCTGTTCGCGGCGAGTTCCTGGCCGCAGTGGTACGCACTGCCGGAACCGGAGGAACCGCCCGGGACGTTGCTCTTTCTCGAACGGCGCTGGCCGAAGCAGTAACCCGACTACGGCGCCGCCTCGCCCTGTCACCAGCCGATCGCGTACTCGTCTCCGAGCCCCTCGAGTCCGTACGTGGCATCGTCCAGCTCCTCGCCGCGGTCACCTCAGGTGCCACGGCGTGTCTGCCAGGCGACAACGACCTCCAGGAGTGTGCTGCCACCGCACGAATCACTGTCGCGGATCTCACCCCTCGACGGCTGCGCCTACTGGACGGGATACGGCCAGGCCTGCGCGCCCTGACGGGTATGGAACGCGACCGGACCAGTTCGGCAAGCACGCCACGCGGATACGGAACGGCCGAAACAGCGAGCTACGTCGCCTTTACCGGCACTGGCACCGGATACCACCCAGCGGACCACTGCACGGTGTACATACTCGATGATCGCTTGTGTCCCGTCCCGCCTGGCAGCTACGGCCACATTCACGTCAGCGGCGCCACGCTGGCACGCGGCTACCTCAACGCTGCAGCGGCCACGGCAGCGACGTGGCTGCCCGACCCGTTCACAGACCGGCCCGGCGCCCGAATGGTACGCACCGGCGACATCGGCAGGGTCCGTCCGGACGGTGCTTTGGAATTCCTGGTGCGAGAGCCACACCTGACCAACCCCCGGATCGACCCTGCTCTCGTCGAGCAACTGCTCGCCACCCACCCGGCTATCGACGATGCCGTGGTACTCACCGGTGGACACGGAGTGGTGGCACATATCGTCCTCGCACCAGGGCGGACTGAACCGTTGCCGCTGCGCGAGGTGCAGGCCCACCTCGGGGAACGCCTAGCCCGGTACATGCTGCCCACCGCTGTACTGGAGCACCGGGTCCTGCCGCTGCTCGCGGATGGGCGAGTCGACCAAGCAACGTTGCGCGCCGCAGAGGTGGAACTGGCCGGATCCCTGGAGCCGGCCGGGCACATCGAACCGCGCACCGACCTCGAACAGGTGGTCGTGGCGCTGCTGCGTGACTTGCTCGACACCCAGGGAATCGGCGTTGGTGACAACATCTTCGACCTCGGCGGCCACTCGATCCTCATCGTCAAGCTCCTTGCTCAGATCAGTGAGGTCTTCGACGCCGACCTGTCGCTGCGCACAGTTTTTGAGGCTCCCACCGCTGCCGAGCTCGCAGTGGAGATCGAATCCGCCATCGGTGCGGACAACGCCCACCAGGCCGCCGCTGACGCCGTGGCGGTACTCGGGCTGAGCAGCGAGGAGCTACAGCGCAAGCTCGATTCCGCAGAAGACAACAGCTGACCGCGGCGAGGCGTGGAGGAGACGACCGGCGATGAAGAAGTACCGGCTCATGGTTCCCGGCCCAACGGCAGCACCACCGGAGGTGACCGCAGCGGGTGCGCTCCCGGCGATCGACGAGCGCATTCCACGCTTCGCGAGCCAGTTCGATCGCGTAACTGGCAATCTGCGTGCCATATTCGAGACCGACTCAGATGTGCTGATGCTGATGTCCAGCACTACCGGAGCGTGCGAGTCGACGATCCAGAATCTCTTCTCGCCCGGTGAACGGGTCCTGGTGGCGAACAACGGCTTCTTCGCCGAGCGATGGGCGGCGATGTGCCGCGCATTCGGGCTCGACGTCGTCGAGCTCGCTTTCGAATGGGGCGAGTCAGTCGACGCCGCACGTGTGGCGGACACACTGGCCGCCGACCCCTCCATCACCGGGGCTGTGTGCGTCCACTGCGAAACCTCGACCGGAGCAGTCAGTGACATGGACGCCTTCGCAGAAGCGACTCGCGACGTGGTCAGCGTCGTCGATGCCGCCTCGAGCCTTGGTGCCCTCCCGCTGCGCTGCGCCGATCGCGGTCTGGATGTCGTAGTTAGCGGGTGCCAGAAAGCGCTGATGACGCCCGCCGGCCTGTCCTTCGTCGCTATCAGCGAGCGGGCCTGGCAAGCCCACCAGGCTGCCACAATGCCGCGGTTCTATTTCGACTGGACCCAGATCAAGACCGCACTTGCCGAGCGCGGGGCTACCCCATTTACTCCGGCGACCACGCTGATCGGCCAGCTCGACGTGGCGTTGGACCGCATTCTCACCGAAGGGCTGGACGAGGTCTGCCAACGCCATGCCACAGCCTGCACGGTTGCGCGGGCAGGCCTGGCAGCGCTGGGATTCGACATGCTGATCCCCGCGGGCACGGGGTCAGTGGTGACGGCTGCCCGGACGCCACCCGGCGTCGATGCGGACAAACTCGTCCGGACCCTGCTCGACGAACATGGCGTGCAGATCACAGGCGGGGTCGGCAGGCTGGCCGGACGGGTTATCAGGCTTGGCCACTGCGGTGAGGTGGATGCCTATGACGTGATCACAGCCATCAGCGCGGTCGAACTCGCCATCACCGCCGCCGGCCACCAGGTCCAGCCGGGCACCGGGGTCTCAGCCGCACAGCGCGCACTGGCGGCTCTGGAGGGCGCGCGATGACCACCGACGCGACGGGACCCAAGGACGCTCAGCTGGGCCCCAAAGAACCAGTTTCGCGTGCAGAGAAGGAACCCGCCGCCGACTACACCCCTCCGCGCACCGAACTGGAAGCCGCACTGGCCGACATGTGGAGCGACCGGCTCAACGTCTCACTCGTGGGCGTGCACGACGACTTCTTCGAGCTGGGCGGACACTCCATACTCGCCACGCAGATTCTGGTGGACGTGGAACACCTCTATGGCACCGCGATCCCCGCACGCACGCTGTTCCTAGCGCCCACCGTGGCTGAGCTCGCCCAGGCGATCGAGGGTGCCCAAGCCCACTCACGTCAGGAGTCCGCTCCATGAGGCTGACCCGCCCGACCGGCCGGGAACCCATCGACCTGCACGCGGTCGACTTGGCGGACGCCACGCTGTACAGCGACGGTGATCCGCACGCCGTCTGGCATGTGATGCGTGAACAAGCGCCGGTGATGTGGCAATCCTGGCGGAGCAGCGGATTCTGGTCGGTGACCCGCCATGCCGATGTGGCATTCGTACTGCGTGAACACGCCACGTTCACCTCTGAACGCGGAACGCTGCTGCATTCGCTTGGCGAGGACGATCCAGCCGGGGGCCGCCAACTCTCCCTGATTGACCCGCCATGGCACGCCGCTCTGCGTGTCCCGCTGCAGCAGGCACTCGGATCCAGGCCCGTGGAGCAGTACATCCCCGACATCCGGTTTCGGGTCCGCGAGCTGATTGCCCCCGGGATCGACGGAGAGCCGTTCGACTTGGCCAAGGCCACAGCCGAGCTGCCGATCGCGGTGTTCGGGACCCAGATGGGACTGCCCAAGGAGGACTGGCCGGACCTGGCCCGCCTGGCCCGCATGGCGGTAGCACCCGACGAGGACGCCTACCGGCTACCGCAGGGCGCCACCGCCACGATGAACCGCGCGCACCGTGAGATCTACGCCTACTTCCACGACCTGACCCGCACTCGCCGCAACAGCAATGGCGAGGACCTGCTCAGTCTGCTCATGGCCATTGAGACCGATGGCGAACCGCTCGATGTGCCCACGGTTATGGCGAACTGCTACCTACTCCTCATCGGCGCCACGGTGTCACTGGCCCATGTGCCGCCGGCCGCCGTCCTGGAGCTGATCCGGTCGGACCAGTACGAGCGGTGGCGCACACGCCCCGACCTGCTGGACAGCGGCATCGAAGAGGCCCTGCGCTGGGCGACGCCGGCCAGCCACGTCATGCGACACGCCACCCGCGACGTGGATCTGGGCGGCGCACTGATCCGCGCAGGCGACCCAGTGGTGTCCTGGCTGGGATCGGCCAACCGTGACAAGGAGGCCTTCGAGCAACCGTACGACTTCCGCATCGACCGCACTCCCAACCGTCATCTGACCTTCGGCAGCGGTCCGCACTTCTGCGTCGGTTTCGGTGTGACACGCTCGACTTTGCGCGTCGTGTTCGAGGAGCTGTTCACACACTTCGAGTCATTCGAGGCCGCGGGTGATCCGGTGCACGTGCGGTCCAACCTCGTTGCGGGCATGACCAGTGCGCCGGTCGTCGGCGTCCGGGCACGCTCGGCCAGGCTGGAGGGCGACCGTGTCGGATAGACCGCGCCGCTCACGCTGGCTGCTGCGCCCCCCGGACCCCGAATCCGCACGCAGGATCTTCTGCCTGCCCTACTCAGGCGGCGGCGCCAGCATGTACCGCAACTGGCCACGCCACATCGGCGACACCGAAGTCTGCGCCGTCCAGCTCCCGGGCAGGGAGAACCGGATGCGTGAGAAGCCACACGACACCTACCCGGCGCTTGCGGCCGACCTGATCGAAGGCATCGCCGAGTACTTGGACCGCCCGTTCGGCTTCTTCGGACACTGCGGATCCGCTCTCGCGGCATACGAGACGGCAGCGCAGCTCGCCGCTCGAGGTGGCCCAGTGCCCGAGATCGTCTTCATTTCATCCCAAGTAGCACCGCACGACGGCCCATTCGGAACATTTTTCGGCATGAGCGATGCGCAACTGGCCGAAGAATTGCGCGCACTGGGCCGCAGCATGGGCAGCGAACCACCGCCGGACATGATCGACCTGACGCTGGAACTCATGCGCACCGACATGGCCGCCAATGCCGTCTACCACCTGGACCAGCCACCGCGACTGCCGTGCCGCATCGCAGCCATCGGCTGGTCGGAGGACCCCTCCATCACCCCGGCAATGATGACCGGCTGGGACCGCTGTGGACAGACCACGTTCCACACGCTTCCAGGTGGGCACTACCAATTCCTGCACGCGCCTGCCGAACTCGTGCGTCTGTTGGACTGGACGGTCACCGAGCCGGACTTGTCCCGAGACGACCATCTCGCCGGCACATCCACAACGGACAGGAGAACACCGTGAGCACAGTGACCATCATTGTTGACACGGAGCGATGCGTCGGCTCCGGCACCTGCATGGCCATCGCCCCCAACCTGTTCCAGTTCGACGACGAGGACCGCTCGCAGCCGGTGTCAGAAACCGTATCGGAGGAAACGGACGTGCACACTGCCATCGACATGTGCCCCACGGCAGCCATCACCGTACTCTCAGCCGCCGAGAGCGCAGTGGCCACGGACGGAAGCGACCGATGAGGTTCGCCCCCGCGCGATTGGAGGACTGGCTACGCCACTCCTACTTCACCGCGCGCTACGACCTTGGATGCAGTGGCGTCAACAGTTGGACCTACCACGAGCTGGACGAACTGCTCGGACTGTCCCCGAAGTTCTTCGACGACCTCGTCTTCGACGACAACCCTTCCTTCGGGGCGGCGCCCACCCGTGCCGCGGTGGCCAGGCGATGGGGCGACGGTGACCCGGATCGCGTGATGGTGACCCACGGATCCTCCGAAGCCATTTTTCTCGTCACCGCAGGCCTGCTCAACGCGGGCGACGAGGTGGTCGTCACCGACCCTGCCTACCACGCACTGGACTCCGTGGCCGACGCGGTCGGCTGCAAGCTCGTGCGCTGGCGCCTGGAGCCGGACGAGCACTTCCGGCCCGACCTGGACACCCTGCGCGGCCTGCTCAGCAGCACCACCCGCATGGTCATCGTGAACTTCCCGCACAACCCGACCGGCGTCACGCTGAGCCGAGCGCAGCAGACCGAGCTCGTCGAACTCTGCGCCGAACACGACGCCTTCCTGCTGTGGGACGGGGCGTTCGCCGATCTCGTCTACGACCCCGCCGGCCGATTGCCGGACCCAGCTGCCCTCTATGACAAGTGCGTGTCTTTCGGCACGCTCTCGAAGGCGTACGGCCTGCCGGGCCTGAGGTTCGGCTGGTGCCAGGCGGCACCCACCATCCTGGAATCCCTGCTGCCGATGCGCGACCGTATGACGCTCGCGCTGTCGCCGATGGTTGAACGGCTTGCCACCGCCGTCATCACCGACGCCGACCGGCTGCTCACAGAACGACTGACTCAGGCCAGGCACAACCGAGCCACTCTTGCCGACTGGATCAGGACCTGGGACGGGCAGATCGATGGACTGCCTGCAGCAGGCGGTGTCACCACCTTCCCGACCTTGCCTGTACCGGACGTCACCGCCTTCTGCCAGCGTCTGTTGGACCAGGAAGACGTCCTGCTCGTGCCCGGTGAGTGCTTCGGACACCCTGACCACGTCCGGCTCGGCTTCGGCGGCCCCGGCGACGACTTCACCGAAGGGCTGTCCCGACTCGACCGAGCACTCAGGACGGAAAACCCGTGACCACCTCAAGGCCTCACGCACCAGACGTACTGCGAACCCCATGGCTCGTGCCCGTGACCGCTCAAGCCGCGCGGCTACCACGGCTGTTCTGCGTGCCCTACGCAGGCGGCGGTGCCTCGGTGTACCGTGAATGGGCACGGCATGCCGAGGGACGCGTCGCGGTGCACGCGGTGCGACCACCAGGCCGGGAGTCCCGCATCGACGAGCCTCCCTACGAACATGCCGGCCCACTGGCTTCCGCACTCGCCGACGCGATCACCCCGTTGGTGCGCACGGGTGAGCCCTACGCGCTGTTCGGCCACAGCATGGGCGCGGTGGTCTGCTTCGAACTGGCTCAGCAGATGAGGGCACGCGCGCTGCCGCCACCATGCAGGCTGTTCGCCTCGGGGCGACGCGCGCCGTCCTCACCAGACCCGGATCCGTTGCATGCGCTTGAGACCCGGGAGTTCCTGGCCCGCGTGGTCAGCCTAGGCGGCATCCCACCCGAGGTGCTGGCCGAAGACGGACTCATCGATCTGGTGATGCCAGCGATGCTGGCGGACTTCAAGGTTGCCGAGACCTACCGCCTCACGTCCCAGTCCCGACTGGAATGCCCGATCAGCGCCTTCGGCGGCGTCGACGACACCACTCTGACCGAGGCCGACATCGAGGCGTGGAGCGAATTCACCACTGACACGTTCACCAAGCGGATGCTGCGCGGAGACCATTTCTTCGTCAACTCTGAGCGGGACGCGATCGTGGAGCATGTCGTATCGGACCTGGTCGGCTGAGACGGAAGGAGGACCCTGACCATGGGAAGTTGGCTTCTACGACGTCCGCCCGAGGACGCCCGGACCCTGCTGTTCGCTTTCCCGTACGCCGGAGGCGGCGCCGGAACCTACCGGGCGTGGCCCGCCACCATCGGTGACGCCGCCGTGTGCCCGGTGCAGCCGCCGGGCCGGGAGAACCGGCTCTACGAACCCGCGCACCGTAGCCACCAGGCGTTCGCGGCGGACCTGGCCGAGTTCCTCAAGGACCACGTCGATCGCCCATACGCATTCTTCGGTCACTGCGGAGGGGTGCCATTCGCGCTCTCGACACTGGTGGCTCTGGCCGAGCGCGGAGTGATGTTGCCACAGCAGCTGTTCGCTTCCTCGTGGGGCGCACCGCACCGCAGCCTCTACGGGCCGCTGAACTTCGTGGACCTGGCCACGACGGACCTGGCCAGCGAGGTCGCGGACATGTATGAAAAAGCGGGTATCTCAGTACGCGACGACTTTGTGGAGATCGCGGCTGACGTACTACGCGCCGACCTGGAAGCGCATCGGCCGTGGCTGTACGACGCGGCGACCCGGGTGCCGTGCCCGGTAACGGTCATCTCCTGGAGCGAGGATGACGTCGTCCAACCGGACCTCGTGCACCCGCACTGGCAGGAGTGCGCCGATGCCGAGCACGTCCGGATCCCCGGTGAGCACTTCGCGTTCCTGGACTGCCCCGACCCGCTGCGCGACACCATCTTGGCGGGACTTGAGGCACCAGCCGCTCGATGATCAGTAGCCGAGTTCAGGACTGACGACATTCGACAGCGGCAAACCCGTCCGGAACCTGGCGAGCTGTGCCAGGTACACATCCAGCATTCTTGCATCAGCGGTAGGAGTGGCATCGGCACAATGCGGCGAGACGATCACGCCGGGCAGCGACCAGAGCGGCGACGACGTCGGTAAGGGTTCCTCAACGAACACGTCCAGCGCCGCTCCGCCGAGTTGCCCGGAACGCAGCGCCGAAATCATCGCGTCCTGGTCGACCACGGCCCCACGCCCGACGTTGACCAGCAGACACCCGCTGGCCACACGAGCCAGCCGGTCCGCCGAGAGCATGCCCGCCGTCTCACGCGTCAACGGCAGTGCGACCACGAGCACTTCCAGCCCGGAGAGGAACTGGTCGAGCTCCTCAGGGCCGTACATCCGATCCGCGCGGACTCCGCTGCGCCGCAGTATGCGCAACTGCGCGCCAAACGCCTCCATCAGTACGGCCGTCGTGCCACCGAGGTCACCGGCGCCCAGGACACCCACAAGACGGCCGTGCAGCGTGTCCACCCCGAACGAATCGTCCCACTCACGCCGGGTCTGCCGGCCGATCAGCTCCGGTATGCGCCGGAGATGGGCGAGCACCAGCGCGACGACATGCTCGGCCACTGCCTGCCCGTGACCACCCCGGCCACACGTGAACACGGCACCACACCGTTGGACCTCAGCAAGCACGCGTGGATCGACACCAGTCGCCCGTGTGTGCACCCAACGCACTCGCGCAACGCCGGCCAGCAGATCCAGCAAAGGCTCCGGGGCGTAGTCCCACGCCAGTACGGCGTCCCCGTCCCGCAGCGGCCCGCTGCGGGACACAAACGCCTCGGGCCACGCCTTGGTGATCCGCTCCGCGGCGTGATCGGGCAGTCTGCCCAGTACACGCAATCGCTCGCTCACGACTACCCTCCCCGTCGGCAGACCCAGGTGGCCGTCTGCTCAGTCATCATTTCCACCGCCTTGTGGCCGCTGTCATCAACAATTCGTCTATGCCCACCTGGCTCCCACGTTGATGAAGCGGCCTGCGGGCGGCACCTACCGTGGGGTCGCGCTCTAGTCCGACGACCGGAAGGGGTGGGAGCCAGTGGCGTCGCGGACAGCCTCGGACACCGATACCATCCATGCGCGGGTCGCCGCCCGCGCCGCGCTTACGCCTGACGCACCGGCCGTGGCCGATGCAGACGAGGCCGTCTCCTATGCCGAACTCGACGCCCGGGCCACCCACCTTGCGCACCGGCTCCGAGCCCGTGGCGTCGGCATAGAGACCCGCGTGGCAGTCGCACTACCCAGGACGCCGGATCTCATCGTCGCGCTGCTCGGGGTGCTCAAGGCCGGCGCGGCGTACGTCCCCGTGGACCCGGACTACCCGCTTGAACGCCAACAGTTCATTCTTGAAGACTCCCAGTCCGCACTGGTGATCACCACGGCCGACGACAAGGCTGCTTTCGAGGGCCGTGAGGCCCTGGTTCTCGACCCGGCTGACCGGACCGAGGAGCCCTCACCCGCACTGGAAGACGCGTCGGGCGGCAGCAACGCCGCCTACGTCATCTACACCTCCGGGACCACCGGCACGCCCAAGGGCGTGGTGATCGAGCACCGTAGTGTTCTCGATCTGCTTGATGATCCACAGTTGGCAGTCGCGCCAGGCGATGTCGTTGCCCAGTTCGCCCCAACCGCCTTCGACGCCTCGGTCTTCGAAATCTGGGCCGCACTGTGCGCGGGCGGCCAGGTCGCACTGTTGAGCGGCCAACGGCTGTCCGTCGATGAGATCGGCGCCCAGCTCCGGCAATGGCAGCCTGACTGGCTCTTCCTGACTACCGGCCTGTTCCACCTCATAGTCGCCCACAACGTCGACGTACTCAAATCCGTCGACTGCCTCATCACCGGCGGAGACGTCCTCGCACCTGCGCACCTGCGTACCGCGGCCGAGTCCGGACCGCGCAGACTGTACGCGGCCTACGGGCCCACCGAGAGCACCGTGTTCGCCACCCTGTACCCGGTGCTAGCCACGCCGCTGACCCGGGCTCCACTGGGGCAGGCGCTGCGAGGCGGACGGGTCTACATATTGGATACCGACCTGCGCCCGGTACCCGACGGATCGGTTGGGGAGATCTACCTCGGCGGTGCTGGGGTGGCACGCAGCTACCACCAGCGACCCGCGCTGTCCGCGCAGCGGTACCTGCCCGATCCGTTCTCCGCGGAACCCGGGGCCCGCATGTATCGCACCGGCGACCGGGGCAGCGTCAACTCGGACGGCAACGTCGAATTCCACGGGCGGGTGGACCGGCAGGTGAAGGTGCGCGGCTTTCGAGTCGAGCCGGAAGAGATCGAGGCCGTGCTGCGCGCACACTCCGATGTGGACAACGCCGTAGTCACTGCGAGGCCGACGGTCGACAACGACAAACGTCTGGCGGCATACCTGCTCTCGGCCTCCGAACGCGGACTTCAAGTACCTGCGCTGCGGACTTGGCTGGCCGACCGGATGCCCGCTTACGCGATTCCCGCCACGTTCGTCGTCATGGACGCGTTCCCACTCGACCCCAACGGGAAGACCGACACGGCACGCCTGCCCGACCCGTGGACGAGCCGAGCAGCCATGCAAGGGCTGCCCTCTTTCGTTGCACCGCGCACTGAACTGGAGCGTGTCATCGCCTCCGCCTGGGCGGAGGCACTCGATCTCGACGAGGTCGGTATCGAAGACGGGTTCTTCGAACTCGGCGGCGACTCACTGCGCAGCGTGCAACTCCTCGAGCGACTCAGCCGCTCGGGCATCGCCCTCACTGCCGCCCAGTTCTTCCAGGCCCGCACTGTTTCAGCACTGGCCGCGGTGGCCGGGCGCGGAATCGTCGTGAGGAGCTGACGCCGTGCTGATCAGCGGACCCAGCGACGAGCCTGTCGATCTTTCCAGTGTGGACCTGGTTGGTCCTGAGGCGTTCCGCTCCGGCGACCAGCACCGAGTGTGGCGGCACCTGCGGACTCACGCACCCGTGTGGTGGCACCAGCCACGCCAGGGCGGTACGGGCTTCTGGTGCGTCACCCGGTACGCGGACTGCGAGCGCGTACTTAAGGACCACCAAACGTTCTCCTCCGAGGCGGGTTCAATCATCGCCTCCGTCGACCATCCCGACCCCGCCGGCGGACGGACCATCTCCCTGATGGACCCTCCGCGCCACACCGGCTTGCGCACCCGCTCAATGAAGACGTTTAGCCACACCGTCGTCCGCGCCAAGTCCGGGACGATCCGTGGTCGCATCCGTGACTTGGTCGACTCGCTGCCCGACAGCAGTGAGGCTGACTTCGCGCGTGCAGTCGCCCTGCTTCCCATGATTGCCTCGGGCGAGTTGCTTGGACTCCCATCCGAGATGTGGGCTGACATCTCGCTGTGGATCAACACCAGCCTTGCGCCCGAGGACCCGGCCTACGCCACGGGGGCGACCGTGGCCGAGACGCTGGCGATGGCCCACCACGAGCTGTTCGACCGTTTCACCGACGTCATCCGTGCACGCCGCCGGCGCCCCGGCACGGACCTGGTGTCGCTGCTCATCGACTGGCGTGACGGCGACCGGCCAGCCGATGACACCACGATCGCGTTGAACTGCTACAGCTTCGTGCTCGGCGCCCATTCGACGACCCCGCACGTTGCCGCCCACACCCTGATGGCGCTCATGGACCGTCCACGAATATGGGATCGGGCCGCGGTCGATCCCTCACTGGTACCGGCGGTAGTTGAGGAAGGGGTCCGGTGGAGCTCACCCACCCACCACCTGGCCCGGAAGGTAGTGAGCGACACCCGAATTGGTGACACTCCTGTCGCTGCGGGCAGCTGGGTGGTCGCGTGGGTGGCCTCGGCCAACCGAGACGAGACGGTGTTCACCCAGCCGTACGTCTTCGACGTGGACCGTGCGCCCAACCATCACATTGGGTTCGGCGGTGGTCCGCACTACTGCATTGGCGCACCCTTGGCCCGCATGGCGCTGGTGATGCTGTTCGAGGAGCTGACCAGTCGGCTCGATCGGGTCGAACCCGCTGGCGATCCGGTGCACTTATTGTCCAACTGGATCAACGGAATAGTGTCCTTGCCGATCACCGCCAAACGCCGATGACCGCGCTGACCAGCCCGCGGTTGCCGGTCGTGGCCGCGCAGACGAAAGGGCCCACCCGATGCGCATGACAGCGCCGGAGGCTGGCGTACTCCCGCCGCTGGACTCGATTGACCTCTACGATCCCGAGCGCTACCGGTCTACCTCACAACACCCCGCCTGGGCTGCGCTGCGACAGGCCGGCACCCCATGGCCGCAGCACACCCCCGCTGGAGACCGCTTCTGGTCGGTGACCAACTATCGGGACGTGGTCACGGTGCTGACCGATGACCGGAACTACAGTTCCGAGCATGGCACGATCCTCGCCGTCGCCGCAGGCGACAGCGCCGGTGGCAAGACCATCAATCTGATGGACCAGCCTGACCACGCCCGTGTGCGACTCCCCACTATGCGCACCATGTCCACCCGCGTGGTCCGCGAGCGCAAGGAGATTGTGCGCGGCCACGTCCGCCGGCTGATCGGCGACACTTTCACCGGTGGTGTAAAGATCGACGTCGCCCAGCTCATGCTGCAACTGCCCATGGCGGCCATCGGGGAAATCCTTGGTGTGCCACAGGAAATCTGGCCCGACCTTCCGCGCTGGGCCATGGCTGGGGTGGCACCAGGGGACCCCGGCTATGCCACCACCAGCGAGGCCGCGACCCTCAGCAGCGCGCACTACGAACTGTTCTCCACCTTCACCGAGCTCATCCAGCAACGCCGACAGCGCCGCCGTGACGACGTGATCTCGGTCCTGCTCGACCTCGACTTCGGCGGCCGGCACCTCAACGACAACGAACTCGTCCTTAACTGCTACAGCTTCGCCATGGGGGCGATCACCACAACGCCCCACGTAGCGTCGCACCTGCTGCTCGCCCTGATCGAGAACCCGACGGCTTGGCAGACGCTACGGGCGAACCCGGCGCTGGTGCCGACCGCTGTCGAGGAGGCATTGCGCTGGGCCTCTCCCACCAATCACCTGCTCCGCCGCACACTCGCCCCAGTTCGAATCGGAGAGACCAACCTGGACGAGGGCGAACTGGTGTGCGCGTGGGTGGCATCGGCGAATCGTGACCCCTCAGTATTCGCCGACCCCTACGTCTTCGACCCGGCCCGCGACCCCAATCCGCACCTGGGCTTCGGTATAGGAGCCCACCGCTGCATCGGCGGGCCTGCCGCCCAGGTTGCACTCGCCGTGTTCATCGAGGAGATGCTCGCGTGCCTCGAGGGGTTCGAGCTGGCAGGCGAGGTAAAACATCTGTGCTCGAACTTCATCAATGGCATCACCAGTCTGCCAGTGATCTTCTACCCAACGCCTGGTGCCGAACGAACCCGTGATGATCTGTAAACCACCGCCCAGAGAAAGACTGGAGAGACTGTGGAGACCTCCGACCTGCTCGCCGTCGAGCGCGCGTTCCTGCGTCACCTCTGGGTTCCCGTAGCGCGCGTTGAAGACGTGCGCCGGGAAGGTGTCGTACGGGCCCGGATTCTCGACACGGAGCTGGTCGTCTACGGTGTCGACGGTGTCATCACGGTCGCCGACGCGGCGTGCCCGCATCGAGGGGCTGCGCTGTGGGAAGGCCGAGTTGAAGACGGCGCACTTGAATGCCCTTACCACGGCTGGCTCTTCGCACCAGAGACCGGGCATTGCACGCTCATTCCGTCTCTGCCGCCTCGAACCCGGCTGCCTGCCGTAAGCCTGCGTACACACCCCGCGCTCGAGTTGTACGGCCACGTGTGGACCTCGCTTGATGAACCGTACCTGCCGCCGCCCGAGATCAACGGCTACAGTCCGGAGACCTGGGACCTGGCCTGCGGTAATCCGGCAGACCTGTCCTGCGGCATGCGCCAGCTCACCGAGAACTTCCGCGACACGGCGCACTTCCCGTTCGTGCACCAGAAGTCCATGGGGCCCGATGTCCAGCGCGTGGTGCCACCTTACGAGGTCGAGCGCCGGGACTGGCAGCTCTCATGGAGTCTCACCACAGACCTCGGTGGCACGGCACTGGACGGGCACGGCGACTTGGCCAACGACCAGACGATTACCTACTCGCTGGCCATGCCGATGACCGCATCAGCGCTAACGGTGTTCCCGGACGGATCTCGCCGCCTGGTGGCTCAGTTCGCCGTACCGATAGCCACTGACGGACTCACCGTCCGCCAATTCTGGGTCGTCGGAGTGGAGAAGGACGCCACCCACGGCGTATCGCTGCCGGAGATGTGGGAATACGAACGGCTGATATTTGAAGAGGACTTCCACATCGTCGAGAACCAGCACCCCAAGGAAGCCCCACTCACCGGCAACACCCAGGCCCACACCCGAGCGGACCGATACTCGCTCGCATACCGGCGCGCTTACGTCGACATGCTCGAGCAATTCGCCGACGACCACGACAACAAAGGCCTGATGTGACCACGGCACCACCGCAAAGGGGCCGCTTCGGCAACGAAATAGCGTTGATCACCGGTGGCGCCACGGGGATCGGCGCGGCAACTGCCAGGAGGCTCGCCCGGGAGGGTGCGCGTGTGGTGATCAACCACCTGAAGGACTCCGGCAATGCTGAGGCAGTGGTGGCCGACATCCGCGCTGCCGGCGGCGACGCCGTCGCCGTTTCGGCCGACGTCCGGGACCATGCCTCTCTGATGGATCTTCGGGACCGCGTGCATCGGACATTCGGTCCGGTCACGGTTGTGGTCAACAACGCTGGTGTCATCTCGCGTTCACCCTGCGTGGCGATGTCGCTGGAGGAGTGGGACCGGGTTGTGGACACCAACCTGCGCGGCACGTTTCTGTGCTGCAAGATATTCGCGCCCGACATGATCGAGCGCGGACATGGGCGCATCGTCAACATCGCCTCAGATTTGGCTTTGACCGGGGAGCGCTTGCTTACCCACTACTGCGCCGCGAAATCCGGTGTGCTCGGCCTGACCAGGGCCCTTGCTCATGAACTCATCGAGCACGGCATCAACGTCAATGCTGTCGCACCGGGAATGACTGAAACTCCGATGCTTAAGGCCAACCCCACCACGTACAACGAACCGACCAAGGCGGCGATACCGGCGCGACGATGGGGCCGCCCGGAGGAGATCGCCGCCACCATTGCGTTCCTGGTCTCGAGCGATGCGTCCTACTACGTCGGGTGGGTGCTCAGTCCGAACGGTGGAGTAGTCATGTGAAGCGCGCCTGCCCCAGTGTAGCGAGCGTGAAGTGATGGCCGAACAGGACCGCTTCTGTACGGGTCTTCAGGTCCAGCTTGGTCACAATATGATAGATGTGCGATCGTACAGTAGCTTCGGAGATCCTCAGTGTCGACGCGATCTCGGAGTTGGTCCAAGCCTTGCCGAGCAGGCGAAGTACCTGATGCTCCCGGTGACTGAGACGGTCCAACGCTTTGCGGGTTCCGCTGGTGTGTTCTGGGAGACGGCTCGCGAGACAGTCCAGCAGGTACGGGGTTATGCTCTCGGAGAGGAAAGCCGTTTTCTTAGCGGTGGCCCGCACTGCGCGTACAAGATCTTCCTCCACCACTGACTCTGCCACGACCCGGCGAACTCCCTGCTTGACGGCGTTCAGTACGATGTCGTCCGGCGAATCGGAGACCACCAAAACGCAAAACTCCTTGCTCGCTTTGACCGGAAGCGATTTCAATGATGCCGAGTCGATCACGGTCACGGTGCTTTCGGCTTGTTCTCCGACGCGACTGGTAACGAGCTGTCGCGCACCTTCCCCATCCCTGACCGATACGTCGTCACATGTGGCCAGGACGGACCGCAGTCCTCTTCTTGCCAAAGCATTCTGGATGTGCAGGCGGACGCGGATCATTTCCCCAACACCTCGTGGAGAACCGGGCGTCGGCTCCAAGGATGACACTCTCCTTCTTGTCCGGGTTCCGGAGAAATTGGCCGACGCTCGAAGGCCGCTGAGCATCGACGATGCGTGTATTCGGCTGGCGGGCTAGGTCCGCTTCGGGTTCCGCGATCCGTTCCGAGTCGGAGTGGGCGACTGCACCACAGCAGCTCCCGGCTGCGCCGAAGATGCCGTTAACCAGCACCTCTCTGGGCCGTAATTGCCTTGTACGTCCACTAGTTGATGCATCATCTTGTGGATTGTCGAGAGTGGGAGACGTTGCCATCGGTGTGGGAGGTGTCGGCTGCAGCCAGCGCCATCCAAACCCATTGAGCACAATTGGTCACCGCGCCCTCCTGTACCCCTCAAAGTGCCAAACCCACCATAGGAGCCAGGCTCGTTGGTGACTACAGCCGTTCTGGTCACGACGGCTGGATAGGCGTCATTTCAAGTCACGATTTGATCGATCATGAACCGCTCCGAGGCCGGCGAGCCGCTGGAGTCCGTCGGGGGTCAGCTTGGCGTTGCGCTTGCAAATATCTCATCCGTGCTGGTCAGGGCGCATGCTGGTACTCGTGGAGGGGGCCGCCGAGCCGCGCTCGCCGTCGTGTGTCCAGACGGGCGATCCGGTCCGGGTCCTCGATCGGAGCGGGCAGCGGGTGGAGGGGGCGGGCGTTCGCAAGGCCCTGGTGCGGCCTGTGCTCGTTGCAGGACGTCTCGAACTCGCGCAGGACCTACCGGAGAGGGCACTGGTCCCAGATCACCATGCGGTCCAGCAGTTCTCGCCTGCAGGTCTGCACCCACCGCTCCATGATCGAGTTCATTCTCGGTATCCGGACGCCGCTGAGCACCACCTCGATCCCCGCGTCCTTGAGGACGGCGTCGAACAGCGCGCCCGACAGCCGGCGTCCTCGAGGTCCATGACGAGATTCCTCGCCGCCTGGACCACCCGGGACGCGGTCGGATGCGCGGTCGCGCCCAGGATCCGGATTCGGCGGTTCGCGTGGAGGCAGCGCCTGCCACCCCGGACACGCTGCGTGGGATGCTCGCCACCCTCGACCGCGACACCCTCGCCGAAAAGCGGGACGCCGCGCTGCTGTTGCTTGGCTACGCCTGCGCCGCCCGCGTCTCCGAGCTCGCCGCGCTCGACCGGGACGACGCCGTGGAGACCGAGGACGGGCTGCTGGTGAGCGTCTACCGGCGCAAGCTCAAGCGGCACGACGAGGTGGCCGTTTCCTGTGGCTCCCACCCCGCCACCTGCCCGGTGCGGGCCGTGCGCGCCCTGCTCGCCGCCCTGGATGCCGAAGGGCGCACGGCCGGGATGCTGTTCACAACCGCCTCCGGCAGCCGCCTCGACGAACCCGCCGTGTGGGGGCTGTTGCGTTCCCTCGCGCGCCGGGCTGGGCTGTCGTAAGCCGAGACGATCCATCTGCGTGCCCTGAAGACCAGCGTCATCACGCATGCCTTGGACAGGTCCCATGCCCGGATCGAACGCGTGCAGGCGTGGGCTGACCACAAAGATGCCCGCACCACCGGCCGGTACAGCCGGTGGCACGGGCAGCCGGATGGTGTTCCGGGCCATGGACCGGCCGAGGCCCTGGCCCATGCGCTTCGCCTTGCTGTCGGCCGGCGAGCAGGCGGGTCAGAGTGACAGGTGCTCGCACGAGCAGCCCTGCCCCCGCTCACCTACGCCCGGCCCGGTCCTGCTGCTGGTGCCCGCGCAGGTGGAAGGCGAGCCACCGGTGGCAGTGGCCGCACTCGGACCACTCGGCGAGCTTCCAGTCCACTCCGCAGGTGGGGACGAGTTCGGTGTAGGTACGGTGCAGGACGTCGTTGCCGCACCCGGGGCATCGGGTGCTGGGGCTGTGCGGGGTCATCGCCGTTTCCTCTTACCGGGCTGCCGGACGGCCAGCAGGCAGGCGGCCGCCGGCAGCAGCCATCCCTCCTCGAGGACGGCCGCCTGGGCCGTGGGGGACATGATCAGCACGATGCCCAGTACCAGCGCGGCCACGAAGGCCGCGCTGAGACAGGGAAGGTCTATCCTGAAGTCGACTCGCACGGGGTTCCTTCCTTGTGTGGTGTTGAGCAGGTAAGGCCGCCCCTCGCTTCCGCCCAGAAGCTCCGGGGGGTGGCCTTTGCTTTTTCTTCCTCAGCCCTCACGTTCCGGGCCTGCAATGTGGCAGTTGGGCTAGGTCACACGGCACGGCTCCTTCCTGTCGCGGACACCGGACGCCGGCGGCAACCGGTCCCTCGAGTCTGCGGCCGGTGAACTGCCTGGCCAACGGCTGACAGACGCGCGTAGAACTCCCCGGACGAAGGAGAACACCGCCGAACACTGGCGACACGCTGTAGCAATGACAGACAATGACGAACCAACCGCATCGTTCTGTGTCGTTCCACCCGGGGAGGGGAAGACATGCCTGCTCGGGGCACTTCCGCGCAACCGCATCCCGCGCAGCTCGCCTTCGCGGCGGTGCTGCGCGAACTGAGGCGGGCCGCCGGGAAACCGACCGAGGAGGCGATCGCCCGGAAGATGGCCTGCTGCGGCCGCAGCAGCGTCTCGGCGATGCTCAACGGCCGCCGCTTCCCCTCCTGGGAACACACCGCCGCCTTCGCCCGCGCCGTGGACACGGACCCGGAGAAGCTGCGTGTGCAGTGGGTGGGAGCGAGCAGGCAGATCGAGGAAACCGCCAAAGGGTCACCCGCCCCGCGCACCCCACTGCCGCTCATCAGCGATCCGCAGGCCGGCGACGCCATCCTCGCCGCCCACTGGTACCGCAACAACAGGGAGTTCTACGAAGCCGCCGGTGAACGGGCTCGGCAGGCACGCTCGGAGATCCGGGTCACCTACACGCGCCGCTACCCGCCCACCCAGTACACGACGCCGGCCTCCGCCGCCTACTTCAAGGCCATCCTGGACTGGGCCGGCGAGGACAGCGACGACGAACGCAGCGTGCGCCGCATCATCGGCGTCCCCGAACGCGACGGCCGGCCCGACGCGGACATGTTCGCCTGGGCGCGCCAGCACTACGACGACACCCGGCACATCCTCACCTACGAGGCCAGCGTGCTGCGTTGGACGGCGGCGGCCGACGGCCTGAACATGGCGCTGATCGACGACAGCGTCGTCTTCCTGGCGTTCTCCGGAGGACCGCGCCAAAAACTCAACGGCCTCAGTATCGAGGACCCCACCTTCATGACCTACTTCGCCGCCTACTTCGACCAGCTCTGGGCCGCCCTCACCCCCTTGGGCACCTACCTGGGCGATATGGAGCAGAACGCCGGCGGCACTGTCGCCTGAGGTCCAGCGGTGGGCGGACGGCACCGTTTTCGGAAACACTCTCTTCCCACTCTCTGGAACAGACATTGCACGTGTCCTGCCCTTTCGGGCGGCTTCCCTCCGGCTCTAACCTCGACGTGACGGGCGCCGAAAGCCGGCGCTCGGGCGTCACCGGGGGAAACCGTGAATGTGCCGACGCTCATCCTGCTGGGAGGAGCGGGAGGCGCCATGCGCGGGCTCTTGGACCTCCACATCCGTTTCCTCGACTGGCAGACGGACCGGCGTGCTTGCCGCCTCTCGCCCCTGCCTCAGGCAGGTGAGCTGCCGCAGTTCCGGGACTACTTCGACCCGGTCGCCGATCCCGTCGCGGCGGTGCTGCACACCGTGATGGGCGCGGGCGCGGCCGTGCTGTTCGGTACCACGGGGCAGATCAGCGGCGCCTACGCGGCGGTCGTCGTCGGACTCTCCGCGCCGGTGCTGCTCACCCAGCTCGGTCGGGTGCAGTCCGTCCACGCCGCCCTGGCTGCAGGAGCGCCCGAGCCGGCAGGCGCTCCAGGCGCATCGCAGGAACCCGCCACGCAAGCCGCACCGCTGACCCTGCCGCCCGCCGAAGAGGCACAGGGTGCGGCGGCGCCAGAGCAACCGGCCGCTCCACTTTCCCCTGCGGCACAGGCTCCCGGACTCTCCGCGCTGAGCATGGGCGGGAACACGAACCCCGGCAGCGGGCCCCAGGCCGGGGCCACAGGGGCCGGCCATCGGACTGAACCGGTGCTGCCGACGCAGGCGAACGGGCACCCGCCGGATGCGGCAGCCGGGCACGGCCGGGACCCAGACAACCGCGAGTTGCCGTTTCTGCGGCAGCAGCCGGTCGCCGGAGAGGAGAGCACAGGATGACACGGAAACAGCCTGTGCACCGACGCCTCGCCGCGAGCGTCCTCGGCGCGGACCGTACACGACGCAGGCCGCCCACGGCCGAACAGCAACGCCGTCTTGGGCTGCCACGCCGCCTCCTCGCCTCGCTGCTCGGCATCCGCGTCCGCCCGCCGGCCCCCACCGCTCACGCGGCGCCGCCACCGGCGGTACAGACGCAGCCCCGCACGGACACCGAGCTCGAGGCGGATGCACAGGCTCCGGCGAAAGCACAGTCGAAGGCCCAGGCCGAAGCGCACGTACGGCTGCCCGCGGAGGGGGACAGGACGGCTGAGCGCACTATGGCCACACACCATCCGCAACACGAGGCCGCACCGTCCGAAACCGGTCCGTCCAGCCTCACTGCCGAGCCGGTTGACCGGCACACCCTCACGCGCGGCCTGCCGCCCCGTCGTGGGAGCAGCCGAGACGCCGTGCCGCAGCATCTGCTGAGCGAGGACCGACAGGCGTACGAAAAGATCCTCGACGAGGCGCTGCGCCGACCGGAACTGGCCGCGGTCGGCGAGCGCCTCAGCAGTGAGCAGCTGCGCACGATGGCGCTCAATGCCACCGGGCGCATCACAGCGGCAGCAGCGGCCGAGTACCAGCACTACGTGAAGATCCGCCAGGAACTGCACGGCTTGAAGCCGTCCCAGGGCCGGCGTGACGCTGCCGAGCCGGAATCTTCCAGGAGCGAGCTCGCCGGGACGGCCATCACCCTGGGTGCCGCTCCCGCAGGGCCGCCGGGGGCGGGGATGGGCGCTGTTGTCGCAGTCCTGGCACCCGTCCTGTCCGGAGGACTTGCCATCCTCTTTCTGCTCGTGGGCTACCTCCTCAGGACGCTCGACCCCGATCCGGGCTTCACCCGGGCGTTCCTGACCGCCGGGTGGGTCTTCGGTGCCGTGACCGGTGCCTGCGTCCTGATCGCAGCGGTAGTACTGATCCGCAGTGCTCTGCGCACCGGGGCACCGCCCAGCGACAGCTCCGGGAGTGAGCCGGATACGGAGGTGGCCCGGGCTCGGGAAGCGTGGAAGCAGGCGTTGCTTGAGCGTGGCCTTGTGCCCTTCCTGCGGGAGGCGCTGGCCGATCCCAGCGGCGCCGCGGCCAGGGGGCAGCCCTCGTCCGCCCCTTGCGTCCCCCAACTGGGATACGCGCGTCCGGGTTTCACCAGTTCGGACGAGCACGCATCCGGCCCTCACCCGAGACATACGAGTCCGGACTACACCAGCCCAGACTTCGGCGGGAGCGAGCATCAGCCGGAGTGACCTGGCGGTGCAGCCTGGCCCACACCCGGGCTTTGGTCCACTCGGTGAACCGGCGGTGCGCCGTGGCGCCGGACGGCCCGAATGAGGAGGCGGGCAGCTGCTGCCACGTGCAGCCGGAGGTGGCCACGAACACGATCGCGGCCAGCACCTCGCGGTCGCCGTGCCGACGCCGGCCGCCGCCCTGGGGTCGCGTCGGTGCCTCCGGCACCACGCGCTGGAACAGCTCCCACAACTCGTCCGGCACCAGCCGCTCAACGATCCCTGCCACGCCCGACAGCCTACCCAGCCAAATGGGATGACCTCTTACCGAACTCCCTTGTCGTAGACAGGTGCTGTAGCGGACCGCCCTGGCCGCCCTCCAGCGACGCACAAGTGATCCGTGGCTCGCCTGCGGGCCAACCGCTGTCCGCATCATCGGCAGGGTTGCTACGCCTTCCGCGCCTTCGGTGAAGGTTGTAGCCCCAACCCGTCAGGACACAGCGGTACTTCGCGGAGTACGAGGCTGCTTCCCAGCGTGCGCACCCCATGCGTCTTCTTGAGGAGGTCGATGACCGTGGGCTTCGCTCTTGGGCCACACGCGACCGAGCCGCGAAGGTTTTCGGCGCCGCCGTCTGTTCCGGTCGCCTCAGCGTGCTCTGTCTTCTCGGCCGAAAACGGACGTCCTGCGGGGGTGCGGCCAGTTCTCCCGCAGAACCCGCCTGTTGCTGTCCGGGCCTGTTCAGCACCAGCGGGTGTGATGGCACGGGTAGGGCTTGTCGATGTGGGGCCGGCGGATGTGCGACAGGTCCGGCAGACCACAGGAGCCGATCGACTGACAGTAACCCCCGCCATCCCCGACTCCAGACTGCCTGTGCAGCACGCCCGTTCGGGATGATGGGCTACCAACTCTGTTTGGGATAGGCGAGGGAACGCGGGCTTATGCGAGGTCGGGCGCAAGCGGCTGTGCAGGGTTATGCGGCGACGCGGTGCTGGGCGAGCTTGGCCAGCATGACGTGGTTGGCTTCCCAGCCATCGGGGAATTTGGCCCGCACGGACAGGTGCACGGGGTCGGTCGAGGGGTGGCTGTCCAGAAGGTCGGCGATGCCCTCGCGAGCGACGACGATGCATGCCTGCCGGTGGCGGGAGGCGAGGACGCACAGCCGTCCGGCTTCGAGGTGGAAGGCGGTGGCGTCGCGTCGGCCGGACAGCGGGTGTACGACGATGACGACTTCGAACTCGCGGCCCTGCAGCCGGTTCGCGGTGTCGACCGCCACCCTTGGTGCGTCCGGGTGCCCGGTCCTGGTGAGGGCAGCGCGGACCAGGTCGGCCTGGTCTCGGTGGGCGACGCCGATGGCGATGTCGGCGGCGCCCAGGTCGCGGCCGGCGGGGTTGTTTTCGCAGGTGGCGACTGCTCCGCGGGTCAAGAGCCGTTCGGCGAGGTGCGCGGCTGACTGGATGGTTTCGGTGTCGGTGCGCGGAACGTGACGGCGGGGCAGCTCGTGCAGGGCCCAGCCGGTGGTGAAGGCCATCGCAAGGGTCTCGTCCAGGCAGGTTTTGCGGAGTCCGGGTGTGCGGAACTCCAGTGCGCGGGTGCCGTTGTTGGTTCCGGCGGCGAAGTCGGTGAACGGGTAGAAGGCCTGGGAGATGGTGGGGGCGGCGGAGGAGGGCAGGCGCCAGGACACCGGCAGCCGGTGCACGGGGATGTGTGGGTTGTGCTCTAGCATCACGCTGACGCCGTTTTGCGTTGGGTCGTGCGGCAGCCCGATCCAGCGCTCGGTGTCGACGATCGTGAACGGGTCCAGCTGGCCGGGGTCGCCGACGAACAGGCCCCTCTCGAAGCGTTCGACGAGCTGCAGCAGCATGTCCGAGCGCATTTGGTAGGCCTCGTCCAGGATCGCCCAGCCGAATGTGCCATCGCGCACGGTGGCCCACTTGGCGGAGGTGCCGACGATGATCTGACAGCCGGACAGATCGGTCAGGGTGCGGCCGATGATGGTGTTCGTCAGCCCGTCCAGTGCTGGCGGCGGGCTGTAGTCACTGGCACTCAGGCGGCCGAGGGCGATGCCAGGGTGGCTGCCGGCGAGCTTCTTGATCAGGTCGTCGACCTGATTGTTTGTCTGAGCGATGATGATTGGCCGTTCGCCGCCCGCGGCGAGTTCCTGGGCAGCGCGGACCACGAGGGTGCTCTTGCCGGCGCCGGGCGGAGAGTCGACGACGACGGCCTGGTGGCGGGCGTCGGCCAGATCGGACAGGATCGCCGTTGTGGCGGCGCTCGCGGCGGCGGTGCTGTCAGTTTTCATGTCCCCACTCCTCTGCGGCGGCGTCCTCGGGCACGCCTGCGTCGTCCGGACCATCGGCGGTGACGCTGTGCGTCCACGGGGTGCGATCGGAGTCCGGGAAGTTCGGTGTCGGGCGCCACCCCGGGTCGGGAAGGTAGGCGATGTCCTGGTCCAGGACTGGAACGGTGCCCGCCTTCGGAGTGCGGGCTCGGCCCATTCCGGCGGTGACCTCCACCGTGACGAGTGTCGCCTCGCCGTCGGGGAGAACGGAGACGATGACGGCCTTGTGGCCGGCCGGCATGGACGGGCTGACCAGCTTGGTGCCGGGGGCCAGGCGCAGAGGGTCCTGGGTGCGGACGGTGGCGCGCGGGCGCGGCACCCGCCTGTTCTTGGCCGTGGTGACGATCCGGTCGGCCTCGGCCTCCACAACCGTTCCGGCGAATGCCTCTCCGCCGCTGCGCCAGTCGGCCAGCACGAATGGGTCGTCGAAGGCCATGGCGGCCTCGAAGTCGGCCAGGGCCCGCTCGAGTTGACTCAGGCGCCGTGCCGCGCCGATCGCGTTGTCCCGCGCGCGTTGGGGGAGGCCGCCGGCGTCCCGGTAGTCGGAGTAGCCGGTGAAGAGCCGGCAGTCGCGGTCGAGGCGCCGGGTGGTCTGTGGTGCCTCGGGGACGGACCGCAGCAGCGAGATGGCCGTCCACATCAAGCGCCAGGTGGGCTTGATCTGGTCAGCGATCAGATCGGACAGCTCCCTCTGGGCGGCGGCCAACGCCTGCGGGTCGCCGAGTATGTGAGCAGCGTCGAACCGTTTGATGGCTGGTGCCAGATCGCGGTTGTCGAACTCCGGGGACGTCGCCGGGCCGGCCGGCGGGCAGACGTCCGGGTTCTCCGCCTCCTCCAGGGCCTGCTGGACGCTCACCCCGGGCGGGGGAGCGATCCAGGCCATGAGCGAGGCCAGGTTCTGGTCCTCCAGCGCGCTTTGGCCGGTGGCCCAGTGTTCGGTGAGCAGCGTGGTCAGGGGGCGCAGCATGGAGGTGCCGGCCATCTCGGCGGTCTCGACCAGGAAGGTCAGCCACATGCCGAACTCGGGAACGACGTCCGGCACGGCGTAGGGGCCGGAGGTCGAGCGGAAGCGGCACATGCGGCCGAGGTCGGCCAGCGCCTTGATGCCGCCCGGATTGGGGACGAGGATCTGCGGCACGTCGGTGTACCGGGAGCGTTCGCCTTCGCCGCGGCGGTCCTGGCGGTGGGAGTCGATGTAGTCCATCACGCGCCGGCCCAAGTCGGCGGCGAAGGCGAACCGCTGGTCACGGTTGCGGGGCTGCGGCACGACCAGCAGGGTCATGTCCCTCTTGGTGGTGCCGACCATGGCTGCCAGCGGGGCCCCGGCTTCGCCGGCCATCGTCAGTGGAATGACGACCAGTGGGCGGTCCGACAGGCGGTGGTGGCGGAACGCGGTCTGGGGGATGGCCGTCATGGTTTCCATCGCCTCCGCGTGCGCCAGCGCCGACAGCATGCTCATGCAGCACCCCCGTAGGCCCTGGTCAACTCGTCGCGCAGCCGGGCGGCGTGCCGCAGCGCGGCTGCTATGTCGCTCTGATCTTCTGTCGGTGTCAGATGGCCGCGGGCCAGTCCCAGGGCCATGGTGGCGGTGTCGATGCCGCCGAGTTGCTCGCGCACCGCGGGGCCGAGCACGTCCAGCGAGGCCTCCGACCGGGCGTGGGCGCGGCAGTGGAAGGCCATCTCGCAATGGTTGAGGCAGTCCGGGCGGTACGTCGCGGGCACCTGCTCCACGGCCGCGGCCAGTTCTTCGGCCGGGCGGCGGGGCCGTTGCTTCTTCTTGGGGAGGGTGAGGTCGAGGTCGAGGTCGAAGGTCAGCCCGTCGGGCAGCAGGTCCACGAGGTCGCTGATGCGCTCGATGCGGGACAGCTGGCGGGTCAGGGCGGCAACCTGCTTGCGGGCGTCCACGAACGCCGCGGTCGGCCGGTTGGTGAAGTCCTTCGGTGCGACCAGCACGATGGTGTCGGACACGGCCTCCGTGCTGATCCCGTGCTGCGCGAGGAGGGCGCGCAACGCGATGATGTAGGCGCATGCCTGGGTCGTGGCCGCCCGCACCTGTGCCGGGTCGGCCTGCCCGTCGATGATCGGGAAGCTCTTGATCTCAACGATGTAGAAGCGGCCGTCGATGCGGAAGGCGACCAGGTCCGGTTCCAGGAACGCACCCTCGCCGCCGACCTGTAGGTGCAGCAGCGGGTGATCGAACAGGGTGCCCTCGCCGGTTCCCCGGGCCGCCTGCAGCAGGACTTCGGTGGTGCGATTGTGGCGGGCGTCGTTGTCGCCGGCGCCGCCGACCTCGTTCAGGTCCAGGTAGGCCACCTCGGGCAGCGTCAGCTTGAGGGTCTCGCGCAGGACGCGCAGGAGTTCGGCGCATCCATTGTCCTTCACCATCGCCTCGAAGGCGTTGCCGCGGGCGAAGGCGAAGGCGGACTGGCCGAAGGGGGACGGGTAGCCGATGTGCGCGGCGATCGTGGCCTTGTCGGATCCGGAGGCGTCCAGCAGGGCCCGCAGCGTGCAGCGCGGGTTGTTCTCCAGGGCGGCCAGCGACCGGGCGTTGTAGGACAGCCGTGGTGAAGATCCGCGCAGTGCGTCCAGGCGGCCGTCGACGGGTGGTTTCACGGTGGTGGAGATCCTTGCGGGGGAGGGGACGGGGGTCAGGCCCGGGCCCGCAGAGGCGTGACGTTCTGCGGGGGTGCGCCGAACAGTTGCTGGGCTTCGTGCAGCGTGCGGGCCCGCCGTGAGGCTTCGGAGCGGACTGCGCGGTCGGCGTCGAGGTGCACGGCCAGCTCGGTCCGGGCGGCGTCGATCACTTGCTGCGTATCCAGTGCGCTCTCTCGTCCCGGGGCACTCGAGGGCATCGCGTCGGGGATGTTCGCGGCGAAGCGCCACAGCAGCCGCAGGGCCGCAGCGCTGGGTTCGCCTCCGGCTGACGACTCGGCGGCGTGAACAGCCTCGGCGATGCGGATGGCTCCGGTGAGGAAGTCGACGCGTGGGGACAGCGGGCCGATGATGCGCTGTTCCAGCGGCCAGGTGCTGATGGTGAGCAGCGCCCGTACCGGAGTCAGCAGGTCGTGGGCCAGTGCCGAGCAGAGATAGTAGGGCCGGGCTCCGGGGCTGGACTGATAGGACCGCGCCTCGTCCCGGCGCAGGCTGGACAGCTTGGACGCGGACAACTCGCCGGGGAAGAACGCCTCGTGCACCCCCACGATCAGCTTGGGGGCGGCCGGTGTGCCGAGCAGCATCAGCGCGCGGTGGACGTGTTCGCGTGCCGGAAGCTGCGAGCCGAAGGCAGCCGGTGGTGTGGTCGGCACGGTGCGGGGCAGCGGCGCGGGGGCTGGTTCGCCGGTGTCGATCAGGGCGTCCCAGGCGCGCTCGGCGCGGCGGAGCTGCGCCCGCAGCTCGCCGGCGCGCTCGCTGTCGCCTGCGGCGGAAGCGTCGCGGATTGCGCGGCGCAGGGTGCTGATGCTCTTCTCCAAGGCGTCCAGAGGATCACTCATGACCCCGACGTTACCAGAGTTCCAGATTTTCCAGACTTCTTCCTGTGATTCCGTGTACAGTCGGCGCCATCGAACCCCCGGCCCTCCTGGAGACACCCGTGACGGGACGCATCTTCCACACCTCCGACTGGCACCTGGGCCGCCAGCTCGGCCGCCACCGACGCGACACAGAAGTAGACGCCGTCCTGGACGAAATCATCGACATCGCCGCCGGCTTCGCCCCCGACCTGATCGTGCACAGCGGCGACCTGTTCGACACCTCCCGGCCCGGCCTGGACGACCTGCGCCGCGCGGCGCAGGCGCTGCACCGCCTCGGCGCGATCGCCCCCGTGGTCGTCGTCGCCGGCAACCACGACACCCGCAACGTCCTGGCCTTCCTGGAGTTCATCCTGAACGGCATGGACGTCGGCGAAGCCGGACAGGCCCGGGTCCGCTTCGCCACCGACGCCCGCCCCGACGGGCTGCTGGTGGCCGACTACCCCGCCCAGGACGGGGAATTGACACTGCGCATCGGCGCACTGCCGTACCTGCACCCCAACCGGTTCGCCTACGACTTCGCCGACCCCGCCCTGACGACCGCGACCTACGCCGAGCGGCTGCGCACCGTCCAGGCCGACGTCTACCGCCGCCTCGCCGCAGGGCGCGGCGCCCGGGATGTCCTGGTCTTCGCCGCCCACCTGTTCGTCGAAGGGGCCCTTCCCTCCTACTCGGAGCGGAAGATCTCCATCGCCGACGACTACGCGACAGCTGCCGCCGACCTGCCCGACGTCGCCTACGGCGCCCTCGGCCACATCCACAAACCGCAGCGCGTCCAGCGCGCCGGATACCCGGCCCACTACGCCGGCAGCCCCCTGCAGATGGACTTCGGCGAGAGCGGCGACACCAAAAGCGTGGTCCTGGCCGAGGTCGGCCCGACCGGCACGCCCCGCATCGAACTCGTTCCCCTGACCTCCGGCCGCCGCCTGGTCCGCCTGGAGGGCACCCTGGAAGAAATCGCGCAACGCGCCGGCCGGGTCAACGACGCCTGGGTGAAGGCGGTGGTGAACGTCGAGGTCCCCGACCCGTTCCTGCCGGACACCCTGGCCAAGATGCTGCCGCGGGCAACACTCGTCGCCGTCGACGAACGCCGCGCCACGGCCATCGAGACCGTGCCGGAGCAGCGGCAGACCTCCACCGACCTGCCCGGCATCGAAGAGCTGCTGCGCGACTACCTGCCCGGCCGCGGAACCACCGGCCTGGCCCTGGACCGCGCCATGACCGCCCTCGCACATCTGCAAGCCGAACCCGACCTGGACGACCCGGCACCGTGCTGCGAGGAGACCCTGCTGACCGCGGCCCTCGACGGCCGCCCCCTCGACGGCCTCGACCGCTCAGGCCTGCTGTCCGGGACCGACACCACTGCAGCGGAGACGACGCGATGAAGCCCCTGACGCTCACCCTCAACGGATTCCGCAGCTACCCCAGCCAGGTCACCGTCGACTTCACTGGCCGCGGCCTGGTCGGCGTCCTCGGCGACACCGGAGCCGGCAAAAGCAGCCTCCTCGACGGCATCACCTATGCCCTGTTCCGCAAAAGTTCCTGGAACGCCAACAGCCCGGGGCAGCTCATCGCCGACGGCGCAAAGGCCATGAGCGTCGACCTCACCTTCCTGCACGAGGGACAGCGCTGGCACGTCCACCGCACCATGCATGCCACCAACGCGAACGCCGGCCGGCACCATCTGAAGAACCTCGACACCGGCGAGGAGACAGACAACGCTGGCGCCGTCGACGCCCGCCTCAAAGCGGTGCTGCAGATGAGCTACGAGACGTTCCTGCGCGTGGGGCTGCTTCCGCAGGGCAAGTTCGACCAGCTCCTCATCGCGGCCCCCAAAGAACGCGGCAAGCTGCTGCGGGAACTGTTCGGTGCCGAGTCGCTGGAGTCCATCCAGCGGGTGGCGGCCCGCCAGCGTGAGACGCTCAAGGGCCTTCTGGCGGGCGCCGAGGCCAAGCGTGCGTCCATGCCGGACGCCCCCGAGCAGACCGCCGAGGAAGCCGGCGCGGCCGCCGAGCAGGCTGAAGCCCGCGCCGAACGCCTGAAGGAGGCCATCGGCCGCATCACCCAACTGCAGAAGGAAGTAGCCACGGCCCAGGCTGCCGCTGAGGGGGCCACCGCCGCCGCGCACACGCTCTCCACGCGCACCGTGGCCGACGCGGGCCCCACCCTCGAGGCCCTCGAACCGGTCGCCGCCGACATCGCCGCACGACGCGAGGCCCTGAACTTTGAGGCCACAAGTGCCGCAGAACAGGAAAGCAGCCTGACGGACGCGATCGCCGCAGCGGACGCGGAAGGCGAAGGCCAAGACGCCCTCAGTAAAGCCGCAGTGGTTCTCGAAACCCTCGCAGCGGACGCCGCAGAGCTCCGAGGCGAACGCGACCGGCTCGCCCGGCAGAGCGAACAACTCGCAGGCGAAGGCGAGGCCATCACCCGCGCCGAAGCTGAACTCGCCGAACGCACCGCCCGGATAGACCCGTTGGCGCAGCAGGCGCGTGCCGCCGCCCAAACGGCCAAGCGCGTGCGCCAGAAGGCCGCCCATGCCCGCACCCAACTGACCGCGGCCCTCGCAGCAGCCAGCCGCCTCGCCGGCGCCGTCCGCGGCCAGACCACCGCGGCGAGTCGGCACCAAGCCGCTCAAGACACCTGCGCTGAAAAGCAAGAGGCACACGTCGCAGCAGAAAAGGACCTCGCTGCCGCCCAGAGGCGCGTGGACACGCTGCAACAACGCGACCAGGCCGCCGCGATCGCCGCTGAACTGCACGACGGCGACGACTGCCCCGTCTGCCGCCAACAACTCCCGGACGGCTTCGAACCGGCATCCGGGACCGATTCCGCCGAGCTGGCCGAGGCAAGAACCCAACTCACCCAGGCGACCAGGACACAGAGGGCCGCCGCCGACCAGCTCGCCCAGGCCCGCGCCGCCGTGACAGCGGCCGAAACAGCCATCCGCGACCGAGACACGGACCATCGCACGGCACAGCAGGCCGCGCGCGAAGCCACGGCCAAGGCGGAGCGCGCCTTCAGCGATCTCACGACCACGGCCACCGCAGGTCACGACTTCGACAGCGAGACGGCATCGGCGACGCTGATCGCCATCACCGCCGCCCAGACCACCCCCGACGACGGAGCCGACCACCGCGAGGAGCTCCTCGAGCGGGACGCCGCACCGATCACTGAAGCGATCACCGCATGCGAACAGGCAGCCGAAGATCATGCCGAGCACCTGCAGACCGACGTGCACCGCCGCACCGCCCTGATCGACACGGACCGTGCGACGCTCACAGAACGCAAGAACTCCTACCAACGCGCCGTCGACGACCAGCAGACCGCCCTCACGGCACACACCCGCGCCATCGGCAAGATCAGCCGCGCCCTGACCGCGCTGCCCCCGCGGATCCGGGCCACGCTGCCCAGCGATGCGATCGAGGTGACCGACGACGCAGCGTCGACCGCACTCGCCGCCGTGACCGCCCGGCAGGCCGCACTCCAAAGCCTGTCCGACCAGCGGGAAACAGCACGGCAGAAGAAGTCTGCCGTGCTCAGCCGGCAGCACGCCCTCGACGAGGAGGACCGCACCCGTGTGGACCGCCCGCTGAATGAGCTGCGCGGCAACCTGGATGCCTGGGCACAAGCCGTCACCGACGCGGTCACGCACCTCGACGCAGCCGACGTGTGCCCCGTACCCCAGGCCCCCGCCGCGCCCGGGATCTGCGCCACCCGCCGGTTCGCCGCCGAACTGGCCACAGCCACAGCGGCGTTGGGCGGCCGGCTTGCCGAGCGCGCCGACGCGTCCGCCCAGCGAGCAGCGGCCGCGACGGAGAGTCTGCGGGGCCAGACGGCCAAGCTCGCCGACGTTGACGGGTTCGACCCCGCCGCCGATTTGACGGCAGCAGACGCCCTGCACCCCCTCGTCATGGCCACAGCACAGGCGGACCTGGAGGCCAAGGAACAGCGTCAGAAGCAACAGAGCGCACAGGACATGATCAAGCCGGCCGCCGACCTGGACTTCGCCATCACCGCCGGCCGCGCCCGGTCCGAGGCGCTGGACGTGCTGCGCCGTGAACTGGTCGACGCCAAGTTCCTGGGCCACCTCACGATGCTGCGCACCCGCGCGCTGCGCGACGTCGCCAGCGAACTGCTCGGCCAGATGACCGACGGCCGATTCGGCTTCGCCGACAGCTTCGACATCGTCAGCCGCACCTCCGGGGTCATCCACCCCCCGAACCGGCTGTCCGGCGGGGAGAAGTTCCAGGCCTCACTCGCTCTGGCGCTGGCACTGGCCGAACTGCATTCCCGTAGCGGCTCGAGCCTGGGCTCCCTGTTCCTCGACGAAGGTTTCGCAGCACTCGATGCGGCTGCACTGGATGCGGCCCTGGAGGTACTGCGCGCGCGAGCCGGCGGCGACCGCCTCGTCATGGTGATCAGCCATCTGCACGCCGTTGCCGAGGCCGTCGATGAGGTGCTGTGGGTGGAGCGGGGCGCCACCGGGTCCAGAACACGCTGGCTGACCCCGGACGAACGCGACGACCTCGTGCAAGCCGACCTGGCCAGCGGCCTGCAGACACTGGCGCAGTAGTGGTGCCGACGGGCCGGGGCGGATCCGGGAACGGCGCAAGGCCCCCTGGTCCGCTAGCACTCCGAGGGGCCACCCTCGTCTTGATCACGTGACGGCAGTTCATAGGGCGGGGAGGAAACTGGATGTCTGAAGCGGGACTTCACGGCCGCGACACGCTGGGACTGGCAACTCGTGTGAAGGCACTCGCGGTCGCCGACCCCGTCCTAGACCTGGAACGCCGCAAGCCCCTGCTCGCCTCACGCGAGTGGACCGGCTACCAAATGGAGGAACTGGCGCTCACCGCCATCGACACCGTCACACTGAAGATGGACTTCGACGACGGTGCACGACACGAGGACATCGTGGCCGCCGTGGCACGCGTCGCAGGGCTTCAGATGCCGCAGCGCGACCGCGACGAACATACCGCCGTAGCCCGCTGGGTCCTCGACAGCCTGCTGAACGTCGGCACCGTCGACCGCGACTTCAGCCACCTCTACGGCATCGTCTCCCACAGCACCTACACCGCGCAGACCTTCTCCTTCAAGCTGCTGCGCGAAGTTCCAGGACCCGACGGACGGCCACGCCTGCGCGCCTCCAACGAAGCGATCGCGGTGCTCGTCGGCGCGGTGGACCTCGACATCGCCTCCGAACAGGTCGCCGCCGACGCCAAGCTCGAAGCCTTGGTGCGACGAGGACGGCTGACTGACGCCCACCGCGCCGCGGAGATGGCGCTGCGCCGCACCGTGCAATACACCGAGCACATCCGCACCCGGCTGGAAGGCATGCGCCGGGACATCCGCTCGGTGGACTGGGTCCGTGACGTGCAGCGCATGCAGACCGAAGCGCTGGAACACATCGAGGACCGCATCAACGCCGAAAACACCATCAAGGACAACCTGGTCCGGATGATGGAAAACAGCACCGAAGACACCACCCCGGCCCAGGCCGCCGAGCTGATCGCAATCCTCGAGGAGTGCCTGCGCAGACACGCATCCCTGCAGGCGAACCTCCAGGAAGTAGGCGAACGGTTCCGCGCCGAACAAGAGCGCCAGAGTTTCGTGCCGCCCCCCAGCCGGACCCACGTCGACCTCGAACGCCAGCTGCTCGAACCGGCCCTGCAACTGCCGGTACGGCAGGCGCTTCCGCTGCTCGGCACGTTCGCGACGGCGGCGACCCCGCCGCACCGCCCGGCGATCATCTACCTCCCGGACCTGATCACCGGACTGATGACGCCGCCGGCCGAACCCGACGGCGACGACAGTCTGATCATCGAACCCGAATTCGGCGACGCAGAAGACACCGCCACCTTCTCCGACGAGCAGTACACGGCCGTCGCCTCACTGCTGAAACGCACCGACACCGACGGCATCCGCCTGTCCGAGCTTTTGAACGCAGCACGCCGGCACGGCATA
Source organism: Streptomyces sp. SID14436 (assembly GCF_010548465.1). GTDB lineage: Bacteria > Actinomycetota > Actinomycetes > Streptomycetales > Streptomycetaceae > Streptomyces. Next base: position 31,278 of record NZ_JAAGMD010000725.1, on the reverse strand, counting down.
TCGGCCGGACGAGACAACCTCGACCATCTGCTGGCCCTGCACGTACTGGGCCTGTTCGGTGCCCCGCGCCACGACCCCGAGCGCGGCACAGCGCTGGCAGCCCTGGCCGACGACCGCGAACTGGATGACGACCGGTTCGCCGGTCACGACCTCCTGGTCGTCCACAGCCCGGCAGCCTCTGCCCTGCCGACCGACAACGGCCTCGAGGAGGGCGCGGCGTGAACAACGTCAACGACACGGCCGCCGTCAACCGGCTGCTCGCCTTCGGCTTCCAACCCGGACTGACACCCCGCCGCAACGCCGAGTACGCCGCGCTGGTAGGTCGCTGCCGCACCGACCAGGAGTTTGCCCAACTCCTGCACGCCGCCGCAAGCGGCTTCGACCTGACAGTGATCGCCGTCGACTCACGGGCCGGACTGGTGCTCGGGGCGACCGCCGAAACCCAGTTCGCGGTCAGCGTCACCGACCACATCAGCAAACCCGCCGACCGTCCGATCGCGGCACTGGCCCACTTGGCCATCGCCGCGCTCGCCTACTACCGCCCCGAAGACCTGGACGACCCAGCCCACGTCGGCCGCATCACCGTCCGCCACGTCGACGTGATGGTCGAGCAGGCCACCAAGGAACTGGAACGCCAAGCCGCTGAAGCCGACACCGACGACGGAGTTCCCGCCGACCATCCGGACCTGATCCAACTGTGGCGCTACTACCAGCGACGCAATCCTGTCTCCTCCACCGGGGATGACCGCGCCCACTCCAAAAGCAGGCACGCCCTCATCAAGCGGGTCGCCGAATACCTCGCCGACAACGGAATGCTGCGGCGCGCGGGCAAGGAGAACGGCGGAACCTACACCACCACAGCCCGCTACCAGATCCAGGTACGGGAGCTGGCCGGACAGCAGATGCTCGGCCAGCTGGCCGAGCTCGGGATCACCGTGGGACCAGACGGCCGACCCGCCTTCAGCAGCCCACAGCCCGACGCCGCCCCCGCAACGCCCCTGACCGCAGCCGAGCCAGGAGACTGATCCGGCCATGTACGAGCTGAACCGCATCCGCCTGTACAACATCGGCCCGACCGGGGCCCGTTACGGCGACGTCCTGCTGGACCTGTCCGAGGGCGGCTCACCGATCCCCGTCAGCACTCTCATCCCAGCGGCCGGCCAGCTGTTCCGGCGCCCCGCACCGGCGACACTGCTCGTGCTGGAGAACGGCGGTGGGAAGTCCGTGCTGATCCGGATGCTGTTGTCCACGGTGCTACCCGAGCGGCAGTCCCGTAAAGGCCGTGAGGCACTGCGCGCGTACGTGGTGTCCGCGGCAGCCCCTTCCCACGTGGTCCTGGAATGGGTTCATGCCCGCACCGGTGAAACGCTGGTGACCGGACAGGTACTGACCCCGGCCACGGACGGCACCGTGGAGCGGACGTTCTATTCGCTCAGCCCCAACGCCGAGACGACCCTGGCCACGCTGCCCTTCGCCGAGAGCGGGCGCCGGTTGCGGATGAACGCCTACCAGGACGCGCTCAGACGGCTGGACTCCGGTGACAAAACACTCCGCCTGGAGATCGAGAAACGGCAGGGGGAGTGGGAGAAACACCTGCGGCGGCTCGGCTTGGAACCGGACCTGTTCGCAGTCCAGCAGGCGATGAACGTCGATGAGGGAGACGCGGCCGAGGCGTTCAAGACGACCACCGGGCGACAGTTCACGCAGTGGCTGCTGAGCAAGGCGGTGGACGCTGAGGACTTCACCGAACTGGGTGACGCCTTCGGCGCCTATGCCAAAAACATCGGTCGACGCGAGCAACTCCTGCTGGACCGCGACTTCTCCACCGCCACGGCCACAGCCGCCGAACACCTGGCCCGCCGGCGTATCGAGCAGAGGACGGCAGCCGAACAGGCCCACCTAGCCGCGAAGGCGCTGGCACAACTCGCGGCGCAGGTGGGCACATCCGTCGAGCAGGCGGACGAGGCACTGCGCGCACTGCGTGAAGACTCCGCTATGGCGAAGGAGAACGCCGCACAACAGCAGCAGACCCGCGACAAGGCCGACCTGCTCCACAAAGAGGTGCGACGTCAGGCCCTGGTGTTGCGTCGCGACGCGGCCCACTCCCAGGCCGTCCAGGCAGAAGGACAACTGGCCAAGGAACGCAGCGAACTGGCCGCCTGGGCCGTCGTCCCCACGGTGTTGAAAGCCGCCACCGCACACGAGAAGTATCGAGTCGCCAGCGAGCTGCTGGACGATGCCGAACTGGCCGCGGGAGCTGCCCGGCTCCGCCGCGACCAGGCCGGTGCCCGGTTCGCCGGGGCCCTGCACCACAGCAGGCAGCAGTGCGCGGAGAAGGCCGACCGCCTGGATCGCAAGAGCGCCCACAGCAAGACAGAGGCAGCCGACGCGCAACGCGGCGCGGCCGAGGGGGAGGAGCAGGCCACCGCACGCACCGTCCGAGCCGAACTCCTCGGCCAGCACGTAGAGCGCGTGGACTCTCGTCTTGCTCAGGCCCGGCAGGCTGGTCTGATCGCCGAAGACGAATCCGTGGCCGAGGCCGACGCCCGCCTGCGTGCCCGGGCTACCGACAGCAAGATCCAGGCGACGCGTGAACGCGAGGAGTACCGGAGGCTCGAGCAAGAAACCCGCCGGCTCGACGAGGTCGCGAATCAGCTGATCGAGCCCGAGGTCAAGGCCCGGCAGGCGAGGGAGACCGCGATACGGGCGGTCGAGGACACCCAGCGTGCCGCGGCAGAACTTGCCGCCCAGAAGCTGTTGCGTGAACTCGCCGAACTCGACAATGACGAGGACGTACCCGGCGGCGACCCCGCGCAGTGGCTGGAAGACAACGCGTCCTGGCTGCGCAACCTGGCCGCCGCGGCGCAAGCATCGGCCGGCCAGCAGCTGGACGCGCTGCGAGCCGACGACCGGGCGGACCAGCGGTTGATCGAAGCCCTCACCGTTGAGGACGAGGCCCTCATGCCGCCGCGCCAGGCCGTCGAGGACCTGCTCGAGCTGCTGGCCGAGCACCGGATAACTGCGACCGCGGGCTGGAGGGCTCTGGAACAGCTGGTAAACCCCCGCCTGCACGCCGCATCCATCCAAGCCCACCCTGCACTGGTCGACGGCATCGTGGTGCCCGACCAGGAAACCCTGCAGCGGGCGCGGACCCTGCTCACACAGATGCCGCAACTGCCGGCCGCGGCCGTGCTCGTCTCCACGCGCGAACCACTGGAAGCAGAACCGCCCCAGCCGAGCAACGGATTCGTCGTGGAGCCGACCCCCGCCCTACACGACTCCCAGGCCGCCGGCCAGCTGCGCGAACAGGCCGCAGCACGGATCGAAGAACGCCGCCGAGCCCTGAACGAATGTGCCGAACGCCAGGCAGCAGCCTTCCAGTTGGAAGTACAGCTCACCCACTGGTTGCGCGACCACCCGGCGGGACACATCGAGCAACTACGCTCCTTCGCGAACACCCAATCAGCCGCGGCCACCGACGCCAAGGCCGCCCTTGACTCCGCCCGCGACGCCTGCCTGCAAGCCGCCAACATCCTGGCCGCGCACACCACCACCGTCCAGGACGCCGAACAAGCCGCCCTGGAGACCGCCCGCACCGCCGACTCCTTCCAACTGCTCGCCCAAGAGGCCGCCGACGCCGACACAAACCGCGCGGAGATCGAGACACTTCAAACCGAGGCCGCAGCACATCACACCGCAGCCCAGGAACTGAGCGAGGCAGCCGACCGACTGCGCGACCAGGCCACCGAATACGCGGTGCAAGCCGAGTCGCTCCGCCGTGACGCCGCCGCCTACGCCGCCCGGCTGGACAAGGTCGTCTACGGAGACCAGCCCCTCACCCTCAATCCCGGGCAACACGATGTGGCCGCACTGGAGATCGCCTACCACCAAGCGGCGGAGGGCTTCCGTGCCGTGGAAGTCGGCGAGGACCTACGCCAGCGCGTAGAGGAGGCACAGAAGGAAACAACCGACCGGGATGCCGAACTACGCAGTGAACCGGCCGAGATCGTGACCCGGGCCAAAGCACTGGCAGCATCCGCAGAAGCCGGCAGCGCCGAAACCATCGAGGCCACGAAACGGCGGCTTGGCCGCACCGTGCGCAGCCTGGAGGTTCAGTACCGCAATCTGAGCAAGCACAGCGGCCAACTGGAAGCAGACGCAACACGCGCCGGTCAGCCCAGCGGGAAGCCCTGGAGCAGTCTCGATGCCGACTGGACCCCCTCAAACCCTGCCGAAGGAGCGCAGCTCACCGAACGGGCAGCCTCCGCGCTGCAGGACGCAGAAGCCCTGCTCAAGACAGCCGCGGAGACGCAACGGGCCACCGAACGCAAACTCCGCACCAGCGAAGCCGCGGCACGCGAGATGACCGTCGTCCACCGCAGCCTCACCACCGCCACCCGCAGGCTGGAACTACCACCCAGCGCCGCCCCGTTCACCGGAACCGCCGACGAAGCACAGCAGACCGCCGACGAGGCAATACAGACCCACAGCACCACAACCGAGCAACTGCACGAAGCAGACCAGGCCGTCAACGAAGCCGTCGCGCAGTTCCGCGAAGCGGCCAACCAGAACCGATTCGCCAATCTCAAGGCGCCGATCTACCAACAACTCACGGAGATCGACACCACGTCGCTGATCGAGCGCGCCGGCCAGTGGACGATTCAACTCACAGGCCGGGCCGCAAGCTTGACCACCGACCTGGAAGACTCCGAACGCCACCGCAACCTGCTGATCGACCAGCTCAAACACCACACCAACCAGGCCCTGGCCCTGCTCGAAAAGGCCGAGCGGCTCTCCCGCCTGCCTGAAGGCGCCGGGGCATGGGCCAAACAGAGAATCCTGAAGATCGGCTTCAGCACGCCGGAACCGCAGATCCTTGCCGTACGGATCGCCGAGACCCTCGACGAGAACGCCCGCACCCAGCCCCACCTGCCCGGCCGCGACCTGGTACTGCGGTGCGTCGGCGCCGCGGTCCCACGCGACTTCAAGGTGGAGATCCTCAAGCCCGACGCCGCCGGCCGCGCCGAATACGCATCCATCAGCGACATGAGCAAAGTGTTCTCCGGCGGCCAGGAACTCACCGGCGCGATCATGCTGTACTGCACCCTTGCCGCACTCCGCGCCAGCACACGGACCGGAGCCCGCGCCACCAACCGCCTGGGCGGAATGCTGGTCCTGGACAACCCAATCGGCAAAGCGAACGCCGACTACCTGCTGAGCCTGCAAATGAACATGGCCTCCGCACTCGGCGTCCAACTGATCTACACCACCGGGAACATGGAAGACCGCGTGCTGGCCACGTTCCCCCTGTGTATCCGGCTGCGCAACGACACCGACCAACGCACCGGGACACGCCATCTGCACGTCACCGACCACATCGCACACGAAACAACGCCGGACGAAGACGGCGCCACCGGCCAAGTCCACGCCGCACGACTGCTGGTGAAACCACGCGCCTCCCATGCCCCGCTCGAAAACAGCGACGCATGGCAGGAAAACCACCACGACCAGATGGCCACCGACCAGTGACCACCAACCGAGACGACACGAAGCCCGAACAGCAACCGCTGACCCCCTCAGCAGCCTGCCTGGCAACCACCCTGACCTCGAGGACGGAACACCGCGTCGAACAGGCCACGATCCTCGACGCCTTCACCCAGGCCTGCCCCGAGACAGCCGGCACCACCCAAAGCCGCCCCGTCCTGTCTGCCCTGCTCGACGAACTCGCCGACCACCACCTGATCGAACTGCCGCGCACACATGACGGATGGGACAACACACAGCCACCACTGCCACGCTGGCTCCGTCTCCCCGCTCCACCCAAGGCCACAGAACCCAGACCAACACGCACGGCACCCCTCATGTGGCGCCGGGAGCTCTCCTGGGCAAGCACCCTCAAACTGACCACCGCCCAGACCGAGACCCTCAAGACGATCAACCGCTGGCTGCGCGACACCGACGGGGACACCCACCGGAGGGCCGTGATCCCCATGCGTGAACGCTCCCTGGAAATCTTCGGCGACGAAAAGCGTCTTGACGCACTCACCACCAGCACGCTGTTCGCACCCGGACGCCTCACCCTGGCCACCCTGTTCACCGAGCGGATCCCACCACCCCTGGCCTATGAACACCTCGGGGACGGCGGCACCGTCCTGGTGATCGAGAACAGCGACACCTTCGCAACCGTCAGCACCCTGCTCGCCCAAGACCCCGCCCGCGTCGGCTACGTGGCCTTCGGCGGCGGCCACGCCTTCGAGGCTTCCGTCACCCGCATCGCGAACCTCAAAGGCGTGACGGACATCGCCTACTACGGTGATCTCGACGATGACGGCCTCACCATCCCCCAGCGAGCCAACGCATCAGGCACAGCATCAGGACTCCCGCCCATCCGACCCGCCCTCGGCCTCTACCAGCTCCTTCTCAAGCAAAATATCCAAGGACCGGCCCCGAAACGAGTCGACCCCCTTGCCGCCCAACGGCGCGTCTCCTGGCTGCCCGAACCCCTCCGCCACCCAGCGGCCAACATCCTCACCACCGGGAACCGGCTCGCCCAAGAAGCCACAGGAACAACACTCCTCCAGCAGGACCGCTCATGGCGCGACGACCTGTAATAGAACAGCGGCCACCCGCGCACACAGCCAAGCCCCCCGGTGACCGGGCATCAAACCGGCCATCCGCAAGACGCACCGCCGACCTGCTTACACTCCCCACGCCACACAACTCGCCCCACCGCATCTCACCGACAGCACTGCCACCTAAAGGGGATGCGACTGCACCCATGTCCTCCGCCGAGCTCGAGCTGCGCCCGCATCAAAAGGCCGCCGTCACAGCAGCCACCCGCACCCTGCAAACGCACCCGCGGGCCAGCATCGACAGCATCTGCGCACGCCCCCTCCTGGAACGGATCCGGGTCCCGCGCACCGGCCTCGGCCGCCCCGCTCCAGACCCGACCAGGTGGTTGCCGACAAAGCCCACAGTTCTCGCGCCCACCTGCGACGACGCGGCATCACGTGCACCATCCCAAGAAGAATGACCCAGCGACACCGCCACAACCGTGGCCGCAACGGAGGCCGGCCACCGGCACATCTACCGCCGACGCAACGTCGTCGAACGCTCCTTCAATAACGAAGGAAGAGCCGAGGCATTTCCTCTGGTTCGTAGACGTCAGACCGCTAGGGTCCCTTCGAAACACCCAATGCACTCGGGGTCGTGGTTCGAGAGTCACCGGGCACGCCCGTCCGTGCCCGCCACCCGGTCTGCGTCGCGACCAGCTGATCCGCTTCGAAAGCGCGGCCCCTTCTCCGAAGGCTGCGGCGAGGTGCATGCGTCCTGCCTCGGCCTTTCTGCGGCGCGCCATCATCCCGGCGAGGAAGCGGTATGCCATCGGCTGTGCGTCAGGCCTCCACGTTGATCCCGTAGTCGGTGGCCAGACCCGCCAGCCCGCTGTCGTAACCCTGTCCGACCGCGCGGGCCCTCCAACCGCCCGTACGGCGGTAGAGCTCCACCGCGACGGCCACCGTCTCCCGCCCGGTGAACGCGGGCGGCACGAAGGACAGCCGGGTGCCGGAAGGCTGGGTGATTTGTGCTTCCCACACGGTGTCCTGGCCGAAGACTGCGCCGGGCGGGCCCTCGGAATCGACGATGGCGATGCTGCCGACGCTCTCCGGGATGATGCTCAGCTCGGCAGTGGCGGCGCCGCCGTTGACGCGGACCCCATCCTGGAAGGGGTGGTTGTAGAAGACCAGGTCGTCATCACTGCGAACTCTGCCGCTGCTGGTGAGGAGTACCGCGGACACGTCCACGGGCACGCCGGAGGCAGTGATGCGGATGGTGGCCTCTTCGGTTGCCAGGGGCGCATTGGCTCCCTTGGCCAGCATCTGCTGTCCGCCGTCCCGAGGGCGGACCATCGCGGTCGAGCTGACAGCGGGGGAGGGGCTCCGGCCCGGTGGAGGGCTGATGCCGGTGAGCGCAGCGAGAGCCTGCTGGAGATGAGGCCAGCCTTCTGCTTCCCCGCCGGGCCAGGGCCAGGGTAGACGCTGGGTCCCGAACTGCTTGGCCGTCGGGGGCTGTCCGAGGGCTTCCTGCAGTTGCAGGTAGCGCAGGCTTTCGGTGGCCAGGCGGCCAAGCTGCCACTGCCGCTGGGTCTCCTCCGGCCTGTTCAACCACGTGTTGTGGTCGACAGGCTTACCCCCCAGCGCCTGATACACCCACCGGGCCACGTCATAGCCGTCACCTGCCACCAGACGAGCAGGCCGCTCCTGCTCGGACGGTGCCGGCTCGCCGATGGCCGTGTACAGCGCCCCCAGGTCGCCGCCGGTCCAGCGGTTGGCGGCTTCCGTGGCGAACCGGGAGAACTGGATGAGTGTGGGCGGCTTCCCCTTGGCAGCGACGTGCCGGTGGAGCTGGTGCGCGACGTTCTCCAGCTCGGAGCGCCACCGGTGCTGCAGGTAGGTCTCGAGGTGCTGTTCGGCCCAGGCACGCCGGTACCGGGTGATGAGGTCCCGCACCCCTTCGAAGCCCTTGCGGCGCGTGCGGCGGCCCATGCCGGAGGTGAAGATCACCTGACCGTACGGAGTCTCGACCGCGCTGCCTGTGCTGTCGGTGATGTCCTCCTCCGGACCCAGCATCTGTTCCGCAGCATCCAGCTCGCGGAAGAAGGACGTGTCGACGGGGCAGCCCGCCGCGCGCAGGGCTGCCAGAGACTTGCTGTAGTAGCGGTCGGCGCGGCCCAGGGTGGTGCGGGAGTACGGTCCTTCGCACACGAACCAGGCGGTCAGGCCCACGCCGTGCCAGAACTCGCCCGCCGGGCCCAGCGTATCGGCCATGATCTGGTGCGGCCGCGGATTGCTGACGATACGGCCGGGATACCGCTGCAGCGTCACTGTCGCCCACAGCCGTCCGACCTCCTCGAGGACGTCGGCGGGCAGACACTGCTGGTACAGCTGAGGGGTGAAACCCTGCTCGGTCCGCGACAGGCTCATCAGTTCCTCGTCGATCAGGCCCCACAAGGACGTCATCCCCGGCGACTGGACCGCATGCGCCTGGTCGAAACCCGACCACCAGCTACGCAGTGCAGCAGTCCGCTCCTCCACCGGGGACACCGAACTGCCCCCGCCGAGGAAGGCGGCCAGCATGGCCTGCACCTCGGTTTCCGCGATGCCCGCCTCGGCAGCCACGCCGGCTGCCTGGGCGGACGTGCCCACATACAGACGGGGCCCGGGAAGAGCAGTGATGATCTCCTCATCCGGGTGGGCGGGAACCTGGAGATAGTCCAAAGCGGCCAGCCAGTCGCCCCCGAAGTACGCGGAGACGACCGGCTGCAGTTCTTTGGTGAGCACCCGGCGCGCCAGGGCCGTGCCGGCCTTGGCCTTCTTGGCGAAGCCGGCCATCAAGGCCTGGAGCCGCTGGATGCGGTGACGAGCGACAAGCTCCGCGAGGTCGGCAGCGGCGAGGATATCCAGCAGCTCCAGCCGGGCCTGCTGCTGTCCCGCACGGTCCAGCGTGTGCCAGCCGCCGCCGAAGCGGAAAGCCTCCAGTGCACCGTCCTTGATGCCCAGGAGCCGGTAGCGCTCTTCGATCACCGTCCAGAACCGCTGCTGATGCGTGGGCGGGAAGATGTCTCCCGCCGCTCGTAGCCGGACGGGCTGAAGCAGTGTCTCGAACAACGGCACCAGCAGCGCCCACAGCAGGATGGTGTCCGCGCCCTTCACGGCGGTGAGCCGGGCGGTCTCCTCGGCGGCCAGTGTCAGAGCATGGCCGGGGTGCTCACGCAGCAGATACGGCAGGTTGACCGCCCCCGCCTTCACGGACAGCTTCGTCGGCAGGTACCACGCGCCGCGCTTCTGCTGCTCCTGGACGCTGAAGAAGCTGGCACACAGGACTGCTTCTGCTTGGGTGAGGGCCGTCACCTCGGCGGTGTCAGGGGTGTGGCGTCCTCGGCCGGGGGTGATGGTGGCCACCGGCTGTCCGGCCAGGGCAGCGCCAAGCAGTCTGGCCGCCAGTGCGTCGAGCTCAGCGAACCGTTGATGCTGTCCGGCCGCCGCCTCCAGACGGAGGGCTTCTCCGGGGTCGGCCTGGGTGGCCGGATGCCACCAGTACGACGAGTCACGTGCCACCGGTCAGCCTCCGCATGTAGTCGACGAACTGCTCGAACGGGACCGGGGAGGGGGTGCTCTGTGCGTAGACGGCGTAGCGCTGGGCCAGCAGCTGCCGCTCCCGCTCCGCCCGCCGTGCCTCCACCCGGTCCACGCCGTGGATCACACGCTCCTCGACCCGGCCCCGCTCGTACAGCACGAACGCGTCCATCCCGCCCTCACCCGCCGGGCCGGTCCCCTCCGGGGCACCGTCACGGCCGTCGAGAACGCTCTCCAGCATGCCGGCGTCGATCAGCGGAGCCTCGAGCAGGACCGCGGGGTCCATGTCGTTGTCCGCACACAGAGCCTCCAAAGGCTCCTCCAGGCCGAGCTCTGTATGGCAGACCATGTCCAGGTACTGCTGGTCAGGGGCGAGATGAGGGTGGCGCAGGACGCGGACGCCGCGGCCGACGAACTGGTAGAACTCGCCGAAGCTGCCGTACGGCCGCAACGGCACGACGACGGTGATGGGAGGGAAGTCGTAGCCTTGGCCGAGCATCCGCAATTGCACGATGCCCTCAAGATCCCCCGCCTCCGACTCGAACCGGCGTCGTGTCGCGGCGATCGCCGATGCCGGCATGCTGTGGTGCAGCGTGGCGCAGGCGATGCCGTGCTCCTCAGCGATCCGCGCGATCTGCTCGGCGTGGGCCTGGCCCATCGCCGCGAACAGCACCCGCGGCCTGACCGGGGCCAGCAGTTTGGCCTGCGTATCCAGACACGCCCGCGTCACCGCCATCACCTGCCGGATCGGCGCCTCGGACTGCGCGGTGATCCGCGCCAGCTTCCGCTCGTCCCCCAGCACACGCAGCAGGGCATCACGGCCCACGACCTGCTCGCGCCGCCCGTCAGGCCACACCGCCTCATACACCGTCGACGCCGTCTCGGGCGCGAACCGGTGCACCCGCAGGTTCTTTGCCGAGCCGTCCGCGACGGAGTCCACCAGCCGGTAGCGATAGACGACGTCTGCGTCGATCGGTCTGCCGTCCAGTCGTGTGAAGCATGCCGACATCAACAGCGTGCGCGCCTGCGGGAAATGTGCGAACAGCCGCTGGTAGGAATCGCTGGCCGCGATGTGCGCCTCGTCGACCACGATGAAGTCGACGTCCTCCGGTTCCAGCTTCGCCAGCAGGTCCCCCCTCTTGTCCCCAGTGCCCAGTGCGTGGAAGTTCGTGACCACGATGTCCGCGGCCAGCAGCCGCTCGCGGCTGACCCGGCTGATCTGCTCCTCGTCCGCATCCAGCACCAGCGTTGCTGGCGGGCGGGCGCCGGGCAGCATCGGCCCGCCCGCCAGCCCGTACAGCACATTGCCCGGCGCCCCCGCATCAAGTGCCGACGCGAAGGTGCCGCGGATCACCGACCCCGGAGTCACCACCAGCGCCCGCCGCCTGGTGAACGACAGCGCCGCCACGACGCCGAGGGCTGTCTTGCCAGCCCCGACCGCCATCACTGTGGCCGCATGCCGGCCGCCACCGGCGTAGTAGTTCGCCAGCGCGGCCAGCGCCTCATCCTGGCAGGACCGCAGTGGCCCCCGGTCGACCCGGTCCCGCACCTCGTCGAAGTAGGCGCTCTCCGGTGCCGGCCCGACGGGCCCCGTACCGCGGGGCGGGCCGGCGGCCCGCATCGGGTCCCCGGCCATGTCCGGAACCTCGACAAGCGGCACAGCTGTCACCAGCGCAGCGAGCACCGGATCGCGCCGCAGCATCGCCTGCAGCTGGGCCACGCAGCGCGCCGTGTCCGTGCGCACCGCATCGTAGGAGAACCGCAGCACCGTCAGGCCAGTGGCGGCCAGGTCGTTCTGCCGCAGCCGGTCGTAGGTGAATGCCGCCCGGTCGCTGTGGAACGCGAAGCCGTCCAGCTCGACGGCCAGCTGCAGCGTCTGGCCCACGATCAGGTAGTCCAGCCGGTAGGTGCGCTCCTGCACGGTGACCGGGTACTGGCTGTGCACCCGCTGCACGATGGCCGCATCCGCGGCAGGGGTGAGAACCCACCGCAAGAATGCCTCCTCCAGGTAGGAAGCGGCAGGCACGAGCCGCTCCAGCCCGACGCTCACCGTGCCCCGTCCGCTATCGCAGCCTCGGCCGCCAGTGCACCGGTCTTCTCCGACAGCCGGGCCACTGCGTCTTCGCCCTGACCGAAGCGGACCAGTCGCCTCGCCACCGCGAGCGCCTCGACGAATGCGCCCTCGCGCTCCAGCAGGCCGAGCAGCCGGGGCACGGACGTCACCCGCACAAACTTTCCCGCCTCCATGTCCTCGAACGACACGGCCTCGGGCGCAGCCTCCATCAGCTCGAGATTCAAGAGGGCGAACACTTCGAGCAGTTCCAGTGCCGCAGGGTGCGCACGGCGTGTGCTGCACAGCCTCTCGACTGCGTTCTGCAAGACGAAGTGGTAGTCCATCGCCGAACCCGGAAGCTCAAGGGCTTCCCATACTCGAGCGATCAGCTCCTGGCCGTGTACGTCGTGCGCTACGTGCCGACTAGCCGGCGTGGCAGACGTGTGTCCCTCAGGAATGGGCCACATCGCACTGCCGAACGACTCATCCGGGCGCACCCCCGCTTCGGGCAGCCTGCCACGCACGACGCCGGGACTCCCGCCGAACGTCATCCCGGGAATCGACGCCATGCGCTCAAACCACGCCCTCACACACCCCGCCTTCCCGAGATGGGCAGATCACTTCTGCGCCAGCCGCCCCCGCCTCGCAACAGCAGCTGTTCATTGTCGCAGCCCGCACACCAACGCACTGCCGATCTGCCCGACTTGCCAGCCCGACTGCCGATGCCCTCCCGCCTGCTGCCTGCTCGGGGCACGCCGCATCACTGGCTCCAGCCCGTTCCTCGGGGCGGGGAGCAGCGAGGCACAGTTGCTCAGGAGAGCCGGGTTATGGCGTACACGACGTCAACGAAGGGGGAGTCGAGCAGCGCCTGCGCCACCCGGTCGGCTTCCAGGAGGTGGCCCTACTGTCGCAGCCCGTGCCAGTCCCGGAGGACCGAGCAGGCGAGAAAGAAGACGCCCTTGCGGCCCATGACGAGGTCGGGGCGCTTGAGGTCGAAGACGCGGATGGTGTGTTTTTCCCTTGTCGTTGTGGTGGCCGTACGCGCCGCTGCGCAGCATCAGGAACAGATGGCCGGCGGGATCCCCGGTGGTCGGGTCGACGAGGAGGCAGATGCCGTCAGGGTCTACGGGATACTCATCCCGCTTGGCGTTGCTGCTGGTTGTCCCATACGAACACGCGCAGCGGTGCCACGGCCAAGGGCTGGAAGTGGTCGATCCACCTGCAGAAAGCTGGACTTGTTAGAGCCGTTGCGCCCGGCGAGCACGGTCCAGCCCGCCTCACCCTGTCGTGCTGGTCCTGCGGCTCGAGAACCGGCGGGCCGCACAACACCGCTCGCACCCGCTCTACTCGGAGGCTTCGGCCAGCTGACGAGGCCACCATCCCGCAGCAACAGCCGTCGGCCGATGAACGCTTGTAGCGAACGAAGGACGACAAGCTCACCGCGGAAGGGGCGGTGGCGCCCCTACCAGGATCCAGTCGACTGGACACACAGCTGTCGCTGTCGTTTCAACCAGCGACCGCGCGGCGTCCTGAGGGCGTAAAGGACTGAGGAGTGCAACGGATGCCAGAGGGCAGCGTGCTGTGGTCTGGCATCTCACCGCACTTGGTGACCGCCATTCCGCCCGGTTCGTGACCGGGTGGCCGGCGGTCGCCAAACGACCCGCCTCTTCCGTGAACCTTCGGTGCAGAAACAGGCCAAGTTCCCAGAGCTGCTGGCGCATTTGCGGCCACCCGACGGCGCGGCAGAACCTCCTGGAGCCGCTGCGACCTGCAGACCTGTGAAAAAATCGCAGCTTTCTGCGATGAGTTTCCGCAGGTCAGAGGCATAACAGAGCTTCCGTTGGGGCTAGTTGAGCAGCTAGAGTCAAGAACCGAGCGGCATGCCATCACCCGATCCGGGCTCGACTCCCGTACGGGCCGAGGAGCTCCCGGGACCCGTCCTGGGGAGTTCACAGCCCAGCTAAAGGAGAAGGCGATGGACAACGGCTCGGAGACGCACGACCCGCGGTGGAGCAAGCCCCGTCAGATGGCGAGGCGGACTGTCCAGGTGATCGGTGCTGTACTGATCACTGCGGTGGCCCGGGAGGCGGCGGAAGACGCCCTCGACTGGGTTACGCAGGAGGACAGCTCCGACTGCGAGTAGCCGAACGGCCCCAAGCCAGGTAGGGCCGTTCGGTTAGCGTCTCGCTCCGCCCCCGTCGGCTGGCACCGACGGGGGCGGACTCGCATCAAGGCCTAGGCCACCACCGACGGTACCCCAGGAGGTGTCACAACCGCGATGTCCTGGCACCTGCGGTGTCAGCTTGGTCCTGCCCCGGGAATGCCGATCACTCCATCACCTCAGCCGGGCGATGGGCACACGCAGCACATGCACGCACGGGAACGGGGCATGTCACCGCGACCCTCAGGCTGCGTTTTGGATCTGGTCTTTACTCGACGTCGTAGCTGATGCCGAAGACGCGAGTGATGCAGGCGTCGAGTAGGAAGGGATGAGCGCACGGCGGGGCGCCGCCGCACGCCCCGCCCTACGCCCCCGCCCGCCAAGCAGGTCGTGTTTGCGGCGAAAGCGCTTGAGTAGGGCCGCTGAGACCCGCAGACTCCGCCGGGGAGAATTCTCCCGCCACGCAGGGGGAGACGAAGCACACGCTGGAGCGTGAACTGTGCTGCGGCCGGGACACGTTCGGGGTAAGGGGGCAGGGTGGCACACGAGCGGCTTCCGAGCGTCAGAAAGCTCGCTGCGGACATCAACCGGGTCCGCACGCAGGGAAAAAACTCGGTCCGCAAGTCCGCGGACTACCTGCACAGCAAGGCGGGCCAGCTCGCGCAGCATGGTTCAGTGGAGGACCTGGTCGCAGCGGAACTCGATGGTGACGAGCTGGCCAGGTCCGCGATCTTCCACTTCACGTCGATCCGGGCCGAGCTGGCCCGGGAACTGTGGTCGCGGCGCGTCTTCCTGGGGCCGGAAACGCTCGATCGTCTCCTGTTCCGGGCGGTGGCTGTCGACCGAGCCGAAGATCCGGTCTCAGGTGCCTGGGGATTGTGCGGGACCGTCAGTTGGCCCGGGCAGGGATGGTCGTCTTTCCCGTCCATTCCTTCGGTCTCCTGGCTGGCGGCCTTCTGTCGTTCACCCACAGACGACCTTGGATCTTCTCCCCGCCCGACTCCCGGATCGCCCTGTTTCCCCAGACGAACCGGTGGAGCCGAACGCTCGAAACCCTCGACGAGGCGCGCGGCAAGCTGGGCGTGCGCAAGCAGCTCCCCCTGGAGCTGCTGGAGCACTGGTGCCGCAGTCGCCCCGTGGGGTGGCTCAAGAAAAATCCGATCATGGCCGTCGCCGTGTCCACGGCTCCCGGCAGCTACTACGACACCGAGCCGCTGGTGATGGGCAGGCTGCGTGCCGCCAGCGCCCTGGTGTGTCTCCTTGCCGCAGTCCAGCCGCGCAACGAGGTGCCGGGCGCCTCCCTACTCAGCTCGGCACGTGTCAACAACTGGGAAACCCTCAACATCCATCACTACCTCAACCTCTTCGACTCCCCAGCAGACCGTCGCGCCCTCGGCGGCGACTGCGTCCCCATCGGCCTGCGCAAGGCCGAACTGGCAGAGATCAGCGAACTCAACATCGAAATCGATCCCCGCTACTGGGGGAGCCACCACAGGACCGCTGGCCGCTTCGCGCAAGCCGCCCGGGACGCAGTCGACCGCATTTACGACGGCTACATGCGGCACGCGTGGCTGCGCGGGCCCTCCGCACGCCCCGATGCCCGGAGCCAGGCGTATACCAAGCTGCACGACTCCCTGATCTACTTCCGCCGGTCCTTCCATACTTCGGACCAGGGCTGGTCGCAGATCGTGAGCCTGGCTGTGGCCTTCGAGATGATGCTGACGGACGGTTCCAACACCGGTCCCATTGCCACGAAACTCCAGCGCAGGGTCAGGCTTCTCCTGCGCGGGCGGTCCGGCGTGAGGAGATACTCCGAGGTCGTCCACGACCTCTACAAGCACCGCAACGAGGTCGTCCACGCCGGGAACGTTCCCGTCGGCATCGACTTGACAACAGCACGCCACTGCTTTGCCCTGTGTGTCGTCGAACTAGCTCGCCGCAGTGCGTCGTTGGACCCGACGACGACCCAACCGATGCGTGACCTGATCGGCGACACCCGCACACAGTCCAGGGCCAAGGCATGCTCCCACTGCGGCCGATGACCACAGGACGGCCTGGTGCCCCGGATCCGGCGCGGCCCGGTTTACTCCCTCGCCCGCACTCAGCGGCAGCACACGGCAGCCGGAAGCCGGTGGGCTGGAGCGGTGCGACGAGCCTTCCCCGGTCCTTCATGGGCGAGCAGATCACGCTGGGAGGTTCCAGTCCAAAACTCCAGGGACCACACCGCTGATTACCCGCCGGTCCTCCACCCGCAGCCGGGCGTGTTGGATCGGCGGAGCCCGTCGTCGCAAGCAAGCGACATGCGTCCACGCCGCCCCCGAGCCGCCGACGCATTCCTGTCGACCGTGGCCCGCCCTGCAATCCAGGCTGACAGAAGGCCCGGCCCGGACCGCCGGCTGTATGACCGGGCCGTCTGCCCCCGCCGCAGGTGTAGTCAGACGAGCAGGGAGCTCAGACAGCGCTCGACGGGGTTCCCCCCAGGTCCCGAAGACCCCTGAAAAGAGGCTGCTTATCGGGAAACTCGCACGTAGCTATTGCCCCAAGGGTTACGGTCTGCACTCATGCGGTTTCTGCACACTTCGGACTGGCACCTGGGCCGCCGGTTCCACACAGAAGACCTGATCCCCGCCCAGCGCGCCTTCCTCGATCACCTGGTCGACACCGCCCGAAGCGAACGCGTCGACGCGGTCCTCGTGGCAGGCGACATCTACGACCGGGCCATCCCCAACCTAGACGCCGTGCGCCTGTTCAACCGAGCCCTGCACCAGCTCGCCGACCTTGGCGTGCCGATCATCATGATCAGCGGCAACCACGACTCTGCCCACCGCCTCGGCGTCGGATCCGGCCTCCTGGCCCGCGCCGGGATCCACTTGCGGACCGACCCGGCCACCTGCGACATCCCCGTCCTCCTCGAGGACGCCGACGGCCCGGTCGCCGTATACGGCATCCCCTACCTCGAGCCGTCGATGGTCCGCGACCGCCTGGAAGCGGAAGCCGCCTCCCACCGCGCAGTGCTCACCGCAGCCCTGGACCGCATCCACGCCGACCTCACCAACAACCAGCCGGCCGACACCCGCTCCGTGGTCCTCGCCCACGCCTTCGTCACCTCCGGCACCGGACAGCCCGCCGAACGCGACGAACGGGAGGAGTCCACCAGCGAACGCGACATCGCCGTGGGCGGTGTCGCCCACGTGGGCGCCGACGTCTTCGACGGGATCGACTACGTGGCTCTGGGCCACCTCCACGGCCCCCAGCGCGTCACCGACCGCATCCACTACAGCGGCTCACCGCTGGCCTACTCCTTCTCCGAAGCCCGCCACACCAAGTCGATCACCCTGGTCGACCTCACCCCGAACGCCGCCCCCACCGTCACCCGACGGCCCTGCCCCGTGCCCCTCCGTCTGGAACGCGTCACCGGCTTCATGGACGACCTCCTGACCAGCCCCGCTTATGAGCATCTGAAGGACGCCTGGCTCGAGGTCACCCTGACCGACACCGCCCTGCCCTTCGAAGCCATGGCCCGCCTGCGCCGCCGCTTTCCCCACACCGCCAGCCTCAAGCACCGACCCGTCCTCATCCCCGCCCAGGCCACAAACACCCCCACCTACAGCGAACGCATCCGCGGCCGCAGCGACCTCGACATCACCAGCGACTTCATCAACAGCATGCGCGGCACCGATCCCACCCCGGACGAACACGCCCTGCTCCAGCAAGCCGTCGAAGCCTCCCGCCTGAACGAGCAGCAGAAGGAAACCGTCTGACATGCGCCTGCACACCCTGCGCCTGCAGGCCTTCGGACCCTTCGCCGGCACCCACACCGTCGACTTCGACGCCCTGTCCGCCGACGGACTGTTCCTCCTGCACGGCGACACCGGGGCCGGGAAGAGCACCGTCTTCGCCGCCATCTGTTTCGCCCTCTACGGCAAACCCCCGGGCGACCGCGACCTGCTGCTGCGCAGCCACCACGCCCCTGCGGGCCTCCTGACCGAAGTCACCCTGGAGGCCACCCTCGCAGGCCGCCGCCTGCGCATCCACCGGATCCCCGCCCAGAAGCGCCCCAAGCGATCCGGCCAAGGCGAAACCGACCAGAAACCCGAGACCCGCCTCAGCGAGTGGGCAGTCGACGCCGACGGCCAGGGCCGCTGGGAGCCCTCCAGCAAGTCCCATCAGGAAGCCGCCACCGAGATCACCGACCTGCTGGGCATGAGCCGGGACCAGTTCTGCCAGGTCGTTCTCCTGCCGCAGAACGAATTCACCAAATTCCTTCACGCCGACGCCCACGGTCGGCGAGAACTCCTCGGCAAACTCTTCCGCACCGGCCGCTTCTCCTTCATCGAACGCTGGCTCAACGACCACAGCCGCACCACCGAGAAGAACCGCGACGCCGCCCGCGCCGACGTGCTGCGCCTGGTCGAACGCATCCACCAGGCCGCCAAAGGCGACCTGACAACCGAGTACACCGCTCCCACTCCCGACGACCCGCACACCCTCACCGAACCGGCCCGCGCCTGGGCCCGCGACCTCATCCGCGCCAGCCAGGCCGACCATGACAAGGCACTCCAAGCAGCCAACACGGCCAAAGAGAACCTGGGCAGACAGCAGTCACTCGAGGCCGCAGCCCGCGAACTCCACCAGCAGCAAGCCACTCACGCCCGCGCCCAGCAGCAGCTCGACCTTCTCCAGGAACAGGCCCCGCACCACGACGCGCTCGTCCAGCGCCGCGACCAGGCCCGCCGGGCCCAGCAGGTGGCGCCCCAGCTGCACGCCGCGGACACCGCCGCAGACGACCACATCCGGGCCCAGAACACCGAGCGCACTGCCCGTGAGCACCTGCAGCCCGCCCACGCAGACCTGGACGCCGGCCAGCTGGAAACCGCCGAGCAGAGTGCCCGCGCTCAGGCCGCCGTCCTGACCGCCCTCATCCCGGAAGAAGACACCGTCCGCCAGCTGACCGCCGATCTGAAGCGCACCGACGCCGAACGACAGGACTTCGCCGACCAGCAACGCACAGCTCAGGACTGGCTGGAAGAGGAACCCGCCCGGCGCCGCACCCTCGAAGCCCGGCGAGAAGCCGCCCGCAAGGCCGAAGAAGAAGGCCGCCGCCACCAGGCCGCCCTGGACATCCTCAAGGTCCGCCTCGAAGCCGCCAGGCGCCGCGACGCACACCTCACCAAGATCACCCAGGCCGAACAGCACCTGGCCGACGCACAGGCAGACACCGGCCAGACCGGCCAGGCCTACCTCACCATCCGCCGCCGGCGCACCGAAGGCATGGCCGCCGAACTCGCCGCCACCCTCACCGACGGCGCCCCCTGCCCGGTCTGCGGGTCCTGCACCCACCCGGCCCCGGCTGCCCCCCAGGACGGGCAGCCCACACGCCAGGACGAACAGGACGCAGAAGCCCTCCACGAGCAGGCCAAGACCGCACAGGACGCCGCCACGGCTGCGCTGCACAAGCTCCGCGAACAGGCCGCCACCGCTACCGGCGAGGCCGGCGACACCCCACTGGCCGACCTCAAAACCCAACACAAGGCACTCACCGCTGAGTTGACCGACTTCCTGGCCCGTGCTGCCGACCAGGGCACCGTCCAAGAAGAACTCCTCGCGCTCGATGGCGAGCACACGGCCATGACCCAGCAGCACAGCACCGCCACGGCCGGCCTGTCCGCCCGCAACGCCAGCTACGACACCCTCACCCAGCAACTCACCGAGCTGACCGACAAGCTCGCCGCAGCCCGCGGCCCCCACCCCACCGTCGCCGCACACGCCGACAAACTCACCCGCACCGCCAACCGCCTCAAAGAAGCCGCCGAAGCCTCCCACCACCTCACCACAGCCACCCAGACCCTCACCCACCGCACCACCCAGGCCACCCACGCCGCCAAAGACCAGGGCTTCGACACCCTGGCCCTCGCCCAGCAAGCCCTGCTCAGCGACGAAGACCTGCACACCATCGAGGAAGAGATCACCCAGTGGCGCGAGACCCGCGCCGCCCACACCACAGTCCTGGAGAACCCAGCACTGCAACAGGCCGCCGCACAGCCCCCCGCCGACCTCGACGCCGCCACGGCCCAACGGGCCGCCGCAGACGACCAGCACGCCGAAGCGGCCACCGCCGCGAGCGCCGCCCACACACGCAACCAGGACCTCACTGCCCTCGCCGCCGACCTCGAGACCGCCATCCAACGCCTTCAACCGCTCGAACAGGCCCACAGCACCGCCCGCCACCTGACCGAACTCGTCACCGGCAACTCACCCAGCGCCCGGGTACGCATGCAACTGGAGGCATACGTCCTGGCCGCCCGCCTCGAAGAAGTCGTCACCGCCGCCAACACCCGCCTGCACGTCATGTCCGAAGGCCGCTACACCCTCTCCCACTCCGACCACCAAGCCGCCCGCGGCGCCCGCTCCGGCCTCGGCCTGCAGATCACCGACTCCTGGACCGGCCGCCCCCGCAAGACCGACACCCTCTCCGGCGGCGAATCCTTCTTCGCCTCCCTCTCCCTCGCCCTGGGACTGGCCGACGTCGTCACCCACGAAGCCGGCGGCAACCCCCTGGACACCCTCTTCATCGACGAAGGCTTCGGCACCCTCGACGAAGACACCCTCCACAAGGTCCTCGACGTCCTGGACTCCCTGCGCGCCCACGACCGCACCGTCGGCGTCATCAGCCACGTCCCCGAACTGCGCCGCCGCATCACCCACCGCCTGCACGTGCGCAAAGACCCCACCGGCTCCACCCTCGCCCACCTGACCGAAGCAGCCGAATAACCTGCACCCTGCAGGGGGCGGGGACTCCCGCCCCCTGCACAGCTCTCAACCGACCCCCACGGAGCAGCACACCCTCATGGCTTCCGACATCGAGCTGCGGCCCCACCAAAAGGACGCCGTCGCTGCGGCCACCCGCACGCTCGGTCAGCGCTCCCGCGCGAGTGTGATCGCCGCCTGTGGCACCGGCAAGACCTTGATCGCCGCCCGCACCACCGCCCGCATCGCCCCCCGCGGCCGCGTCCTGGTACTCCTGCCGACGCTGGACCTGCTGTCGCAGACGATCCGCTCCTGGCGCACCGCCGGACGCAAAGGCACGACCATCGCGGTGTGCTCGGCACGCCAGGCCCTCGACCATGAGCCGCTCGGCGCTGACGTCCCCCTGACCACCGACTCCGGCGAGCTGACCGCCCTCGCCACCCCACCCCGCTCCGGCCCGGTCACCGCCTACGCCACCTACGCCTCCCTGTCCGCCGTCATCGCCGCCCACCGCGACCACCGCCTTCCCGCCTGGGACCTGGTGGTCGTCGACGAGGCCCACCGCACCGCCGGCCGTCTCGGCAAGGCCTGGGCCGCTGTCCACCACGACGACCAGGTCCCCGCCGCCCGTCGTCTCTACCTGTCGGCAACTCCCCGTATCTGGGACCCCGACGACGCCTCGGACACCGACGGGACGGAAGCGGTGGCCTCGATGGACGACGAGAACCTGTTCGGCCCCGTCGCCTACCACCTCAACCTCTCCGACGCCATCGACCTCGGCCTGCTCGCCGACTACCAGATCCTCGTCCCCGTCGTCACCGACCAAGACCTGCGCGACTGGCTCGCCACCGGCCCCGGCGCCGGCGTCGACGGACTGCGCCTGGCCGGCCGCCAGGTCGCTGCCCTGCGCGCCATCCACGACCACCGGCTGCGCCGCATCCTCACCTTCCACCACCGTGTCGCCGACGCCCGGGCCTTCGCCACCACCCTGGCGGACACCGCCGCCACGCTTCCCGCCGAGCTGCGGCCCGAGGGGCTGTGGGCGGACTGGATCAGCGGCAGCCACGCCCCTCAGGTCCGCCGCCGCCTCCTGCTCGAGTTCGCCTCTCACACCACCCCCGACACGCCGGCCGTCCTGTCGAACGCCCGCGTGCTGGGGGAGGGCATCGATGTGCCCGCCATCGACGCAGTCGTTTTCGCCGACCCCAAGAACAGCCCCGTCGACACGGTCCAGGCCGTCGGCCGCGCCCTGCGCCAAAGGCCCGGCGCCGGCAAGAAAGCCACCCTCGTCGTCCCCGTCTACCTCACCCCCGACGAAGACCCCGACGACCTCCTCGGCGCCGACGCCTACACCCCGCTGTGGCGCACCATCCAGGCCCTGCGCGCCCACGACGACCGCCTCGACGCCCGCCTGTCGGACCCCCGCACCCACCGCCCCACCATGCCCGGCGAGGATCCCGAAGCCTGGCTGCGCTTCGACCGTCCCACCCAGGCCGAAGAAGTCGCCCTCGCCCTCTCCCTGCGTGTCCTTGCCCCCAAGAGCGCCGAATGGCGCCGCGGCCTCGCCGCAGCCCGCCGCTTCCGCCACTCCCACCACCACCTCGACGTCCCCCAGGCCTACGAGGACCCCACCGGCTACCCCCTGGGCCGCTGGCTCACCTGGCAGCGCCACCTACACACCAAGGGCACCCTCGACACCGTGCGCGTCCACGCCCTCGAGCGCCTCGGCATCATCTGGGACCCCCGCCAGCAGGCCTTCGAACGGGCACTCGCTCACGCCGCCGCCTATGCTGCCCGCCACGGCCACCTTGCCGCACCCGTCGAGGAAGTCCATGACGGCTTCCCCCTGGGCCGCTGGCTGGCCACTCAGCGCACCCGGGCCGAGACCCTCACCGAGCAGCGCGCCGCTGCCCTCACTGCCCTGGACCGGTGGTGGAACCCGCCCTGGCCGATCACCTGGCAGCGGACCTACCACGCCGCCCGCCAGAGCCTGGAACACAACGGGACGGCCTCCCAGGCAGAGAAGTGGCTCGAGGCCCAGCGCGCCCGCTCCGACCGCCTTCACCCTGAACAGAAGTGCCTGCTGAAGGAGCTGGGACTCGTCGACCTGCCCGGCACGTCCGCCTTCCCGGCGGGAGAGAGCCACCTGCCGGCGCGCGAGCGTGCCTTCCAGCGCGGGCTGGCCGCCGCACGGGCATTCCGCGCGAGGGAAGGCCATCTCAACGTCCCCCAGCGCCACATCGAGGAGATCGACGGCGACCCCGTGCGCCTGGGCCAGTGGCTGAGCAACCTGCGCCGCCGCCGCTTCAGCCTCAGTCCGCACAGGCAAGCAGCCCTGGCCGAACTCGGCCTGTAAGCAGGCGAGCTCACCGCCGGTCGACGACGCCTCCCTAATCGGCATCGCGCTCACCGGCGGGATCGGCGGCCGCAGGGCGGGCCTGCGGATGCGCGCGGTCGGCAACGAGCTCGCGATCAGTTCCGGGCGAACCTTCTGCCAACCTGCTTCGACGAGAGCATGACTCGGGGGTGTGGTGTTTATAGCGACACAGCAACTCCGTCATTGCTCGAATCGCCAGGTCACCAACCGTCCGGATTCCAACTACCGCGTCTCGTCGCATGCGGCGAGACGCTCCCTCTTGCGCCAGTAGGAGCGCTTTACTCGGCAGGAGCCTGAGCAAGTCAGCCGGACCTGTCCGTAAGCTCCAAGGCGAGCAGGCGCAGGCCCTCTACGGCAGGGTGACGTGTGCGACTTCCGCACCGTGATGAGCGGCTGCCCGACCAGGGCGCCCACCCATCTCACCCCCGTCCATCCGCACGAGTTCGATCCGGACAACCACTCCGACAGCCCCCGCAAGACCCAGTAAGTTTGCGCAGGATGCAGCGTTGTGCGAGGGAGGGGCATCGTGAGCCCATCGGGCGTGTCGGGGAGCGGCAATACTCCCGTGCGCAGTCACGCGGTCGTCGTGGGTGTTTCCCACTACGCCCACGCAGAGCTTCCCGACCTGCCGGACGCGGCGCACAGCGCACGGCGGCTCGCCGAGCTGCTCACCGCTATGGGGTACGAGGTGCTGGTGTCCGCGGACCCGACGTCTGCCCAGTTGCGGGCCCAGATGGGGGAGTGGAGCGAACGCGCCCAGCTCGGTCCGGACGACGTGGCCCTCGCCTACTTCGTCGGCCACGGCTTCGTGGACGACGACCAGCACTACCTTCTCTGCTCCGACAGCAGGCCCGGCTTCCTGCACACGGCCATCCCGAGCGAGGACTTGGTCACCGGGGTGACCGACAGTCTGGCTGGTCACACGCTCGTCGTCCTCGACGCCTGTTGGTCGGGGACAGCCGGCCGGAACACGGCCCTACAAGCTGCGCAGACGCGTCACGCGGTGACGCGGAGACCGGGCAGCTGGGTGCTGACCTCGGCTCAGGACGGCTCTCATGACCGGGCCGGAGCCTTCGTGGATGTCCTGGAAGAGGTGCTGACCCACCCTTACGCCCCCGCGCACCAGCGGTACTTGGGAGTGCGGGAGGTGACCGAGCAGGTCAATGCCTCTTTCGAGATGCGCGGTTCGGGCCAGCGGGTGCGTGCCGTGGGCGTGGGACGTGAGGGTGCCGGACCGTTCTTCCCCAACCCCCTCTACACGCCCAGAGACGCGCCGACTACGCACGTGGACATCAGGAACGTCGTTCGGCTCCGCCAGGACCTGGACGACCACTTCATGCCGCGCAGCCGGGGCGTGCCCCACGGCTCGGACCAGGGCGACCACTTTGTGGGCCGTACCGCGGCGTTGACCACGGTGGCCGCCTGGTTGCGGGGCGAGAGCCGTGCCCCTTCCCCACTCGTCGTCACCGGCGACCCCGGTTCCGGAAAATCCGCTCTCCTCGGCCGGGTCCTGGCTCTCCTAGACCCGGACAGCTCGGCCCGGTTGAACGTCCCGCCCGACGTCCTGCCGCCGACGGGCCTGGTCGGGATTCCGATGAGCTGCCGAGGGGCCACCGCCGCGGATGTCGTCGCGGACCTGTCCGCTGCCCTGGGCCTGCGCGGGTCCGATCCTCAGATCCTGTTCGGCGCGCTCCGCGATCGCACCGAGCCGCTCGTGGTCGTGCTCGACGCGCTCGACGAGGCGATCGAAAGCCGCGGCATCATCACCGACGTCGTCCTCCCGCTCGGCGCCCTGCCGAAGGTCCGCCTCCTGGTCGGGACACGGCGGATGCTGCTCGCGGCGCTCGGAGAAGACGTACAGATCATCGACCTGGACGCAGCGCCGTATCAGGACGAACACGACCTCCGACTCTACGTCATGAGATTGCTGGCCGACGACGAGAACACGCTGGCCGCCCTACCGGACCTCGTCCCGGCCGAGGCCTTTGCAGCAGATGTGGCGCGTCAAGCAGGGCACTCCTTTCTCGTCGCGCAGTTGACGGTACGCGCCTTGCTCCAGGCCCCTCTCCCGCCCGGCGGCCTTCAGTCGCTGCCTCGCACCGCGTACGAGCTGTTCGCCATGTACCTGGACCGGCTCGGCCCGAACAAGGACCGAGCGCTTCGCCTTCTGCTTCCGCTCGCCTACGCGCAGGGACCCGGACTCCCACGCTGGCTGTGGGCCCCGCTCGCCAAGGCGCTGGCGCAGGAGCCGTTCGGGGACGACGACGTCCGGTGGATCCTCGAACAGGGCAAAGTCCTCATCAGCCAGGCTCAGGGGCCCGAGGGCACGGTGTACCGCCTCTACCACCAGACCCTGGTGGAATACCTGCTCCACGACGACCACGACGGCACCGGCAGGCACCGCGCCATGGCACGGTGCCTGGCGCAACTCGTGCCCGTCGCCGCCTCCGGTGACCGGGACTGGGCCGCGGCGGACCCCTACATCCGTGCCCACGTCGCCACCCATGCGGCGGCGGGTCACATACTCGACGAACTGCTGCGGGATGAAGGATTCCTCGGGCACGCCACGCCTGGCCCCCTGCTGCGGGCTCTGGCGCAGACCGGCGCCATCGGCCCCGGGCGAGCACCTGACACGAGGCCAGGGCCTGCCCCCGAGCACTCCGAAGGGACACGGTCGGCGGAGCAGATCGTCTCCCGGATCCTGTCCGACCACGACACCGTTCTGGTTGTCGCGACCGAGTGGTCGTCGGCCCACGGAGGGCTGAGCACCTTCAATCGCCATCTGTGTGTGGCGCTCGCCGCGGCAGGCGCGAGAGTCTTCTGCATCGTCGTCGAGGCGGACGAGTCCGAGATCGCCGACGCGGCGGCGAAGGACGTGACACTGCTCTGTCACACGGGCGCCCCGGGAGCACCCGAGTACGGCAGGCTCACCCGCCGTCCGAGCCTGCCGCCGGGAGTGGTCCCGGACCTCATCATCGGTCACGCACGCATCACCGGTCCGGCCGCGATGCACCTGCAGGAGGACTTCTTCCCGGGGGCGCGTCGGCTGCACATCGTCCACATGGCGCCGGACGAGATCGAATGGCACAAGCTCGACGATACGACCGACCGTGCGGCCCGGGCGGAAGAACGTACAGAGATCGAAAGAGAGTTGGGGGCCACGGCCCACCGGCTTCTGGCGGTGGGCCCCCGTCTGTGGAACCGCTTCCTCACGGAAGTGGGCGACAGCTGCGGGCTTGAACCCTTGCAGATCGACCCCGGCTTCGACGTGCCTCACGGGGCTTCCGCGGCGCGCACGCCCCCTCGCGGCAGTCCGCTCAAGGTGCTGTTGGTCGGCCGCACGGAGGACGCCCGTCTCAAGGGAGTCGACCTGGCGGCACGCGCCTGTGGGCTGGTCCACGCCAAGGCGTCGACCGAACCGATCGAGTTGGTCGTCCGCGGGGCTCCGCCGGAGACGGCCGACAGCCAGCGCGAAGAGATCCTCAGATGGTCACAGACACCAGGTCTCGAGGTGGTCGTGCGTGCGTACGCCAGGGAGCGGCGCCTACTGGAGGCGGACCTGACCCGGGCCAGCCTCGTCATCATGCCGTCGCGTTCGGAGGGGTTCGGGCTGACCGGGGTGGAGGCCATCATCCGGGGCGTGCCGCTCCTCGTGAGTGCGAACAGCGGATTGGCGAACCTGCTGCGCGACACATTGAACGGCGAACTCTCGGAACTGGCCGAAGAATTGATCGTCCCAGTCACCAAACAGGACGCCGACGACGCCGCGGAGTGGGCCGCGCGGATCGAGAAGTGCCTGAACTACAGAGAGTCGACTTTCGCTCGTATGGCGGCCGTCCGCAGCCACCTCGCCGCGCGCGTCACCTGGGACGCGGCGGCGAAGATCGTGCTCGGGGAAGTGCGGTAACGCCCCTCGCCGGCCGGCCCGCCCCGGCGATCAGTGCGCCGCGAAAGCCTCCGCGGTCACGTCCCGCTCAAACGACGCTCGCTGAAATCCGTACGTCGCGATGTCGGAAACCTTGATCACGACGCAGAAGCGATCGACCGTGCCGAGCGATGCGGCGACCTCACGATGGTTGCGTTTGAGGAAGTGGATCGCCGCCTGATTCGTCAAGGACGTGTGGCCGCACACCAGAAAGACGGGCCGCGTGGATTCCGGCGGCCTGAACTTGGCCACCACGGCGTACTCCACGTTGCCGCGGTCGAAACCGTAACGCTGGCCGCCGACGACGAACGCCACGGAATCCGGGCCGGTGCCGTACGGGAGAATGGTGACACCCGGCACGTGGGCCCTCAGATGCCCGCCGGTGCGCACATTGGCATCGCCCATGGGGCCGCCGATGCAGAACTCGGTCTTGGTGTCGTTGCTTCCGCGGAAGTTGTCGCTGGACTCGGTAACGACATCGCAGCCGACATGGCTCGCCAAGGTCGCCACCTCGATCAGGGCACGGATCTCCTTGTGCGTCGCGACCCCTGGCACATGGTGCTTGTTGCCGATGATGATCAGACAGCTCTCGCCCGGCACCATGCCAAAGAACCGTGCAGTGCGCCACAGCGTGCGCCTGCGCTTGCCCCGTTCCCACAGCCACACGAGCGCACCGCCGATAAGGCTGGTCACCAGCCCGACGAGCACATTGACGACCAGCGCGTAGATAGCCGCCCCCTCTTGTCCTCCCCCTCTGGGGGCCCGACCGACCACGCTGATCCTCCACCACGGCACGGAGCCATGACAAGAAGCCCTGCGCCCGCAGTCGTGAAGCCGAAGCTGAGAAGCGAGACGGTGACCAGGGCGTTGTGGCTCATCGCGAGGACCACCGAGCGGAAGGTGCGCCAGGTGGTGGCTCCGTCGATGCGGGCGGCGGCGAGGCTGAGGACTGCTCGTTCGTGGCCGGATGTCACGCGTGCCGAGCAGGTGCGCTACTGGCTCGCTCGACCGCGGCGCGGGTCTCCCAGAGCCATGCCGGAGCTCGCTCTGTGCTCACGAGCTCACGTCGGGACTCAGATCTTGCGCATTACGGCCGTGATGGTGGACGCCTTCCAGCATTGACGTACTCCAGCTCGGCAGCCCGCTGTCAGCTCTGGCGCCTCGATCACCCAGGCGCTCACTCAGGTGCGCTAGTCAGATGGCCCGAGGCTGCCTCGGCAAGTACATCGAGGCCATGGCACTGCTCATGTTGTAGGGCACCTCGGCGATGGCTTCGCCGCCCGGGCGTCCCTTGGTAGTAGCGAGCTTCTCTTTCTTGCGCCAGTAGGAGCGCTTTGCTCGACAGGAGCCTGAGCAGGTCAGCCGGACCTGTCCGGTGGCGCCCAAAGTGAGTGGCGTTCCGCAGACGACGCAGCAGTCCGGTTGGATGCCCCGAGGAATGTCGGCGGCCGGGCTGGGGCAGGGGTGGGAGTCCGCGATCGATGCGTCGCGTCATGTAGGCCCAGCGGGCGCAGTGCTTCGAGCAGTAGATCTTGGTGGTGGGGCCGGAGATGAGGGGGCCTCGCAGGCTCGGCAGTTCTTGGCCCGGATCTGCGGCGGGAACGCTGTGTTCATCCGCCTGCGGTAGGCGGCTTGCCGGCATGCCGGTGAACAGTACTGACGCGGTTGCCGATGGTAGGAGAGCCCCTTGCCGCACTCCTGACAGTTGGTGATCCGTATGGACTTCAGCGGCTTGGGATGGCGCTTGCGGTAGCTCTTCTGGCGGCAGGCTTGTGAGCATCGCCGACGTGCAGTGAGGTAGTCCCCGATCGGTAGGGGTCTGCCGCACTCGACGCACTGCTTCCGTTCGAGGACTTCTTGCAGGAGGACTGCGTCGCGGCCAGTGACTGCGGCCAGGCGCTCCCAGGACGGGACCGTCTTCGGGGAGTTGGGGTCTCGCAGGTAGGCGCGCAGGTAGCTGGGCTTCAGGATGTTCGCGGGGGCCAGACGCTCGATGAACGCGGTGCGTCCCTCGCCTGTTCGAGGTCGGGGTTGGAAGGGAAGTTGCCTGATCGGGGTGGTGCCGTGGGGCGTCCTGGTCACCACTTGTCCCTCGCGTCGGTCAGCAGCCGGGGGACTCTGCGGCGACGTCGAGCGGAACGGCCTCCAGACTGTCCTGGGTGATCTGCTCGGTGCCGGTGAGGACCGCGTCGATCGCGGCTCCGCGGATCTGGTGGGAGAGTGCGCCGATCATGCCGTCGGTCCGTTTGTGCAGGAGGCGATCGAGCTTGACCAGTGTGCCGGGAGCGTAGCGGTGCAGCAGCAGCGTCCTTTCCATAGTGCTGACCAGCCCTTTCCACTCCTGGCCGTAGGGGAAGGGGTGGGTCGGGATCAGGGTGAAGCGTCCGGCGATCTGGGCACCGCGGGTGCCGGAGAGCAGGCTGCTGTGCTCGATGCCGATGCCGACGTAGATGAACGTGGCGGCGATGCCTTCGGAGAAGTACTTTAGGGTGTCGGCGACTTCGGCGCCGTGGCGGGTGGTCAGCGAGATGTTGTGCAGCTCGTCGACCAAGACGAGCCCGGTGCGGGCCTTGGTGCAGACTCCGACGACCGAGTCGATGATGTTGGTGATGTTGAACCGGCGGGTCGTGGGCAGGCCCAGGAAACGGGCGAACTCCGCCGCGATCATGCGAGGAGTCGCAGCCGGCGGGACGGTGACATAGACGACGGGGATGCGGTCGTCGACGCCTGGGTGCCTTGCCCGGTCCTGGAGTTCGTAGGCGAGGCCGAGCTGGGTGATCGCGATGGTCTTCCCGGTCCCGGCCGGACCGGAGACGATCAGGCCGCGGCGGGCGCTGACCGCGTGCCGGTTCAGCAGAATGAGCCGACGGCCGCTGGTCACCGTGCGCCGGACCGTCGAGGTCGCCACCACCAGTAGACGGGCGTGATGATCCAGGCCGGACAGGGCCGCGTACTCGTCCTCGCTCAGCAGCGCGGGCACCGACGGCCGCTGCGAGGCGAACGCGCGCCAGCCCTCCCTGGTGGTCAGATGCCGGGCGGCGTCCGCGTCCACGGTGTCCGGCATCGTCATGAACGCCTCCAGGGGTTCTCCAGCGGGTCGAACAGGCTGAGCGGGATCACCTCGGCCAGCTCCTCCGACTCGGCTGGCCCCTCGGGAGCGGCCTTGTCCGCAGGCTTCGGCTTAGGAGCCGCTGGGGGCAGAGGCGTGGACGGGCGGGCGGCCTTGGTGCGGGCCGCTACCCGGCGGTCCTTCGCTGCCTTGCCCGTCCTTGGCCGGTCGGGGCCGGCGTGGGCCCGGGTCAGCAGGGCGGCGTCGGCGTCGGCGATCTCGGCCTCGGTGGCTCCGGGCAGCTTGCGGGCCTCGTGGTCCCAGGCCAGCTCGCCGAAAACCCGGTTGATCCACGCCGCACCAGCCCGCAGAGCAGCGGTAATGATCCTCCGAGCGGCAACATGTTGGCTGACAGGCACAGCTCATTACCCCTCCACGCCCCACCAGTGGTATTCGGGGCTCATTCCAGACGGGCCAACAACTTCCGGAACATACAGGCCGGGTCTGACAACGCACTCCAAAACCGATGAAGACGTGCCCCCGCGGCAGCGGGGGCTGCAAGAAACCGCACATGCCGGCAGGCATGCCTCGCGGCCCCGTTCTGTTGGCCTGTCAGGGCCAAAGTGCATCTACCCAGGTACGACAGTGGGGGAGAGGAACCGGATAACTGTCTAAAAAACCCTTACGACATCACGGCGCCGTAGGCGCCGAGACGCACTGCCCCCGAACCTGCCCGGCAGGGCAGGGAACCCGAACCCACCCGACACCCCACCGTCATGCCGCCAGGCATGACACCTGAGCATGCGACAGCGGGGCCGCCAGGCCCCGCTCCT
>NZ_JAAGMD010000724.1 GCF_010548465.1 Streptomyces sp. SID14436 | reverse complement strand
CGGCCGGCTGCGGATCGGGCCCGGCGGGGACACGCCCGTGCCGGTGCACCCGGCCGGCCACGACCCGGCCGAGGTCCGGGCCCGGCTGTCCCGGCGCCGCTACACGGCCGGCGACGGGCCGCTGCACGAACTGGAGGTGACCCGCCTGCCGGACGGGGACGCGGTGCTCCATCTGGCCGTGGACGGCCTGCTCTGCGACGGCC
>NZ_JAAGMD010000575.1 GCF_010548465.1 Streptomyces sp. SID14436 | reverse complement strand
CCCCGCGCCCACGGGGGCGGCCGGGCAGCGGCCCGTCCCCGGCTGGCTGGCCGACATCTTCGCCGGCGTCGTCGGCATCCCGGCCGCGGACTTCGACCCCACCGCCGAATTCGCCGAACTGGGCGTGGAGTCGGTGATGCTCGGCGAACTCCTGGACGCCATCGAGCAGCACGTCGGCCGGGCCCTCGACCCGACCCTCCTGCTCGAACACAGCACGCTGCGCACGCTCACCGACCGGCTGCACGCCCTGCTGCCGGAACTGGCCGCCGCCGACCGGACGGAGCCGTCCGGCGCGCCCGCGACGGACGACGGTTCCGCGACGGCACCGCCCCGGTCCGACGGCGCACCCGCCCTCACCGTCACGCCCTCCACCGTCGCAACCACGCCGCACAGCACGCCCCACCCACCGCAAGCGGTCGCGCACGACACCCCGGCGGCCCGGACGCCCGCCGCCGCCCCGCGCCTGCCCGCCCCCGAACCAGACCGGGACACCATCGCCGTGATCGGCATGGCGTGCCGGCTGCCCGGGGCGCCGGACGTGGCCACGTTCTGGCGCAACCTGACGGCGGGCCACCTCGCCGTCGGTGAGGTGCCGCCCGAGCGCTGGGACGCCTCCCGCTTCCACCGGCCCGCCCAGCAGCCCGGTCGCACCGTCGGCAAGTGGGGCGGATTCGTCGACGGCATCGAGGAGTTCGACGCGGGCCACTTCGGGCTCACCGACGAGCAGGCCCGCTGTCTCGACCCCACCATCAGGTTGTTCCTGGAGACCACCGCCGACTGTCTGCGCGACGCCGGCCTGGAAGGCCCCGAGCTCGCCGGACGGGACGTGGGCGTGTTCGCCGGAGCCCGCGGCACCAACTACGCGGCGCGCGGCGGGATACGGGCCGAAGTCCCCGAGTCGGACCCGAACTTCGTCGCCTCGCACGTCGGCCAGCACTTCGATCTGCGCGGCCCGCACCTCGTCGTGGACAGCGCCTGCTCCTCGTCCCTGGTGGCCGTCCACCTGGCCTGCCAGAGCCTGCGCAGCGGGGAGAGTGAGGCGGCGATCGCCGGAGGCAGCAGCGTGCTGCTGGACGAGAGCCCGTACCTGGAGTTCTCGGCCGCGGGCGCGCTGTCGCCCACCGGCCGCTGTGCCGCCTTCGACCGGCGCGCCGACGGCTTCGTCCCCGGTGAGGGCAGCGTCGTGCTGCTGCTCAAACCGCTGCACGCGGCGCTGCGGGACGGTGACCCGGTGCACGGCGTCATCGAGGGCTCCGCCGTCACCAACGACGGCCGCACCATGGGCCTCACGACGCCGAATCCGGCCGCCCAGGCCGCCGCGGTTCGGCGGGCCCTGCGCGACGCCGGACGCAAACCCGCAGAGGTCGGCATGATCGAGGCGCACGGCACCGGCACCGCGATCGGCGACCCGCTGGAGTTCCGGGCCCTGCGCACCGTCTTCGACGAGGACCGCGACCACCGCGACGGCCCCTGCCTGCTCGGCTCC
Source organism: Streptomyces sp. SID14436 (assembly GCF_010548465.1). GTDB lineage: Bacteria > Actinomycetota > Actinomycetes > Streptomycetales > Streptomycetaceae > Streptomyces. The sequence continues at coordinate 4,233 of NZ_JAAGMD010000575.1, read as the reverse complement.
GTCAAGACGAACGTGGGCCACCTGCTGCACGCGGCCGGGGCGGCCGGTCTGCTGAAGGCGCTGCTCGCGGTGCGGCACGGCACGGTGCCGCCCACCCTGCACTGCGAGACGCCCAACCCCCGCCTGGACCTGGACGATTCGCCGTTCGCCCTGGCCACCGGGGCCCGGGACTGGCCGCTGCCCGGCAGGCCCCGGGTGGCCGGGGTGAGTTCCTTCGGCTTCGGCGGCACCAACGCGCACGTCGTGGTCGCCGAGGCCCCGCCCGCCCAGCTGGAGGCGGCCGGTGAACGCCGCAGGAGCAGGCCGCCGATCGCCTTCGACCGGCGTCGGCTGTGGCTGGACCGGCCCGACGGCCTTTCGGCCCCCGACGGACCGACGGCCCCCGACGGACCGACGGCCCCCGACGGCCCGCCGGCCGACGGACCGGCGCCACGGGCCGCGCTGCGTCTGGCTTTCCGGTGATCAAACCCCTGACCGACCCCGGGTGGACGTTATGAGACATCTCTCGGCGGACACGATCCGATGGCCGTGAAATCCGTACGGTCGTCCGGTGCGGAAGGTATCGTCCCGCGCCAGTGCCACGCCCCGAAGACGGCGCGGCCGGGCGGCCGTCGGACCACCGGCCGGCCGCCTTGCAGCACCACGGAAGAAGCACATCGGTGAGCCGAGCGGGGAGACCCGCGGGGCTCGGAACAGGAAGGGGGACGGGGGACCGGGCCCGCACGGGCCGGGCTCTCGACAGCCCATGACGACGTCGAACCCACCGGTCTCCTCCGGGCCGGAACTGAGCAAGCGGCAGATCAACCGCGCCATCATCGGCGTGATGACCGGCCTGCTGCTGTCCGCGCTGGACCAGACCGTGGTGAGCACGGCCCTGCCCAGCATCGTCAGCGACGTGGGCGGCCTGGAGAACCTGGCCTGGGTGATCACCGCCTACCTGCTGACCTCGATGGCGAGCACCCCCGTCTGGGGCAAGGTCTCCGACCAGTTCGGGCGCCGCATCGTCTTCGTCGTGGCGACCAGCGTCTTCATCGTGGGCTCGGCGCTGTGCGGCGTGGCCCAGGAGATCACCCAGCTGATCGCCGCCCGCGCGGTGCAGGGCCTCGGCGCCGGAGCGCTGTACGCGCTCGCCCTGTCGGTGATCGCCGACGTGGTCCCGGTCCGGGACCGGGGCCGCTACCAGGGCATGGTCGCCGGGGTGTTCGGCATCGCCACCCTCGCCGGCCCCCTCGTCGGCGGCGGCCTCGTCGACGCGATCGGCTGGCGGTGGATCTTCCTGATCAACGTGCCGCTGGGCCTGCTCTCCCTCGTCGTCACCGCCTCGGCCCTGCGCGGCATCACCGCCGAGCGCCGCAGCCGCACCGTGGACTACCTCGGCGCCACCCTGGTCATCGCCGCCACCACCCCGCTGCTGCTCTACCTGTCCTGGGCCGGGGGCGAGCGCGGGTGGACCGACCCGCTGGCGCTCGGACTGGTGGCTGTGACCCTCGTGCTGAGCGTGGTGCTGGTGCTGGTGGAACGGCGGGCCGCCGAACCCGTGGTACCCATGGTGCTGTTCAAGCTGCGGCTGTTCTCCCTCGGCTCCGCCTACAGCATGATCGCCGGCCTCGCCCTGTTCACGGGGGTGGTGTTCCTGCCCGTGTACTTCCAGGCCGTGAAGGGCATGTCGCCGTTCACCGCGGGGCTCGCTGTCGTCCCCACCATGATGGGCGTCGGCTTCGCCTCCATCCACGCGGGCAACCGGATGAGCGCCACGGGCCGCTTCAAGGTCTTCCCCGTGGCCGGCGCCGTCCTGCTCGTGGTCACCATGCTGCCGCTGGGCTTCATCCGGGCGGACACCCCCAGCTGGCTGATCATCCTGCTCGGCTTCGTCTTCGGCATCGGCGCGGGCTTCACCCTCCAGCCGGTCATCACCGCCGTCCAGGGCGTCGTGGCCCCGGCGGACATCGGTGCGGCGACCGCCGCCGTCAGCTTCTTCCAGCGGCTCGGCTCCGCCGTCGGCGTGGCGCTCCTCGGCGCCGTCCTCAACAGTCGGTTCGCCGCGCTGCTGGAGGACCGGGCCGGGCCGGCCGGCGGCCTCGACGAGGCGTCCCTGGGCAGCATCGACGCCATCAGGGGGCTGGCCCGCGAGCAACGGGACGTCGTCGTCGGCGCGTACGGGGAGGCGCTCGCCGCGGTGTTCCTGACCGTCGTGCCGTTCGCCGTGCTCGCACTCGTCCTGTCCCTGCTGATGCCCGAGTCCACCCCGCCCGAGGACGGGCCCGCCCAGGACGTGCCGGAGAAGGAAAAGGCCCTCGACGAAGAACGCTGAGGGGCGTCTGCGCAAAACTGTGCGTCGCCGCGATCCCCGCTCCTCCTAAGGTCGGCACATCCGATCCGACGAAGAGCGGAGGTCGCGGTGACCGACATTATGAGGCCGGCCCGCCATCAGGTCGACCGGCCTGAAAGCGAACTGCTGCACTCGGGCAATGCGGGATTCATCATCTCGCGTTACGCGCATTTCAAGCCGGGACATGAACAAGAGGGCCTGAATTTCGTGGCCGAGGTCCTCAAGCACATGAACAAGGCCGACCTCAACGGCATGACGTTCTTCTTCTTCCAGAAGGCGTTCGGCGACCAGGCCAAGCACCACTGGTTCATCAACATGAAGAGCCCGGCCGACTACGCGGCCAGCCTGGAGATGGTCGACCACGACGAGACCACCAAGATCCTGCTCAACGACGACGTGGTCGCCGACGACCGCGGCTTCGGCAGCTGGGGCAACGCGGTCGTGCAGGGCAGCATCACCGAGCACATCCTGGTGCCCCAGCACGGCCTGGACTACGGCGAGGACGACCACCACGAGGCGTGGGTGCCCGAGGCCTGGCGGCAGACCTCGGTGCCGCCGGAGGAGCAGCTCAACTCCGCCAACGCCCCGCTGATGGTGCACCGCGTCGCCCAGGCCCGGTACCCGATGCGCAAGGAGGCCCGCTACTACGCCTTCGCCTGGCAGAACTACGTCAACGAGAACATGCGCGGCAAGGTGACCTCCTACCTGTACGAGGAGACCTTCGGCGCGATGGACCGGCTGCACATGCTGATCCACCTCTCCTCCTACGAGGCGTGGGAGGAGCTGCGCAACCTTCCCGACCGCGACCCGAAGTTCCGCAAGCTGGTCGAACGGCAGATGATCTCCCCGGAGAAGGGCGGCGGCACCGGCGCGGACGCGTTCGTGCCCGGCGGCGTCACCGACACCCTCCTCGTCCCCCGTCAGCTCTGACGCCGTGCGCGCGTTGCTCTTCGCCGGGCAGGGCAGCCAGCGCCGGGGCATGGGCGCCGACGTGTTCGACGCCTTCCCCGACCACTGCGCCCTCGCCGACGACATCCTCGGTTACTCGGTCCGGGACCTGTGCCTGCGCGACGACGGCGACCGGCTGCGGCTCACCCGGTACGCGCAGCCGGCCCTGTTCACCGTCCACGCGCTGACCTACCTGGCGCAGCGCGCCGAGCGGGGCGAGCCCGACGTGGTCGCCGGGCACAGCCTCGGCGAACTCAACGCGCTCATGGCGGCCGGGGTCCTGGACTTCGCCACCGGACTGCGGCTGGTCGCCGAACGCGGCCGGCTGATGGGCGAGGCGGACGGCGGCGCCATGGCCGCCGTCGTCGGCGCCGGCCTCACCGAGGTGGAACGACTCCTCGCGGACGCCGGCCGCGAGGACGTCGAGATCGCCAACGACAACGCGCCGACGCAGGTGGTGATCTCCGGCTCGCCCGAGGGCGTGTCGGCGGTCACCCGCCTGCTCACCACCGCCCTCCCGGCGGTGCGGTGCGTGCCCCTGCCGGTGAGCGCCGCCTTCCACTCCCGCGACATGGCCCCGGCGGCCCGGCGGTTCGCGGACACCCTGGCCGGGGTGGAGCTCGCGCCCCCGCGCCTGCCCGTGATCGCCAACGTGACGGCCCGGCCCTACCCCCGGAACGCGCCGGTCGCCGACCTGCTCGGCCGGCAGATCCGCTCGCGGGTCCGCTGGTCGGAGACCATGAACCACCTGCTGGACACCGGGGTGGACGAGGTGTGGGAGATCGGCCGCGGCCGGACCCTCACCGGTTTCTGGCAGGAGGCCCGCGCGGTGCGCCGCGCACACGTGTCCGGACCAGGTCCCGGCGTCCCGCACCCGGCCGGCCCCGGACGGGGACCGGCGGCCCGCACAGGGGAGGCGCCCACCGCCGTCCCCGCCCCTTCGGCAGCCGCCGCGG
>NZ_JAAGMD010000529.1 GCF_010548465.1 Streptomyces sp. SID14436 | reverse complement strand
ACGCCCCCGACCGCGGCGGGCGGCGCGGCCGGGCGGCGCAGCAGGGTCGCCGTCGCGCGGACGCACAGCACCCGGACCCGTTCCGAGGACAGCCCGAGCAGCGCCGCCGTCTGCTCCTCGGCGACCCCCTCGTAGAGCCGCAGCACCACGACCAGCCGCTCCTGCGGGCCGAGCGCGGCCAGCGGGCTGCCGGGGTGGGGGCGGGCACGGTGCAGTCCGCCCGCCCGGTGCCAGGCGCCCCGC